>NZ_JBEPAL010000001.1:0-505931 GCF_040298625.1 Streptomyces sp. NPDC001532
CGGGGCGTCCCCGCGCGGGGGGGCGCCGGCGCCCCGCGCGCCCGCCCCGCGGCCGCCGGCCTGGTCGCCGGTGGTGGTCGACATCGACCACAGCGGCGCCGGGGCCGACCAGGTCACCGTCGAGGTGTCCGCGTACCGCGACGGCCGGCGGCGGCCCGTCGCGGCCGGCCGGCTGCCGCACACCGCGGTGCGGTCCTACGTCCAGCAGCGCCTCGACGAGGCCGTGGCCCAGCTCTCGCCCGACGCAGAGGAACTGGTGACGTTCGTACTGCCCCGCGCCTGGCTGAACGAGCCGGTGGCCCGCTGGGAGTGCAGCCCGGACGACAGCACTCCGCTGGGCTGCGCCTACCCGCTCGTGGTCACCGACCGGGCCCGGTACCGCAAGGGCCGGCTGCGCCACCAGCTGCACAAGAGGTGGCAGAAGCTCGACGCGTCCCCGAGCGCCGCCGTGCACCGCGTCGAGTGCGGCACTCCCGAGCGCCCGGCCGGGCTGCGCAAGCGGCTGTGGGACGCTGACGCCCCGCTCGCGGGCTTCGCGTCCCCGCCCACGGCGGCCGGGGAGCACTTCGTGGTCTCGCTCACCGTCCCGGTGCCGGTGCTGCTGTGGCGCCGCACCGGCTGCCCCGGCCCGGGGACCTGCGACCCGTGCTCCGGCACCGCGTTCCTGGACCGGCTGACCGAGTCCCTCACCGGCGTACCGCCCCTCGAACTCCCCCGGCACCTCCAGGAACTGCGGCTGACGGCGGACGCCGCCGACGAGCCGGAGGAGCACTGGGCGGCGGACCTCCAGCTGCTGTGGGACGACCCGCGCTGCTTCCCCGAGCCCGCCGCGAGCCTGCGCTCACCCGTCGCCTGAACCGCCCGCACGACAGCACGTACGACAAC
The DNA here is from genome assembly GCF_040298625.1 of Streptomyces sp. NPDC001532. NCBI lineage: Bacteria > Bacillati > Actinomycetota > Actinomycetes > Kitasatosporales > Streptomycetaceae > Streptomyces > Streptomyces sp. NPDC001532. The sequence goes on from NZ_JBEPAL010000001.1 coordinate 886, forward strand.
ACGTATGACCATCGGAGAAGAAGCGCCCATGCCCCTGTGGCCCGTCTACACCGGTACCGAGAAGCCGCACGACGGCGTCGACCGGCTGCCGCCGCCCCCGCCGTGGCGTGCCTTCGACGGCGGGCCGGTGCTGCGGGTCCCGGACGAGTCCGCCGACACCGCCGCCGTCTCGCCCGACCGCGCGCACCGCGCCGCGACCTACCGGGCCACCGAGGAGGCGGTGCAGCTGGTCAACGCGGCCCTCTACCTGCGCCGCCCGCTGCTGGTCACCGGCCCGCCCGGCACCGGGAAGTCCTCGCTGGCGTACGCGGTGGCCCGGGAGCTGCGGCTCGGCCCGGTGCTGCGCTGGAACATCACCAGCCGCAGCACCCTGAACGACGGCCTCTACCAGTACGACCCGCTCTCCCGCCTGTACGCGGCCCGGCAGGCACCGCAGGCGGACGCCGGCATCGAGAACCACCTGCGGCTCGGCCCGCTCGGCACCGCCCTGCTCCCCTACGCCCGCCCCCGCGCCCTGCTCATCGACGAGATCGACAAGAGCGACCTCGACCTGCCCAACGACCTGCTGAACGTCCTGGAGGAGGGCCAGTACGAGATCCCCGAACTGGTGCGCACCGCCCGGGACACACCGGCGGGCCGGGCCGAGGTGATGGCCGACGGCACCGACGAGCGGGTGCCGGTGGAGCGCGGCCGGGTCCGCTGCCGGGCCTTCCCGTTCGTCGTCCTCACCAGCAACGGCGAACGCGAGTTCCCGCCCGCCTTCCTGCGCCGGTGCGTCACCCTGGAGCTGCGGCAGCCCGACGACCGGCACCTCACGGAGATCGTCCGCGCCCACCTGGGCGAGCCCGACGGTCCCGCCCAGCGTCTCATCGAACGCTTCCTGTCCCGGGCGAGCGTCGGCGACCTGGCCACCGACCAGCTGCTGAACGCCATCTACCTGTCCCGCACCGCCGATCTGGACGCCTCGTCCCTGGACGCGCTGGCGGAACGGCTGATGCCGCACCTGGGCCAGGGTCCGCAGAGCGATGTCTTCTGAGCCGTCGGAACTCCCGGCAGCCGTGGCCCGCCTGGCCGACGTGCTGGCCGAGGCGTCCGGCGGCCCCCGCCCGGCACCGCTGGAACTGGCCGAACTGCTCTGGCTGGCCCGGCACATGACGGACCCGGACCACCGCGGACCGCACCCGCCCCCGCCGCCCGCCGAGCGGCCGGAGCGACCGCCGTCACCGCCCCGGCCGCCCGACCACCCGGCACCGCGACCGGCCGCGGACCCGGCGCCCGCGGCGGACCCCGCGCCCGGCGCCGAGGCCGAAGCCGGCCGTGCCCCGCTGCATCTGCCCGCCCCCGAACCGGCGCCCGGCACCGCGACCGCGCCGCACACCTCGCTGCTGGCGCCCGCACCGCCGATGCTGCCCCACCCGCTGCCCCTGCAACGCGCCCTGCGCCCGCTGGGCCGCCGGGTCGACTCGCCCACCGGCCGGGAACCGGACGAGCGGGCGACCGCCGACCGCATCGCCCGGCTGGGCGCCGCCCCCGAGTGGTGGCTGCCGGTGCTGCGCCCGGTCCGGGAGCGCTGGCTGCGCCTGAACCTGGTCCACGACGCCGGGCCCACGATGCCGGTCTGGCGGCCCCTGGTCCGCGAACTGCACACCGCGCTGGCCCGGTCGGGGCTCTTCCGCACGGTGTCCCTGTACCGCGCCGGACCCGACGGCACGGTCCGCGGTCAGGCCGCGCAGGGCCCCGCCGACGGCCGCACGGTCACCCTGCTGATCAGCGACTGCATGGGCCCGCAGTGGCGGGAGGGTCCCGCCGGCACCCGCTGGCACACCACCCTGCGCGGCTGGGCGCGCCGGATGCCCCTGGCCGTCGTCCAGCCCCTGCCGGAGCACCTGTGGCGGGACACCGCGCTGCCCACGGTGGCGGGCCGGCTGTCCGCACCGCATCCGGCGGCCCCCGCGGCGGCGCTGACGTTCACGCCGTACGAGACCCCGGACCCGCGCGCCGCCGGACGGTCGCTCGTGCTGCCGGTGCTGGAGCCGGCACCGCGCTGGCTGGCGAACTGGGCGGCGCTGCTCACCGCGCCGGGCCGCCGCGAGGTCCCGGCCGCCGTCGGCGTGCTCGGCCGTCCGCTGCCGGCCGACGCCGACGACCGCACGGACGTCGCGCGGCTCTCGCCGGAGGAACTGGTCCTGCGTTTCCGGGAGACGGCCTCCCCGGAGGCGTTCCGCCTCGCCGGTCACCTGGCCGTGGGCCGCCCGGACCTGCCCGTGATGCGGCTGGTCCAGGCCGCCGTCGAACCGCGGCCGCGGCCCCAGCACCTGGCCGAGGTGATCCTCAGCGGCATGCTCACCACCGCGCCCGGCCCGCCCGGCAGCTACCGCTTCCGCCCCGGCGTCGCCGAACTGCTGCTGCGCAGCGTGCCGCGCACGGCCCGGGGCCGCACCACCGAACTCGTGACGCGCGTCGGCGCGCTGATCGACACGGCGGCGGGCCGGGCGCCGGGCGAGTTCCGCGCGGCGACCCCGTCCGCGCGGGGCACCGAGGCCGCTGTGGACGGCGAGGCGTTCGCCGCGGTCAGCGCGGAGAGCGTACGGCGGCTGGCCGGCCGGCCGGCCGGGGAGCTGTTCGCCGGGCGGTACCGGCTGCTCGAGAGGGTGGGGACGGCGGGCGCGAACTGGCTCGCCGAGGACGTCCGCAAGGACGACGAGCGGGTCCTGGTGCGCCGCCACAGCCCGCTGATCTGGGACCGCGAGGACTTCACCGAGGTGGCCCGGAGACTCACGGCGGTCCGCCACCCCGGGATCGCGGCGGTCCAGGACTACGGCGTCGCGGACGGATTCACCTATCTCGTACGGGAGTACGTCGACGGGCTCCCGCTGCCGGACCTGGCCGAGCGCGACCCGGGCGGTCTGTCGGCGGCCCGGCTCACCGCGCTGCTGCCGCCGCTCGTCGAAGCCCTCGACGCCCTGCACGCGCACGGCCGCCCGCACGGGGGGCTCGACGCCTCGCAGATTCTCCTCACCGCGCGCGGTCCGGTGCTCACCTGTCTCGACGGCCTCTCCGTCGGTACCGGGAGCCGGGCGGAGGACCTGCGCTCCCTGGGAGTCATCACCTCCTCGCTGTACCGGCGCGAGCAGCTCTCCGCCCCGCTCGCCGACGAGCTGGACACCGCGGTCACGGAACTCGCCTCCGCCCTCCCCGAGACCCAGGAGCGCGGCGCGGACCGGCTGCGTCACCTGGCCGAGCGGCAGGACGGCACTCTCACGGTGTCCCTCCTCGGCCCGCTGCTGGTCACCCGCGGCCGCCGCCGGGTCGCCGTGGACGGCGAGGAGCAGGGCGTGCTCGCCCTGCTGGCGCTCCGCCCCGGCCGCCCCGTCGCACTGCGCGAGGTGGCCGGCGGGCTGTGGGAGGGGGCCTTCTTCCAGCAGCAGGCGCACGAGCTCGCGGACGTCCACGCCGAACGGCTGCTGCCGGACCTCGGCCCGCGGCTCGCGCGCGCCGACGGCGGCTGGGTCCTGGACGTCGACGCCGACGACGTCGACGTGCTCCGCTTCCGGCGGCTGGCCGACGAGGCCGGCGACGCCCACGGCGCCGGCGACCTCCGTCGCGCCCGGGAGCGGGCGCGGGCCGCGCTGGAGCTGTGGCGGGGCGAGCCGCTGAAGGACGTGCCAGGACCGGCCGCCCGGGCCGTCCGCGCCGAACTCCGCACGCTGCGCCGCACCTTGCTGGACCTGCTCGCCGCACCGGAACCCGCAGCCGCACCCGCACCCGAGCCGACACCCGCGCTCACCTCCGCACCCGAGCGCACACCCGAGCGCGCACCCGAGCCCACGCCCGCACCCGAACCCGCCACGATCGCCTTCACCGCCGGTGACCTCACCGGCCGCCCCGAGGCCCGCGTCGCCCTGGAGGTCGCCGTGCACGACATCCTGACCCGCGGCTCCCTCGCCCGGCACCAGTACGAGGTGATCGCCCGCGCCGACGGCTACCTGGTGCGCGCCGACCCCGCCGCCTACCTCCTGCCGGTCCTGGTCGCCGTCCTGCGCACGCTGCCCGGCGCCTTCGCCGAACTGCGCGACCCGCCGCGCCTGCGGGTGGCGTTCCGCGGCGCGGCCGTCCCGGAGCGACCGGCCGCCGCCGTCCTCGTCGCCGTACCGCCCGCGCTGTACGAGGAGTACGCGGGCAGTTCCGCGGCCCTGCGCCGGGAACGCTTCCACCCGCTCTTCGGGCCCGCGCCGGATGCCGCGCCCGTCGCCTGGCACTGCCGGCTGTCGCCTCCCGACGACGAGGAGCGGGACCTGGTGCGCGGGCCGTTCACCACCCCCGATCCGCGCGACCTCGGCATCCCCGCCCCCGGCCGCACCGCCGTCGTGCACCTGGCCGCCGACGGCCCGCCGACCCTGCTCGACCCGGCGGTGGCCATCCCGTACGGCGGGAACCGGCCGCGGGTGGCGACGTACTACGAGGTCGACCTGACCACTCATCAGGCGCACGGCGAGCTGGTCCTGCCCAGTTCCGGCAAGGGCGACTTCAGCGCCGCCGTGGATCTGTCCTGGCGGGTGGCCGACCCGGTCGCCTTCGTCCGCGCGGGGCTGACCGGCGTCGCCGAGGCGCTGCTGGCGCGGGTGCGCGACCATGCGGCGGCGATCACCCGCCGGCATCCGCTGCGCCGGGCGGCCGGTGCCGAGCGCGCGGTGAACGCGAAGCCGCTCGGGCGGCCGCTGCCGGGACTGGCGGTGACGTGCTCGGTGCGGCTGGCGCCGGAGCGGGCGGCGGCACCGGCCCGGCCCGCGGAGTCCGGCTCGCTGCCGGGACTGCTCGCCGCCGCCGAGACCGTGCTGATCGGCTTCGACGGGCCGATCGCCCGGCTGTACTCGGCGGCGGCGGCCCGCGAGGCCGCGCTCGACCTGCTCCGGCTGGTCGGCGAGCACCGCGATCCCGAGGACGCGCTGACCGGTCGCCGACTGGCCGTCGAGGCGGTGCGGGAGGGGGCCGTGCACCCGCTGGACGTGCTGCGCGCCTTCGCGCACGACCGGCTCGGCCCGGTGCTGCGCCGCCGTCTGGACGAGGTGGAGCTGGCGGCCGTGCGGCACGCGCCCGCCACCCACCACTGCGTCCCCCTGATCCGGGCCCTGCGCGCGGCGGGGCGCGGCGTGGACGTGGTCACGGACGTCGGCGCGGCGGCCGTGCACCGCTATCTGGAGTCGCACCGGCTGCCGCTGGACGGCGTCCACGGCCGCGACGAGGACCTGGCCCGTCTGATGCCCGATCCGGACCGGCTGCTGCGCGCGCTGCGCCGCGCCGGGGCACCGGTCGAGGCCGGGGTGCTGATCGGTGCCTCGCCCGCGGAGGCCGCGGCGGCCCGGCGGCTCGGGCTGCGTTTCGTGGGCCTGGCCCGCAATCCGACCGTCGAGCGGCAACTGCGGGAGGCGGGCTGCGAGGTGACCGTCCCGTCGCTGGGTCCGCTGCTGGACGCGGCCTCGGCACTGTGACCGCTGCCGGCCGCCCGGCGCGGAGCACACGCGGGTACGGAGGCGAAAACACCCGTTCGGTGGCGCCTCGCCCGGCCCTCTCCAGCAGGCGGCCCCACCTCCGCCCGCGCACGATGCGAGGGAGGCCCGCCGCCCGGCGGCCCACGGTCTGTGCCTCGGGAGGACCTGCCATGACCGCCAGTCTGGAGCAGCTGCGCCGCTGCCATTTCGCCGTCGACCTGGGCGCGGCGAGGACACGGGTCTACGTCAGGGGCGCCGGGCTCGTCGTCGACCAGCCGTCCGCCGCCGCCGTGAACACGCGGACCGGCGCGCTGATCGCGGTCGGCGAGTTCGCCGAGAAGATGACGGGCCGCACCCCCGACTACATCCGTGTCGTGCGGCCGGTCTCCGGCGGCACGGTCGTCGACATCGAGATGGCCCAGCGCATGCTCCGCCATCTCCTCGGCGACAAGATCCGCCGCAGTCTGCGCCGCAGGCCCCGGCTGCGGGCCGCCGCCTGCACCCCGCACGACGCGGACCCGCTGGCACAGCGGGCCACCATCGAGACCCTGGTCGGCCTGGGCGCCCGCCGGGTGGAGCTGGTGGACACGCTGATCGCGGCCGCCGTGGGCTGCGGACTGCCCGTGGAGCAGCCCGAGGCGACGATGGTCCTGGTGTGCGGAGCCGCCGCGACGCAGGTCGCGGTGCTGTCCCTCGGGTCGATCGTGACCGCCGAGCGGATCCCGGTGGGCGGCGAGGCGGTCGACCACGCGATCGTGCAGCTCCTGCGCCACGAGCACGAGCTGGTGCTGCCCAGCCAGTCGGTGCGGCCGCTCCAGCTGGCCCTGTCCGGCAACGGCCTCACCCCGCAGGGCCCGGCGTCCACGGAGATCCACGGCCGGGACGTCGCCACCGGTCTGGCGCGTTCGGTGCAGGTGGACACCGCCGCCGTGCGGGACGCCATCCAGACCCCGCTGACCGCCGTGCTCGACGGCATCGGCAAGGTGCTGCGGGACTGCCCGCCGGACCTGGTGGCCGACCTCGCCGACCGCGGCATCATGATGGTCGGCGGCAGCGCGCTGCTGCCGGGCCTGGACCAGATGCTGCGGCAGGCCACCGGGATGCCGGTGCACATCGCGGAACGGCCCGACGTGTGCGCCGTGCAGGGGCTGGGCGCCATGCTGGAGGGCAAGATCGAGCCGCTGGTGCTGGACCCGCTGAGCAACTGACGGCGGCCGGCCCGCCGGGTACGCCCGCGCTCAGACGGCGAACCAGCAGCGCACCGTCGTGCCCGTCTCACCCGTGTGCAGCCGCACCAGGTCGGCGATCAGGTTCACCAGCAGCAGTCCGCGGCCGCCCCGCTGGTCCCGGGAGGCGGGCAGCCGGCCGGCGAGCGGGTTGGTGAGCCGCCCCTCGTCGCGCACCTCGCACACCACATAGCCGTCCTCCGCCCACACCCGCACGACGCCCGTCCCGCCCCCGTGCACCACGCTGTTGGTGGTCAGCTCGGCGGTGGCCAGGGCCAGGTCGCCCAGGCGGGTGCCGGTGAGGCCGAGGCGCGCGCCGGCGTCGGTGACGGTGTGCCGGGCCACCGGCAGGGACTCGCTGTCGTACCGGAAGGCGAGGGCGTCCGGGACGACGGGCAGCGGCAGGTTGTGGCGGGCGACGACACCGTCGGGGTCGTACCCGGCGCTGATCCGCCCCTCGGGCCCGGTCCCCGCGTCCACGATCGTCGGATGGGTGGCGTGGGCGTCGGCGAGCACCTCGGGCGCGAGGCGGTTGCGGTCGTACGGGCACAGGATGGTCACCCGGCGGCCGGTGAAGACGGCGTTGATCAGTGCCTCGTGCTGGGCGCAGGCCGGGTACTCGGTGGTGCTGCGGCCCGTCCAGATCGGCTCGCCGATGATCCGCACCCGGCGGTCGGCGGGGTGGGCGTCGGCGAAGTCGCGCAGCACGCCGGGGATGATGCGGCCGGGATTGCGGCCCGCCTGGCGCATGTCCAGCATCCTGACCCCGGCGGCCGCCTCGCCGAGGGCGTCCCGCAGCAGGTCCAGCCGTTCCCCGGGCACGGCCACCGCGACCGGTTCGCCGGCGGTCAGGCCGTCGAGGACGAAGGGGACGGTGGCCGCGAGGTACTCGTCCTCGTCGCCGTAGAAGAGGGCGGGGTGGACGAACGGGTCGTCCGGCAGGCCGTCGTCGCGCACGTCCCCGGTCTCCCCTGCTCCGGTACCCAAGGCATCGGCACTCATGAGATCGACACCTCCGCCGTCGACACTTCGATCGCCGGCAGGTCGGGCCAGAACAGCTCCAGGGTCCGGCGCAGCGTGGGTGGCGGTCGGTGCAGTACCAGCCGCCGGCCGCCGGGCAGGCGCCGGGCGGCGGCTGCCAACGCTACCGCTCCGGCGACGTCGACGAACGTCAGGGCGGACAGCTCCAGATGGCACACCTCCTCGGGGCCCTGCACGACGCGCTCCAGCGCGCTCTCCCAGATGTCGCGCGTCCCCAGGCCGACCTCTCCCGCCGCCCGTACCCCGCGCCACTCGGCCAGCGGGGACACCGTCAGCTCCACACCGTCTCCCCACGCTTCCGGACATCCACGCACGTACCCCGCGCGGCGGTCGCTCATTCCTCGCCATCCGGCTCCGCACGGGTGTACCGCGCGATACGCCGGGAAGGCGCACGATGTCACGAGGACGGACGCCAAGGTTGAGCCGAACGGACGACAACGCTGGAGTCGAGGACGGTTGTGAGGACTGCCGAGTCGAACCCGCTGATCATCGAAGGCCGCACCGACCTCTCCGGCAGGGCGAGACTGTTCGCGCGCGGTGAACTCGTCCGCGGGTGCGCCGAGGCGCTGGCCGAGGCCCTGTCCCGGCTGCCGGACACCACCCGCCGGATCGAGCTGGACATGTCGGGCGTGGTGTTCATGGACACCGCGGGCCGCGAGTTCCTGGAGCTGCTGCGCGACCACGGCGAGCGGCACGCGATCCCGGTGGCGGCGGTGAACTGGAGCGGCCAGCCGAAGGACTTCTGGGAGCTGTGCGAGGAGGTCGAGCAGCTGCGGCGGGCGATGGCGACCCGGCCGGTGATCGACCAGGCCCGCGGTGTGCTGATGGCCACTCATGCCTGCACCTCGGAAGAGGCCTGGGACATCCTGCGCGAGGCCTCCCAGCTCTCCAACACCAAGCTGCGCACGGTCGCGGCGACGGTCAGGGCGAGCGCCGAGGACGCCTCCGCGACCCCTCCCGAGGAGCTGGACACCGCCCTGCGCAAAGCCGTGGCCCGCGTCCGCGGTCAAGGGACCGACCCCTCCGAGGCGCTGCGTCACAGCAGCTAGAAACGGTTCTTCTCGAAGAACCGCGAGTGGGGCGGGTGGGACTCGAACCCACGGCCGACGGATTATGAGTCCGCTGCTCTAACCGGCTGAGCTACCGCCCCTTACGGCGCGTCGCGCACATTTGTGCGCGCCGTCTGCCGCAGCATAGCCGCTCATACGATCTCCTGCTCCGGATGGTCGGCTTCGCACGACCATGAGGACTCCGGCGCGGTCCGAGCGGTTCCCCCGGGCATGAAAAAGGACCCCGAAGGGTCCTCGTTCAGCATGCTCCCCCGACTGGACTCGAACCAGTAACCTGCCGGTTAACAGCCGGCTGCTCTGCCAATTGAGCTACGGAGGACCGAGCTCCCCCGACTGGACTCGAACCAGTAACCTGCCGGTTAACAGCCGGCTGCTCTGCCAATTGAGCTACGGAGGAATGCCTCGTTGCATCGAACGTACCTACCTGGGTATCCGCCAGGGGGCGCTCGCTCGCTGCGACACATACATTAGCGCAAGCAGGGGGGTGCTCCGCCAATCGGTATCCCGGGCGCTCCGCCGCCCGTACCGAAACCGTGCCAGGGACTACGCAAGGGAAGGGTGGCAGCCATGCGCTACCGGCTCACGTTCGCCGTCGGACTCGCCGTGGGTTACGTGCTGGGCTCAAAGGCCGGGCGCGAGCGCTACGAGAGGCTGAAGAAGTCGGCCCAGCAGATCGCGCAGAACCCCGCCGTGCGCAACACCGCCGAGAGCGCCGCCCAGCAGGGGCGCCAGTTCGCGGGCAAGGCGTATCACGTGGTCAGCGACAAGGTCGGCGACCGGATGCCCGAGTCGGTCGCGCACCGCGTCCGCTCGCTGCGGGTGCGCAGCGCCCACAACGGCGGCGAGGACGACTGGGGCACGAGCAACACCTGATCACTCCCGGGGCGCCCTCCGCCCCGGCAGGGCCCGGCGGTACGGCAGAATTTGCGCATGGGGATAGTCGCCGGGTTGGACAGTTCGCCCGATTTCACTCGTATCGTCGTCTGCGACACGGACACGGGGGCCGTGCTGCGGCAGGGCTACGCACCGCATCCGGTGGAGGGCGCCGACGGCGGACGGCCCAGCGATGTGGATCCGCAGGCCTGGCTGCTCTCCCTCGGGGAGGCGGCCGGCGGCGGACTGCTGGAGGGCGTGCAGGCGATCGGCGTGTCCGCGCAGCAGAACGCCCTGGTGCCGCTGGACGCCCAGGGCGGCACCGTCCGGCCGGCGATGGTCGGCGGGGACAAGCGGGCCCAGGTCGCGGCCGCCGACCTCGTGGACGCGCTCGGCGGCCGCGAGGCCTGGGCGCAGGCCGTGGGCTGTGTCCCGCAGGCCGCGCAGCCGGTGACCAAACTGCGCTGGCTGGCGAAGACCGAGCCGGAGGCCGCGGCGCGCACCGCCGTACTGCTCCAGGCGCACGACTGGCTGGTGTGGCAGCTGCTGGGCCGGCCGGTGCGCCGGACCACCGACCGCGGCGGCGCCTCGGGCACCGGCTACTGGTCCGCCGCCACCGGCGGCTACCGTCCCGATCTGGTCGAGCTGGCCCTCGGCCACCAGGTGATGCTGCCCGAGGTGATCGGACCGTCGGAGGCGGCCGGTACGACTCCGGAGGGGCTGCTGATCTCCGCCGGGACCGGCGAGACCATGGCCGCCGCGTTCGGACTGGGGCTCGGCTTCGGTGACGCCGTCGTCTCGCTCGGGGCCTCCGGATCGGTGATGGCCGTCCACCCCGAGGCGCTGCACGACCAGAGCGGGATGATCACCTCGCTGGCCGACGCGACCGGCATGCATCTGCCGGTGGTCACCACCCTGAACGCGGTGCGCACCCTGCGCGGCACCGCCGAACTCCTCGGTCTGCCGGACCTGGAGAGCCTGTCCGACCTGGCGATGAAGTCGACGCCGGGCGCCCACGGGCTGGTGCTGCTGCCCTATCTGGAGGGCGAGCGGACGCCGGCGCTGCCGCACACCGCGGGCACGCTGACGGGACTGCGGCGTGAGTCGATGAAGCCGGAGCATCTGGCGCGGGCCGCGTTCGAGGGCATGCTGTGCGGGCTCGCCGACGCGCTGGACGTGCTGCGCGGGCGGGGCGTGGAGGTGCGGCGGATCTTCCTGCTGGGGCCGGCCGCCGAGCTGCCCGCCGTCCAGGCCTCGGCGCCCTCGCTGTTCGGCGCGCAGGTGGTCGTACCGCAGCCGGCGGACTACGCGGCGATCGGCGCGGCCCGGCAGGCCGCCTGGGCGCTCGGGGTGTCACAGGGGGCGCTGGACCCGCGGAACCCGCCGGCCTGGCAGGGCGCGGTGGCGCAGGTCCTGGAGCCCGGCGAGGAGCTGGCGGTGGGGCAGGCGGTGCGGCAGCAGTTCGTGTCGGTGCGGGAGCAGACCCATCCGGGGGCCTTCCGGGCATAGCGGCCCGCCGGGCGCGTTAATCGGTTGAGGTAACGCGGGTGGAGTGTTCGACGATAGGGGCCAGGGGCAACCAACCGCCCCTGTCGCCGACCCCGAGAGACCCAGCGTGCTCATACGACTCCTGCGGACCCATCTGAGGCCCTACCGAAAACCCATCACCGTGCTGGTGCTGCTGCAGTTCCTGCAGACCTGCGCGACGCTCTACCTGCCGACCCTGAACGCGGACATCATCGACAACGGTGTCGTGCACGGCGACACCGGTTACATCCTGTCCTTCGGCGCCCTGATGATCGGCATCTCGCTGGCCCAGGTCGTCTGCAACATCGGTGCCGTCTACTACGGTGCCCGGACGGCCGCGGCGCTCGGGCGGGACGTGCGGGCCGCCGTCTTCGACCGGGTGCAGTCCTTCTCGGCGCGCGAGGTGGGCCACTTCGGCGCGCCCTCGCTGATCACCCGGACGACCAACGACGTCCAGCAGGTGCAGATGCTGGCCCTGATGACGTTCACGCTGATGGTGTCGGCGCCGATCATGTGCGTGGGCGGCATCGTGCTGGCGCTGGGCCTGGACGTGCCGCTGTCCTCGGTGCTGGTCGCGGTGGTGCCCGTGCTGGGCATCTGTGTGACGTTGATCGTGCGGCGGCTGCGGCCGCTGTTCCGGACCATGCAGGAGCGGCTGGACACCGTGAACCGGGTGCTGCGCGAGCAGATCACCGGCAACCGGGTGATCCGCGCCTTCGTCCGCGACGAGTACGAGGAGCAGCGCTTCCGGAAGGCGAACGGCGAACTGACCGCGATGTCGCTGGGCACCGGAAACCTTCTCGCGCTGATGTTCCCGATCGTGATGACGGTGGTGAACCTCTCGTCGATCGCGGTGGTGTGGTTCGGCGCGCACCGCATCGACAGCGGCGGGATGCAGATCGGTGATCTGACGGCGTTCCTCGCCTATCTGATGCAGATCGTGATGTCCGTGATGATGGCCACCTTCATGTTCATGATGGTGCCGCGCGCGGAGGTCTGCGCCGAGCGGATCCAGGAGGTGCTGGACACCTCGTCGAGCGTGGTGCCGCCGTCGGCTCCGGTGACAGAGCTGCGCCGGCACGGCCATCTGGAGATCCGCGGCGCCGGTTTCCGCTACCCGGGCGCCGAGGAGCCGGTGCTCAGGGCCGTCGACGTCGTCGCCCGGCCCGGCGAGACCACTGCGGTGATCGGCTCGACGGGCAGCGGCAAGTCCACCCTGCTCGGCCTGGTGCCGCGGCTGTTCGACGCGACCGACGGCGAGGTCCTGGTCGACGGCGTGGACGTGCGCTCCGTCGACCCGGAGCTGCTGGCCCGCACGGTCGGACTGGTCCCACAGAAGCCGTACCTGTTCGCGGGCACGGTCGCCACCAACCTGCGCTACGGCAACCCGGACGCCACCGACGAGGAGCTGTGGCAGGCGCTGGAGGTGGCGCAGGCCAAGGAGTTCGTGGAGCGGCTGGAAAACGGGCTGGACTCGCCCATCGCCCAGGGCGGCACCAATGTGTCCGGCGGTCAGCGGCAGCGTCTGGCGATCGCCCGGACCCTCGTCCAGCGGCCGGAGATCTACCTCTTCGACGACTCCTTCTCCGCCCTCGACTACGCCACCGACGCGGCGCTGCGTGCCGCGCTCGCCCGGGAGACCGCCGAGGCGACCGTGGTGATCGTCGCCCAGCGGGTGGCCACCATCCGCGACGCCGACCGGATCGTCGTCCTCGACGAGGGCCGGGTGGTCGGCACCGGCCGGCACCACGAGCTGATGGCGGACAACGAGACCTACCGGGAGATCGTGCTCTCCCAGCTGACGGAAGCGGAGGCCGCCTGATGGCCGGGCCCATGGGGCGGATGATGGCCGGGGGCGGACCCGATCACCGCTCGCTGGACTTCAAGGTGTCGGGCCGCCGGCTGGTCGCCCGGTTCCAGCCGGAGCGGCTGACCATCTACACGCTGCTGCTGTGCGTGCTGGTCAGCGTCGGCCTGTCGGTGGCCGGTCCGAAGATCCTCGGTGAGGCCACCGACCTGGTCTTCTCCGGCATCGTCGGGCGGCAGATGGAGCCCGGCGTCACCAAGGAGCAGGCGCTGGAGGCGATGCGGGCGCGCGGCGACGGCGAGGTCGCCGACATGCTGCGCAGCACCGACTTCACGCCCGGCGAGGGCATCGACTTCACCGCCGTCGGCAACGTGCTGCTGTTCGCACTCGTCGTGTTCGTGGTCGCCGGTCTGCTGATGGCGGTGGCGACGCGGCTGGTGAACCGGGCCGTGAACCGGACGATGTACCGGATGCGCGAGGACGTGCAGACGAAGCTGTCGCGGCTGCCGCTGTCGTACTTCGACAAGCGGCAGCGCGGTGAGGTGCTGTCGCGGGCGACCAACGACATCGACAACATCGGGCAGACCCTCCAGCAGTCGATGGGCCAGCTGATCAACTCGCTGCTGACCATCATCGGCGTGCTGGCGATGATGTTCTGGGTGTCGTGGATCCTGGCGCTGGTCGCGCTGGTGACGGTCCCGCTGTCGCTGTACGTGGCGACGATCGTCGGCAAGCGGTCGCAGCCGCACTTCGTGCAGCAGTGGCGCTCCACCGGCACGCTCAACGCGCACATCGAGGAGATGTACACCGGGCACACCCTGGTGAAGGTGTTCGGGCGGCAGGAGGAGTCGGCGCGGCAGTTCGCCGAGCAGAACGACGCGCTGTACGAGGCCGGGTTCAAGGCGCAGTTCAACAGCGGCATCATGCAGCCGCTGATGATGTTCGTCTCCAATCTGAACTATGTGCTGGTCGCGGTGGTCGGCGGGCTGCGGGTGGCCTCCGGGTCGCTGTCGATCGGCGATGTGCAGGCGTTCATCCAGTACTCGCGGCAGTTCTCCATGCCGCTGACGCAGATCGCGTCGATGGCGAACCTGGTGCAGTCCGGGGTGGCCTCGGCCGAGCGGATCTTCGAACTCCTCGACGCCGAGGAACAGTCGGCAAACCCAGTGCCGGGGGTCCGGCCGAAGGAGCTGCGCGGGCGGGTCGCGCTGGAGGGCGTGTCCTTCCGGTACGACCCCGAGAAGCCGCTGATCGAGGATCTGACGCTGACCGTGGAACCGGGGCGGACGGTGGCGATCGTCGGTCCGACGGGCGCGGGCAAGACCACGCTGGTCAATCTGCTGATGCGGTTCTACGACGTGTCCGGCGGGCGGATCACCCTGGACGGCGTCGACGTCGCCGCGATGTCGCGAGACGAACTGCGCTCCCGGATCGGCATGGTGCTCCAGGACACCTGGCTGTTCGGCGGCACCATCGCGGAGAACATCGCGTACGGCGCGGCGCGAGAGGTCACCCGCGGCGAGATCGAGGAGGCGGCGCGGGCCGCGCACGCCGACCGGTTCATCCGCACCCTGCCCGACGGCTACGACACCGTGATCGACGACGAGGGCAGCGGGGTCAGCGCCGGTGAGAAGCAGCTCATCACCATCGCGCGGGCGTTCCTGTCCGACCCGGTGATCCTGGTCCTCGACGAGGCGACCAGCTCCGTCGACACCCGCACCGAGGTGCTGATCCAGAAGGCGATGGCCAAACTGGCGCACGGGCGGACGTCGTTCGTCATCGCGCACCGGCTGTCGACCATCCGGGACGCCGACACCATCCTGGTGATGGAGAACGGCTCGATCGTCGAACAGGGCTCGCACACCGAGCTGCTGGCGGCGGACGGGGCGTACGCGCGGCTGTACCAGGCGCAGTTCGCGCAGGCAGTCGCGGAGGTCGACTGACCGCGGGAGGCCGCTCCCGGCGGGGAGCGGCCTTCGCCCGTCAGTCCAGGTAGCCGCGCAGCTGGTCCGCGAAGGCGTGGTCGCGCAGCTTGTTGAGGGTCTTGGACTCGATCTGGCGGATGCGTTCGCGGGTCACGCCGAAGATGCGCCCTATCTCCTCCAGGGTGCGCGGCCGGCCGTCCGCCAGCCCGTAGCGCAGTTGCACGACCTTGCGCTCGCGCTCGCCGAGCGTGGACAGCACCGCCTCCAGGTGCTCCCTGAGCAGCAGGAACGCGGCGGACTCCACCGGCGAGGCGGCGTCGCCGTCCTCGATCAGGTCGCCGAGCGCGACATCGTCCTCCTCGCCGACCGGGGCGTGCAGGGAGACGGGTTCCTGGGCGAGCCGCAGCACCTCGCCGACCCGTTCGGGCGGCAGGTCGAGGTGGGCGGCGACCTCCTCGGAGGTGGGTTCGTAGCCGCGCTCCTGGAGCATGCGGCGCTGGACGCGGACGACCCGGTTGATCAGCTCGACCACGTGGACCGGGACGCGGATGGTGCGGGCCTGGTCGGCGAGGGCCCGGGACATGGCCTGGCGGATCCACCAGGTGGCGTAGGTGGAGAACTTGTAGCCGCGGGCGTAGTCGAACTTCTCGACGGCCCTGATGAGCCCGAGGTTGCCCTCCTGCACCAGGTCGAGCATGGTCAGCCCGCGGCCGACGTACCGCTTGGCGACGGACACCACCAGCCGCAGGTTCGCCTCGATCAGCCGGCGCTTGGCCATCCGCCCCATGACGACCAGCCGGTCCAGGTCGAGCGCCAACCGGGTGTCCAGGTCGGGGGTGTTGAGCAGTTTCTCCTCGGCGAACAGCCCGGCCTCGACGCGGCGGGCGAGTTCGACCTCCTCGGCGGCGGTGAGCAGCGGGATCCGCCCGATCTCGCGCAGGTACTGCCGGAACAGGTCGGAGGAGGGCCCGCCGGTGTCGACGACCCGCCCCGGTGCCGGCTCGACCGGTTCGGTCTCCGGTTCGGTCTCGGGTTCGGTCTCCGGTCCGGGTTCGGTCCCGACGGCGTCGGCTGGCGCTTCCGGTTCGTTCTCCGGATGGTGCGCGGCACGGTTCTGCGGCGGCACGGCCATCAGTGCGTCCGGGTCCGCGTCCGGCTCCGCGGCGGTGGGGCTGTCGGTCTGGACGAGGGTCTGGGTCTGCACGGGGGCGACCTCCAGGGTGATCGCTGCTGAGGCGTACGGCAGCGCTGCTTGGGGGGCGGAGTCGGCGGCCTTGCCGCTGTCCGTCCCGTACGCGTTGAGCGGAACCGCGGGGGTGAGGGACCCGTGGGGGACGGATCGGCCGCGCTCCGAGGACTCAGGCACCGCCACCCAGTGTGGAGTACGACACATCTCCGCCACGAGGGGCGTGCGCGGACTTTTTGAGTCCGGTGCGTGACCGCGCGATTACGGAAGCGAGCGCGGCTACAGCGCGGCGGCGCCGTGCTCGCGCAGGGCCTGGCCGTACTGCTGGAGGACCCACAGTTCGTTCTGCACGGCGGCCAGCTGGGCCGGGTCGCCGCCGGTGCCGAGGCGGGTCAGGGTGGACTGGACGTCCTGGATGCGCCGGTCGACGGCGCGGCGGCGGACCCAGACCAGCTGTTCTCCCGCGTACGCCTCGTCGACCGTGCGGCGCATGATCGCCTCGACGGCCAGCTCGGTGACCATGGCGCGAACCGTGTCGTCGGGGGCCGCCTCGCGGACCCGGACCAGGTACTCCTGCGGGTCCCGCACGCCGTACTCGGCGCCGCCCGCGTCGAGGATGGCCTGGCGGACGGCGGCGTAGGGGGCGGCGGTGAACTCGTCGACGCCGTACGCGTCGAAGGCCGGGGAGACCAGTTCGGGGCGCTGGAGGGCGAGTTTGAGCAGTTCGCGTTCGGTGGCGTAGACCGGGTTGCGCAGGGTGAGGGCGGGGCCGGACGCCTGGGGCCGCGGGGCGGCGTCGTAGGGCTGCCGGGGGCCGCCGGCGGGGGCGGGGCCCTTGCCGCCCCGGTCGCGCGCCCAACGGGCCAGCTGCGCCACCCGCTTGACCACGAACTGGGTGTCGAGGATGCCGAGCATGCCCGCGAGCTGCACGGCGACCTCGTGCTGGGCGCCGCTGTTCTTGATGCGGGCGACGATCGGCGCGGCCTCGTCTAGCGCGGCGGCCCGGCCCGCCGGGGTGTCGAGGTCGTAGCGGGTGACGATCTGGCGCAGGGCGAACTCGAAGAGCGGGGTGCGGGGCTGGACGAGGTCGGCGACCGCGTCGTCGCCCTTGGCCAGGCGCAGGTCGCAGGGGTCCATGCCGTCGGGGGCGATGGCGATGTACGTCTCGGCGGCGAACTTCTGGTCGTCCTCGAAGGCGCGCAGGGCGGCCTTCTGGCCGGCCGCGTCGCCGTCGAAGGTGAAGATCACGCGGGCCGAGCCGTTGTCCATGAGCAGCCGGCGCAGGATCTTGATGTGGTCGCCGCCGAAGGCGGTGCCGCAGGTGGCGATCGCGGTGGTCACCCCGGCGAGGTGGCAGGCCATGACGTCGGTGTAGCCCTCGACCACGACCGCGCGGGACGACTTGGCGATGTCCTTCTTCGCCAGGTCGATGCCGTACAGCACCTGCGACTTCTTGTAGATCGCGGTCTCGGGGGTGTTGAGGTACTTGGGGCCGGTGTCCGCCTCGTAGAGCTTGCGGGCGCCGAAGCCGACGACCTCGCCGCCGATGTCGCGGATGGGCCACATCAGCCGGCCGCGGAAGCGGTCGATGGGGCCGCGGCGGCCCTCCTGGGAGAGGCCGGAGAGGATCAGCTCCTTGTCGCTGAAGCCCTTGCCGCGCAGATAGCGGGTGAGGTGGTCCCAGCCCTGCGGGCTGTAGCCGACGCCGAAGTGGACGGCGGCGGCCTGGTCGAAGCCGCGCTCGGCGAGGAAGATCCGGCCGGTGTCGGCCTCGGGGCTGGTGGCGAGCTGTTCCGCGTACCACTCGGCGGCGATCTTGTGGGCCTCGACCAGGCGGATGCGCTCGCCGCGCTGGTGGGAGGGGTTGTACCCGCCCTCCTCGTAGCGCAGGGTGATGCCGGCCTGGGCGGCCAGGCGTTCGACCGCCTCGGAGAAGGTGAGGTGGTCGACCTTCATCACGAAGGTGATGGTGTCGCCGCCCTCCTGGCAGCCGAAGCAGTGGAAGAGTCCCTTGCTCGGGCTGACCTGGAAGGACGGCGACTTCTCGTCGTGGAACGGGCACAGCCCCTTGAGGTTGCCGCCGCCCGCGTTGCGCAGCTGGAGGTACTCGGAGACGACGGCGTCGATCGGGACCGCGTCCCGTACCGCCTTCACGTCCTCGTCGTTGATCCGTCCTGCCACGCGTGAAGTCTACGGGGACCCGGTGACATGCGACGGACCCGGCGGACGGCTACCCGCCCAGGCTCTCCAGCGGCACGTGCGGGGACGCCAGCGCCTCGGTGTCCACCTGGGCCCGGGACCGGATGAGCCGCTGGATGTGCTCCGTGACGTCCCACACGTTCACGTTCATCCCGGCCAGCACCCGGCCCTCCTTCACCCAGAAG
Organism: Streptomyces sp. NPDC001532; assembly: GCF_040298625.1. Lineage (NCBI taxonomy): Bacteria > Bacillati > Actinomycetota > Actinomycetes > Kitasatosporales > Streptomycetaceae > Streptomyces > Streptomyces sp. NPDC001532. The sequence goes on from NZ_JBEPAL010000001.1 coordinate 19,414, forward strand.
GCGATGAACTCGCGCTTGCCCGCGTCGCCGCGGATCACCACCTGGTCGTAGGAGCCGGGCGGCGCCCAGCCGGAGTACTCCATGCCCAGGTCGTACTGGTCGGAGAAGAAGTACGGCACCCGGTCGTACGTCACGTCCTGGCCCAGCATGGCGCGGGCCGCCGCCGGGCCGCCGTTCAGCGCGTTCGCCCAGTGCTCGACCCGCATCCGGGTGCCGAAGAGGGCGTGCGGGAAGGCGGCGACGTCACCGGCGGCGTGGATGTCCGGGTCGGAGGTGCGCAGCCGCTCGTCGACCACGATCCCGCCGCCGTGCGCCCGGTCGGCGATCTCCAGGCCGGCCGCCTCCGCGAGCGCGGTCCGCGGGGCCGCGCCGATCGCCGCGAGGACGTCGTGGGCAGGGTGCTCCTCGCCGTCGTCGGTGCGGGCCGCCAGCACCATGCCGTCCTGCCCGACGATCTCGGCCAGCCGGACGCCGAAGCGGAACCGCACCCCGTGCTCGCGGTGCAGTTCGGTGAAGAGCTGGCCCAGCTCGGGGCCGAGCACCCCGTGCAGCGGGGTCGGCTCCGGCTCGACGACGGTGACCTCGGCGCCGTACTCGCGGGCCGCCGCGGCGACCTCCAGGCCGATCCAGCCGGCGCCGGCGATCACGATGTGGCCGTTGTCGCGGCCGAGGTGGGTGAGGACGCCCTTGAGGCGTTCGGCGTGCGCGAGGCGGCGCAGATGGTGGACGCCGGCCAGGTCGGTGCCGGGCACGTCCAGGCGGCGGGGTTCGGCGCCGGTGGCCAGCAGCAGCTTGTCGTAGCGGACGACGGTGCCGTCCTCGCCGAAGCGGACCGTCCTGGCGGCGCGGTCGATCGCGTCGACGGTCTGGCCGAGGTGCAGCTCGATGTCGTGGCGGGCGTACCAGGCGGGCTCGTGCACGAAGACGCTGTCGCGTTCGGCCTTGCCGAGCAGGTAGCCCTTGGACAGCGGGGGCCGTTCGTACGGGTGGTCGCGCTCGTCGCAGATCAGTATCACCCGCCCGGTGAAGCCCTCCGCGCGAAGCGTCTCGGCGGCCTTGGCACCGGCGAGACCTCCTCCGACGATGACGAATGTCTGATCCGCGTCGACCACGTGTTGCCTCCTCGTGAATATGCCGCCACATGCGAGCCTCCCGCACGGAGCGTGATGGGGGAAGAGGGGGTGACCCGATCAGGCCACGCACTGTCACGTACCTGTCACATATGCCCCGTCAGTCGCGCGTGCAGCAGGCGCGCCGTGGCGTCGGTGAGGGAGGCGATCTGGTCGACGATCACCCGTTTGCGGGCCCGGTCGTCGGGGGCCTGGTCGAACAGCGTGCGGAACTGCGGGTCCAGGCCGTCCGGGGCGCGGCCGGTCAGCGCCTCGGCGATCTCGGCGACCACGATCCGCTGGTCGGCGCGGAGCCGGGTCTGCTCGGCGCGCTGCATGACGTACCGGTCGGCGACCGCCTTCAGCACCGCGCACTCCAGCCGGGTCTCGCGCGGGACGACCAGTTCCGCGCCGTACCGGGTGAGCCGGCCGCCGCCGTACGCGGCGCGGGTGGCGGCCTCGGCGGCGAGGCAGAAGCGGCCGATGAGCTGGCTGGTGGCGTCCTTCAGCCGGGCCTGCGCGACCGCCGTGCCGTCGTAGCCGTGCGGCCACCACTCCTGGTCCTGGAGCCGGTCCAGGGCGGCGGCGAGTTCGGCGGGGTCGGTGCCGGCGGGGACGTACCGGCCGACGGCGACCTGGAAGATCGCCTCCCGTTCCGGTTCGGCGTGCAGCAGGTTGGGGTCGATGTGGCCGGCGTGCAGGCCGTCCTCGACGTCGTGCACCGAGTACGCCACGTCGTCGGACCAGTCCATGACCTGCGCCTCGAAGCAGGTGCGGGTGCCGGGGGCGTCCTTGCGGGCCCAGTCGAAGACCGGGCGGTCGTCCTCGTAGACGCCGAACTTCGGCGAGGCCGGGTCGGTGGGGTGGGCGCCGCGCGGCCAGGGGTACTTGGTGGCGGCGTCCAGGGCGGCGCGGGTGAGGTTGAGGCCGACGGAGCCGTCCTCGGTGAACCGCTTGGGCTCGATGCGGGTGAGCAGCCGCAGCGACTGGGCGTTGCCCTCGAAGCCGCCGCAGTCGTCGGCGAACTCGTTCAGGGCCGCTTCGCCGTTGTGGCCGAAGGGCGGATGGCCGAGGTCGTGGGAGAGGCAGGCCGCCTCGACGAGGTCGGGGTCGCAGCCGAGGGCGAAGCCGAGTTCACGGCCGACCTGGGCGCACTCCAGGGAGTGGGTGAGACGGGTGCGCGGGCTGGGGTCCCAGGCCTGGCTGGTGGTGCCCGGCGTCACCACCTGGGTCTTGCCGGCCAGTCTGCGCAGGGCGGCGGAGTGGAGGACGCGGGCGCGGTCGCGCTGGAAGGCGGTGCGGCCGGGGCGCTTGTCGGGTTCCGGTGCCCAGCGGTCGACCGACGTCGGGTCGTAGCCGGGAGGTGCGTTGCCTGCCATGTCTCGACAGTAAGCGTTCGGCGCGGCTGCCGGGCCGATGCCGTTCCGGGGGCGGGTCCGGGTCGTGGGGGTGCGGGTCGTGGGGGTGCGGGTCGCGTGGGCGCGCGGTTCGCTACGAGGTCGCGGCCAGCGCCGGTTCCCTGGTGCGGGCCAGTGCCTCGTCGTAGCGGTGCAGGAGCAGACGGGCCATCAGGGGGTGGGCGCCCAGCGGGTCCGCCGCGATCCACGGGGCGGCCGCCGCGCACTCCGTCGAGAAGCGGCCGGGGGCCGTGAAGCAGGAGGCGACGGCGATGCGGTGGCGGCCCCGCGCCCGCAGCGAGCGGACGGCCGACTCCACCGTGGGGGTCGCGGCGGAGGCGTAGGCGGGGGTCACCGGCACGCCCAGGCGGGCGGCGAGGAGGGCTGCGGTGCGGCCGGTGTCGTACGCCGAGTCGGGGTCGCGGGAGCCCGCCGCGGCCAGCACGACGGCGCTGGTGCGGCGCTCGGCGTCGGTCATGCGGGTGCGCCAGCCGGCCTCGACGAGGCGCGTGTGCAGGGTGTCGACGAGCAGCGGGTGCGGTCCGAGCGGGGCGGCCACTCGGGTGCGGGCCACGGCGGCGGCCGCCATCTCGGGGATGTCCTGCTTGACGTGGTAGCCGCGGCTCAGCAGCAGGGGGACGAGGACCGCCTCCCGGTCGCCGAGCGCGGCGAGCGTGTCGGGGAGCAGGGGCTCGTTCAGTTCGATGTGGCCGAGGCGGACCGGCAGGCCCGGGCGCAGCTCGCGGACACGGTCGAGGAGCGCGCGCACGGTGACCAGGGTGCGCGGGTCACGGCTGCCGTGGGCCACGACGACGAGCGCGGGCGGTCCGGGGCGGAGGCTGAGCTGGCTGTCCATGGATCGAGGGTGCCGGGAGGAGGTTGCCTGCCCGTTGCATGAGAATGACGGGGGTTTTCGGCGGGTTCACGGTGGGGGGTGGGGGCCGTGTGAGGGGTTCGCAACCGGCGCGCCGCACAACACGTCCCTCTCCGTATGACCATCGTACGACCTCGTCTTCCGCGCACCCTGGCCGGCCGCCGTCGGCTGGTGCGGGCGGTGATGGCGGTCCTTGTGCTGGCGCTGCTGCCGTCGACGTGGCTGCACGTCACCACCGGTGACCGGCTGCGGACGACCGCCGACGCGCCGCGCACCGAGGTCGCCGTGGTCTTCGGCGCGGGCCTGTGGAACGGCGAGCCGTCGCCGTATCTCGCGCACCGCCTGGACGCGGCGGCCGAGCTGTACCGGTCGGACCGGGTCGAGGTGGTGCTGGTCACCGGCGACAACAGCCGGCACGACTACGACGAGCCGGACGCGATGCGCGCCTACCTCACCCGGCACGGCGTCCCGGACGAGCGGATCGTCAGCGACTACGCCGGCTTCGACACCTGGGACTCCTGCGTCCGCGCCAAGAAGATCTTCGGGGTGGACGAGGCGGTGCTGATCAGCCAGGACTTCCACATCCGCCGGGCGGTCGCGCTGTGCCGGGAGGCCGGGGTGGCGTCCTACGGCGTCGGAGTCGCCGACGAGCACGACGCGACCTGGTACTACGGCGAGGTCCGGGAGCTCATGGCGAGCGGCAAGGCGGCCCTGGACGCGGTGTTCGAGCCCGACCCCCGCTTCCTCGGCCCGAAGGAGCCCGGTGTGCGCCGGGCCCTGGCCGCCGCCGCCCGCTGACCGGCGAGGAGTCCGCCTCACGGCGGCGCCGGGGCGGCGGGGAGGTCGCCGTCCCGGCCGTGTAACAAGGAGCCGTCCCGGCACGTAACACGGCCGATCCACCCTGAAGGGCATGGACAGCACCTCGACGCCCACCCACTGCCCGTACTGCGCCCTGCAGTGCGGGATGAACCTGTCGCCCACGCCGGACGGGGGCGTCGAGGTGCTGGAGCGCGCCGACTTCCCGGTGAACCGCGGAGCGCTGTGCGGCAAGGGCCGTACCGCGCCCGCGGTGCTCTCCTCCCGGGTGCGCCTGACCTCGCCGCTGGTGCGCTCCGGTGCCGGCCTGGTGCCCGCCACCTGGGACGAGGCACTGGACCGCGTCGCCGACGCGCTGCGCCGCACCCGCGCGGAGCACGGCGCGGACGCGGTGGGCGTGTTCGGCGGCGGCGGGCTCACCAACGAGAAGGCCTACACGCTCGGCAAGTTCGCCAGGGTCGTGCTCGCCACCTCGCAGATCGACTACAACGGCCGCTTCTGCATGTCCTCCGCGGCCGCCGCGGGCACCAAGGCGTTCGGGCTCGACCGCGGGCTGCCCTTCCCGCTGGAGGACATCCCGAAGACCGGCTGCGTGATCCTGGTCGGCTCGAACCTCGCCGAGACCATGCCGCCGTCGCTGCGGTTCCTCACCGAGCTGAAGGAGAACGGCGGCACGCTGATCGTCGTCGACCCGCGCCGCACCAAGACCGCCGAGCAGGCCGACCTGCACCTGGCGCCCCGGCCCGGCACCGACCTCGCGCTGGCGCTCGGCCTGCTGCACCTGATCGTCGCCGAGGGCCGCACCGACGAGGAGTACATCCGCGAGCGGACCAGCGGCTGGGAGGACGCGCGCGCCGCGGCCATGGCGCACTGGCCGGAGTACGTGGAGCGGATCACCGGGGTGTCCGTCCCGCAGCTGCGCGAGGCCGTGCGGCTGTTCTGCGAGCCGGAGTCCGCGATGGTGCTCACCGCGCGCGGACCCGAGCAGCAGTCCAAGGGCACCGACACCGTCGGCGCGTGGATCAACCTGTGCCTGGCGACCGGCCGGGCCGGCCGGCCGTTCAGCGGCTACGGCTGCCTGACCGGACAGGGCAACGGGCAGGGCGGGCGCGAGCACGGCCAGAAGGCCGACCAGCTGCCCGGCTACCGCAAGCTGGACGACCCGGCGGCGCGCCGGCACGTGGCCGAGGTGTGGGGCGTCGACCCGGACTCGCTGCCCGGTCCCGGCCGCAGCGCCTACGAGCTGCTGGACGCGCTGGGCACGGACATCCGCTCGCTGCTGCTGATGGGGTCGAACCCGGTGGTGTCCGCGCCGCGCGCCGCGCACATCGAGGAGCGGATCAGGTCCCTGGAGTTCCTGGCGGTCTGCGACGTCGTGCTGTCGGAGACGGCCGAGCTGGCGGACGTGGTGCTGCCGGTGACGCAGTGGGCCGAGGAGACCGGCACGACCACCAACCTGGAGGGCAGGGTGCTGCTGCGCCGCCAGGCGATCACCCCGCCCGACGGCGTCCGCAGCGACCTGGACGTGATGCACGAGCTGGCGGCGCGGCTCGGGGTGGAGAAGGGCTTCCCGACCGACGCCGAGGAGATCTTCGAGGAGCTGCGCCGGGCCAGCGCGGGCGGCCCCGCCGACTACTCCGGGATCACCTACCGGAGGCTGGCGGAGGAGAACGGCGTGTTCTGGCCCTGCCCGGCACCCGAGACGGCGCCCGAGTCGGGGGCCGACGGCGGGACCGCGGTGGGCGGCTCGGCGGACGGCGGCTCGGCGGAGGACGACTCCGCGCGGGGCAGCTCGGCGGAGGGCGGCTCGGCGGGGGCCGACGGCACCCGCGGCGACACGCACCCCGGCACCCCGCGGCTGTTCCTCGACCGGTTCGCCACCCCGGACGGCCGCGCCCGCTTCGCGCCCGTCTCGCACCGGGCGATCGCCGAGGAGCCCGACGACGAGTACCCGGTGCTGCTGACCACCGGCCGCGTGGTCGCGCAGTACCAGTCCGGCGCCCAGACCCGGCGCGTCGACGAGCTGAACGCCGCCGCACCCGGCCCGTTCGTCGAACTGCACCCGAGGCTGGCGGCCCGGCTGGGCGCGGCCGAGGGCGATCCGGTGGCCGTCGTCTCCCGGCGCGGCCGGGCCGTGGCACCGGCGCGCATCACCCACGCCATCCGCCCCGACACCGTCTTCATGCCGTTCCACTGGCCCGGCGAGGGCCGCGCCAACACCCTCACCAACCCGGCGCTCGACCCGACCTCGCGGATGCCGGAGTTCAAGGCGTGCGCGGTGCGGCTGGAGGCGGTGGAGGCCGTGGGGACGGTGGAGACCGCGCTCTGATCGACCCATGATCCGGGCGCGGAAATGCACCCCTCAAGGGGTCGATCACCCCCGTAGATTCGCCGTATGACGACCTACCAGGTGCCCCAGCGCATGAACTTCGCCGCCGTCGCCCCGAAGGTGTTCAAGGCGGTCCTCAACCTGCACGCGGCGGCTGTGGACGGCCTCGACCCGGTGGTGGTGGAGCTGGTCCAGATCCGCGCCGCGCAGCTGAACCACTGCGCCTACTGCCTCGAGTACCACACCACCGACGCCCGCAAGGCCGGCGAGTCCGAGGACCGCCTCCACCAGCTCGCCGGCTGGCGGGACTCCAGCCTCTTCACGGTGCGGGAGCGGGCCGCGCTGGCACTGACGGAGGCGGTCACGCTGCTGCCCGACGGGGTGCCGGACGAGGTGTACGACGAGGCCGCACGCCACTTCGACGAGGCCCTGCTGGCCCGGCTGATCGCGCTGATCTTCACGGCGAACACCTGGAACCGGATGAACGTGACGACGCGGAAGACACCGGGCACCGACTGAGCGCCGGCCGGATGAGCGCCGGCCGGGCGGCACTCAGGAGCGCCACGTCAGCCAGTCGCCGCCCTCGACGAGCGTGCCCGAGGCGCGCAGCCGGGCGGCGACGGGCGGCGCGGCGAGGTACACCCAGGCCCGCACCGGCGCCCCGTCGGCGGTGCGGACGACCTCGCGGGCGACCCGTTCGTAGAGGTTGCGCGGGTCGCCCGGGGTCTCGCACTCCTCCAGCCGGTCGAGGGCGCGCAGCAGTTCCCCGTACTCCCCGGGCAGCGCGGTGACGATCTCGCCGCGCACCGATCCGCCCGGCCGCGGCACGGCGTAGGGGTAGCCGGGGCCGTCGTAGAGGACCGCGTCGGGGAGCCGGCCCGGTTCCTCGGCGCGGGTGCGGCCGCGCAGGAAGACGTCGTGGTTGGGCTCGCCGGGGCGCAGGGTGCCGTAGACGAAGAACGGGAGGGACACGGGGAGGCGGGGTCGCACGGCACGCACAGAAGCGATTCTCTCTCCTCACACACCTGCACGTCCTCACCCTGGCCATGGCATGTCCACGCCCCCTTGAATCTTGGTCACCCTCAGCGTGACCAGTCCAAGGAGACCCATGAGCCGGATACGGCCGTACGCCCTGGCCGCCACGACGATCGCCGCCCTGCTGGCCGCGACGCTCACCCCGCTCGCCGGGGCCGCCGACCGGCCCGGCCGGGCCGCCGCCCTGGAGAACGGCTCGGCGATCCTCGCCGGCCGGGGCGACCGGCTGGGACTCGGCGCCGGGCAGGAGACCGAGGTGCGGGACGTGATCGTCGACGAGGACGGCACCCAGCACATCCGCTACGACCGCACCTACCGGAAACTGCCGGTCCTCGGCGGCGACTTCGTCCTCCACGTGGCGCCGGACGGCGGCTACCGGGGTGTCGACCGGGCGACGACGGCCACGCTGTCCCTGCCGGGCGTGACCCCCGGCCTGTCCGCCCCGAAGGCCGCCGACCTCGCGACCGGCGCGCTGCGGACGCTGCACGTGGGCGAGATCCTCAAGCGTCTGACGGCGAAGCCGCGGCTGGTCGTCGACGCCCTGCACGGGGCGCCGAGGCTGGCCTGGCGGACCGAGGCGGCGGCGCTGGACGGGCGCGGCAACCCGGTGGCGCGGACCGTGCTGACGGACGCGGCCACCGGCACGCAGATCGACGCCTGGGACACGCTGGAGTCGGCGTCCGGGGACGGCCGTTCGCTGTACGGCGGCACCGTGCCGCTGCGGACGACGGCCGACGGGCCGGGGTACGCGCTGAAGGACCCGAGCCGCGGCGGCACCTACACCGGGGACGCCGCCGGCCAGGTCGACCTGTGCCTGCTGGGCACCCTCTGCCTCACCCGCGCCCCGGCGACCGTCTTCACCGACGCCGACGACCACTGGGGCGACGGCACCACCGCCGACCGCGCCTCGGCGGCGGTGGACGCGCAGTACGGCACCGGCGCCACCTGGGACTACTTCGCGGAGGTGCACGGCCGCGAGGGCATCGCGGGCGACGGCAAGGGCTCGTACAACCGGGTGCACTACGGCACCCGCTACAACAACGCGTTCTGGGACGACACCTGCTTCTGCATGACGTACGGCGACGGTGACGGCACCACGTTCGGTCCGCTGGTGTCGCTGGACGTCGCCGGGCACGAGATGAGCCACGGCGTCACCTCGGCGACCGCGAACCTGACGTACAGCGGCGAGTCCGGCGGCCTCAACGAGGCCACCTCCGACATCTTCGGCACGCTGGTCGAGTTCCACGCGGCCAACGCCGCCGACCCCGGCGACTGGCTGATCGGCGAGAAGGTGGTCCGGCCCGGCTTCGGCCGCGAGGCGCTGCGCCGCATGGACCGCCCGTCCGCCGACGGCTCCTCCCCCGACTGCTGGAGCCCCGCGGTCGCCGACCTCGACGTCCACCACTCCTCCGGCATCGGCAACCACTTCGCCTACCTGCTGGCGGAGGGCAGCGGCACCAAGACCCTCGACAGAGTCGTCCACACCTCCCCCACCTGCGACGACTCCACCGTCACCGGCATCGGCCGGGCCAAGCTCGGCGCCATCTGGTACCGCGCGCTCACCGTCTACATGACGTCCTCCACCACCTACGCCGCCGCCCGCACCGCGACCCTGAACGCCGCCCGCGACCTCTACGGCGACAACAGCCCGGAACACCGCACGGTCGCCGCGACCTGGACCGCGGTCGGAGTCCGCTGACGTACCCGTCCCGCCGGGCTTCTCTCAAGGGCCGTACGGGCGGCGGGCCTTCGCCTCGCGGAGGGCTCGGGCCCACCAGGTGAGCTGGTCGAGCATGGTCTTGGCCGCAGCGTCCGGGGCGGTCGGGTCCTTCGGGTGGCCCTGGTCGTCGAAGGAGGCGCCGGCGTTGTGGAAGGAGACGGTGTCGCGGACGGTGACGGCGTGGAGCTCGGCGAAGACCTGGCGGAGGTGTTCGGTGGCGCGCAGGCCGCCGGAGATGCCGCCGTAGGAGACCAGGGCGACGGGCTTGGCGCGCCATTCGGTGTAGTGCCAGTCGATGAGGTTCTTGAGGGCGGCGGGGAAGGAGTGGTTGTACTCGGGGGTGAGGACGACGAACGCGTCCGCCGAGGCCAGCTTGGGGGTGATCTCGGCGAGGGCGGCGGCCGTCTCCGGGGTGCGGGCGAGGCTGGTGGGCAGCGGGGCGTCGGCCACGTCGACGACCTGGGGCACGAAGTCGTCGTGCTCCTCCAGGCGGGAGAGCAGCCAGTCGGCGACGACCGGGCCGAAACGGCCGTGGCGGTCGCTGCCGACGATCAGGGTGACGGTCAAGGGCTCGGCGCTGGTGGCGATCTGTGTCGTCATGGCAACCAGGCTCGTACCTCAACCTTTGTCGAGGTCAAGTCTCCGGGCCCGTACCGCGCCCGGTCACCCGTTCACACCTCCCCCCGCCCCGTTCGGGCCCCCGTACGCCACTTGCCTGCCGCAGCCTCGATGACCTGCTGAAACACGGCACCACGTCGAGAGATCGGCGCGGCCCGCGGCACCCGTTCTCCGTATTTCTGACGACCCCTCAGGAAGCGCGCTCGGCCCGCTGCCACTTACCTCGGAGGGACAGGGCCCACCGAACAGCTTCGTGAGGGAGCACCACCCATGCGACGTACCGCCCGGCTGCTGACCGGTACCGCGCTCACCGTCGCCGCCGCCGCGCTGGCCGCGGCACCCGCGTACGGCGGTGACACCGGCGGCCTGGACGTGTACCCGTCCACCCTGGTGCCGGGCGACTGGGTCGACGTGAACACCACGGCGTGCGGCGACGGCAGCGCCGCGGGCGACGCCAGCGCGGTCGGCGCCGGGTACTTCACGCTGGCGCCCAGCACCGAGGAGGACCGGGCGGCCGGCCGGTTCCGGGTGCCGCCGAGCGCGCAGCCGGGCACCTACGAGATCGTCGCGCGGTGCGCCGACGGCGAGCGGGAGGTCCGCGGCGATCTGGTGGTCACGCTGGCCTCGGACCGGCAGCAGGTGTATCCCCGCGGCAGTGTGAAGACGGGGGTCGGCGGCGCACTGGGCCCCGACCCCGTGCAGACCGCGGCCGGCGTGGCGGCTCTCGCCGTCGCCGCCGCGGGCGGTACCTGGCTCCTGCATCGCCGGGCGAGAGGCGACGGGATCTGACGGACACCCTCCGCTGTCCGTCCGCCGGTACCGCACGCCCCTCCCCCTCCGGGTCCGACGCCCCTCGCGGCCCGGAGGGGGGTACGGGGAGGACGCCGTCCCGCCGGGCCCGGTCCGCCGGGTACGGCCCAGTCCAGGGAGGAGGCCGCCATGCGACGCGGGTACGGCAACGTCGCCATAGCCGCCGTGACCGCTGTCGCCCTGTGCTCGGGCGCCTGGCTGCTGCGCAGCGGCACCGAGACGCACGCCCCGCCGCAGCCCTCGGCCGCCGAGGCGCACGCCGACCCGGCCACCGAGCGGTCGGCGGCCCCGGCGCTGCCGCCGTCCCCGCCCGACCGCGTCCGCATCCCCGCGATCCGCGTCGACGCCCCGCTGACGGGCCTGGGCCTCACGCCCGCCGGCAGCCTGGACGTGCCCCCGCCGGAGAAGAAGAACCTGGCCGGCTGGTACGAGGCCGGGACCACACCCGGCGAGCGCGGCACCGCGATCGTCGCCGGGCATGTGGACAACGCCGACGGGCCCGCCGTCTTCTACGGGCTGGGCGCCCTCAAGCGCGGCGGCACCATCGAGGTGGACCGCCGGGACGGCTCGGTCGCGGTGTTCACCGTCGACGCCGTCGAGGTCTACCAGGCGCGGGACTTCCCCGACGAGAAGGTGTACGGCGCGGCCCGCCGCCCCGAGCTGCGGGTGATCACCTGCGGCGGGGGTTTCTCGCCCGGCACCGGCTACCAAGCGAACGTGGTCGTCTTCGCCCATCTGACGGGCGTCCGCTGACGCCGCGCGGTGTCACGCCGGTTCCGCCGCCGCGCCCAGCACATGCGCCTCGCCCCACAGCCCGAGCGGCGCCAGCGCCTCGTTGAGCGCGACACCGCGCGGCGTCAGCGAGTACTCCACGCGCGGCGGCACCTCGTCGTACTCCTCCCGGTGCACGATGCCGTCCGCCTCCAGCTCCCGCAGATGCGCGGCGAGCACCTTCTCCGTCACCCCGGGCAGCGCGCGGCGCAGCTCCCCGAAGCGGTGCGCCCGCACGCTCAGCTCCCACAGGATGAGCACCTTCCACTTGCCGCCGATCACGTCCATCGCCGCGTCGACCCCGCAGATGTACGCCCCCGCACGCCGTCCGACCGCCATGCCCGACCCCGCCTCTCCTCCACTGCCTGGACCCTTCCCCCGGGGTAACCACCCACTTGGAAGTGCGTACTTGAGCAGCCGGCTCCCCGCTACGAGGCTAACGGCCATGACCGACAACGCCCCTTCCCCGAGCCCCCGCACCGCCCCCGCCGAACCCACTCCCCTCACCCTCCTCGGCGCCGGCGCCATGGGCACCGCCCTCGCCCGCGCCTGGCTGGCCGCCGGGCATCCCGTGACCGTCTGGAACCGCACCCGGGCCCGCGCCGAGGCACTGGCCGCCGACGGCGCGACGGTCGCCGCGAGCGCGGCCGAGGCGGTGGCCGCCAACCGGCTGGTGATCGCCTGCCTGCTGGACGACACCAGCCTGGGCGAGGCGCTGGAAGGGGCCGGCCTGTCCGGCCGTGACCTCGTGAACCTCACCACCGGCACGCCCGCCGAGGGCCGTGCCCGGGCCGCCTGGGCCGAGGCGCGCGGCGCCCGCTTCCTGGACGCGGGGATCATGGCCGTACCGCCGATGATCGGGCACCGCGAGTCGGGTGCGTACGTGTTCTACAGCGGGTCGCCCGAGCTGTTCGAGGAGCACCGCGCGACCCTCGCCGTCCCGGCGGACACCCGCTTCGTGGGCGCGGACCCGGGCTTCGCGGCCCTGCACGACGTGGCGCTGCTGAGCGGGATGTACGGCATGTTCTCCGGGATCGCGCACGCGTTCGCGCTGATCCGCGACGAGGACATCGCGCCCAAGGACTTCGCCCCGCTGCTGGAGGGCTGGCTGACGGCGATGGCGGGGTCGGTGCACGACACGGCCGAGCAGCTCACCTCCGGCATCCGCGCGGGGGCCGAGGCGTCCAACCTGGCCATGCAGGTGCAGGCGTCGCGGACCCTGCTGCGCACGGCGGACGACCAGGGCGTGAGCAAGGAGCTGCTGCTGCCGTACCTGGAGCTGATGAGGCGCCGGCTGGAGGCCGGGCACGGCGACGAGGACACCACCGGAGTGATCGGCCTCCTCGCCGTGCCGCCCGCTACGGCCTGAAGGCGAGCAGCGGCGGGTGATGGACGCCGTTGGGGTTGACGGCGACCCAGGTGTCACCCGCCCGCAGCAACTGGGCGCAGGTCTCGATGAGTCCGCCGGCCTCGCGGATCGTCGTGCCGTCGCTCTCGCCCCGCCATGCTCCGTCGGCGACGCCGATCGTCCACAGCCGCTGGTTCGCGCCGAGCACCGCCAGCTCGCCGTCGCCGTCCGGCGCCAGCGCGACGACAGGGATGCCCAGGTCGGCGTGCCACATGCGCCGCCCGTCGCGCAGCGAGTGGGCGACGATCCGCTCGGGCGAGTCGCCGCCGGGTTCGGTGGCGGCGACGACCAGCACCTCGTCGCGCACCACGGCCGTGAGCGCCGGGCGGGCCAGGAAGCCCTTGGGGTACGCCGCCGTGTCGATCACCAGGTCCTCCTGGTCGGCGGTGAGCGGGATCCGGACCGGGTCGCCGTCGCCCGCGAAGGACAGCACGGCGGCCACGCCCCGGTCGTCCTCCTCCGTCAGCAGCAGGGTGAACGGTTCCGCGGCGACCACCATGGCCCCGACCACCGGGCTCTCGACGGGGAGCCGCTGCCGGGCGGTCTCCTTGCCGGTGGCGTTGTCCAGGGTGACCAGCCAGGCGGAGCGGAAGTCGAGGAACGTGTCGCACTGGACGACGACGCGTGTGGTGCCGCCCGCGGCGGAGCCCACCTTGGGCCGGCACTCCACCTCATCGTCGGCCGGCTCCACGCTCTTCGGCTCGGTCAGCCTCGTGGTCCAGCGCGGGGTGCCGTCGGCGAGCCCGAACCCGCGCACGGCGTCGTCGGCGAGGGCCACGGCCGTGTCCCCGTCCGCGGCGAGCAGTCCGTCGCTCGCGGACGAGAACGCCGAGACGCCGTCGAGCTCGCGCTCCCACACCTTGCGGCCGTCGCGCACACCGACGCCCCACACGGTGTCGCAGGGCTTGTCGTGCCGGCTGAAGGCGACCAGCCCGATCCCGTCGACGACGGTGTCGCTCATCCCGCACACCGACTTGCGCACCGGCGCCCGCAGCACCCAGCGGCGGTCGCCGGCCCGCGAATCGTATGCGATCAGCGCGTCGCCGCGGGCCCGCACGACGGTCTCGGCGTCCTCGCCCACGGCCCAGGCCCCCACGGCGCGTACGGTCGCCGGCCGGTCCGGTACGGCCTGCCACGCCACGTCGAGCACCGGCCCGCGCATCCACAGATAGCCCTGCCAGCCGGGCCACAGCACGAGCAGCGCGCCCACCGCCAGCAGCGTGGTGGGAAGCTTCCATCCGCGGCGGCCGAACACGAAGACGGCACCGAGGGTCCCGAAGACGCCGGCGAAGGTGAGGACGAAGGCCAGTGTGAGGGTCGGCGTGGTGCCGTCCGGGCAGGGGCTGTACCGGCCGCCGCAGGAGTTGCCGGGGATGGAGGACCACCCCAGGTAGTACTACTCCGCGGTGAGCCCGAGGGCCGCCCCCGCCAGCACGACCAGCCCGCCCGTCAGCGGCACCCGGTTCCAGCGCCGTCCGCCGTCCTCGGCCACGTTCCCCACCCCTTGTCCCGTTGCTCCCCCGCTCCCCCGCTCCCCCGCGCCACCGCGCCACCGCCGCTCCGGCGAGGAAGCGGCGCCGGAGCTTAACGCGCCCGAGTGGATCACGTCAGCGCATCCCGGCGCCCTGGTCGGTCAGGCCAGCCACTGCTCGTACGCCAGGTTCGCCACCAGCGCGAACACCACGGTGAGCAGCACGATCCGCACGAAGCCGCTGCCCCGCTTCAGCGCGGTGTGCGCGCCCAGCGTGCCGCCCGCCAGGTTGAACAGGGCCATCAGCGCGGCGAGTTGCCACAGCACCGCGCCCTGCCAGGCGAACATCGCCAGCGCGCCGGCGTTGGTGCAGCAGTTGACGATCTTCGCGGTGGCGGAGGCCGTGACCAGGTCGAGGTGGAGCACGGCGGTGAGGGAGAGGACGAGGAAGGTGCCGGTGCCCGGTCCGATGAACCCGTCGTAGAAGCCGATCCCGATACCGGCGAGGCCGATCGCGGCGAGCACCCGGCGGCGGCCGACCGGCCCGGGTGCGGGGGCGGTGCCGAAGGACGGGCGCAGGATCACGAAGGCGGCCACCGCGAGCAGCACCACCATGATCACCGGCTTGAGCACCTCCGTGCTCATCCCGGCCGCGAAGAAGGCGCCGCCCGACGATCCGGCGAGCGCCGCCAGCCCGATCCGTACGGCGGCCCGCACGTCCACCGGCGCCTTGCGGGCGTAGGTCACCGCGGCGCCGGTGGTGCCGACGATCGCGACCGCCTTGTTGGTACCGAGCGCGTACACCGCCGGCGTCCCCGCGGGCAGCCCTAGCAGCAACGCCGGCAGCAGCAACAGCCCACCCCCGCCGACCACGGCGTCGATCCAGCCGGCCGCGAGGGCGGCGACACAGAGCAGGGCGATCATGGCGAGGGGTATGTCGGGCATGCTGCGGACCCTAAGGAGCGGACGCTTGCAACGTCCACATACCTGAGGATCTTCTGAGGTCGTCGGCTGAGCGGGGGCGACGTGGCGGCCGGAGGCCGGAGCGGGGGCGGCTCAGCGGGGGCGACGTGGCGGCCGGAGGCCGGAGCGGGGGCGGCTGAGCGGGGGCGACGTGGCGGCCGGAGGCCGGAGCGGGGGTGGCGGGGCGGGGTGGCTCAGCGGGGGCGGATGAGCGGGGGCGGCTCCACAGCCGAGCTCCAGCCTGCCCTCAGTCGATCTCCCCCACCGATCTCACACAGGCCCCGAGCCGCCCCCCACCAACCCTCACACCCCGCCCCCCTCCCCGCTGAGGGCAGAGTTCCCCGCGTGAAACAGATGCGATGCGGCCGGGTAACACCCGCACCGCACGCTCGACAGCATGACCTCGAATACGCGTGTGGTGGTGATCGGCGCCGGCCTCGCGGGCGTACGGCTCGCCCGGCGGCTCGGTGAGCTCGGCACGCCCGCGCTGCTCATCGGCGAGGAGGAGCACCGGCCCTACAACCGGGTGCTGCTCGCCGAAGTGCTGGCAGGACGCTACAGCCCCGATGTGATCGCCCTCCCGGCGCCCGCGGAGCTGACGCGCGGCCGGGTGACCGGCATCGACCGTGAGGGCCGGACCGTGCGGTGCGCGGACGGCTCGGTGATCGCATACGACACGCTGGTCCTGGCCACCGGCTCCAACCCGGTGCTGCCGCCGCTGCGCGGTCTGTTCACCCCCGACCACGAACTGCCCGAGGGCGTCCACGCCTTCCGCACCATGGACGACTGCCTGGGCCTGTCCAAGGCGGTCCGGCCCGGAGTGCGCGCGGTCGTCATCGGCGGCGGACTGCTCGGGGTCTCCGCGGCCCGCGCCCTCGCCCTGCGCGGCGCGCAGGTCGTGCTCGCCCAGCAGTCCGAGCGGCTGATGGAGCGACAGCTCGACCCGGCCGCCTCCAAGCTGGTCAAGCGGCATCTGATCGACCTCGGCGTCGAGGTGCACACCGAGTGCCGGGTGCGCGACGTCCGCGTGGTCGGCGGCGCGGTCCGCTCGGTGGAGATGGCCGACGGTTACGCCCTCGACGCCGACCTCGTCGTCCTGGCCTGCGGTGTCCACCCGCGCGTCGGGCTCGCCAAGGCCGCCGGGCTCGCCGTGCACAAGGGCGTCCTGGTCGACGACGAACTGCGCACCTCCGACCCGCACATCCGCGCGATCGGCGACTGCGCCCAGCACGACGGGAACGTGTACGGCCTCGCCGCACCCGCCCTGGAGCAGGCCGACATCCTGGCCGGCTCGCTCACCGGGAACGGCACCGCCCGCTACACCGGCACCCGTTCCCTCACCCGCCTCACCCTCTCCGGTCAGGCCCCCTTCGACCTCGCCGCGTTCGGCGAGACGGAACCCCGCCCCGGGGACGACGTCGTGCAGCTCGCCGACGCCACCCGCGGCACCTACCGCAAGGTCGTCGTCCGCGACGACCGCCTGGTCGGCGGGGTCCTCGTCGGCGAACTCGGCACCGTCGGCGCGCTGGCGCGCGCCTGGGAGGGAGCAGAGCCGCTCCCGTCGGACGGCGCTCCCCTGCTCCACCTGCTCACCAATGATGGAGGCTCCTGATGTCCACGACCGCACCTGTGGGGAACGGCCCCCGCCCCACGATCGTGCTCGTCGGCCACGGCATGGTCGGCCAACGCTTCCTCGAAGCGCTCGCCGAGCGCGGCCTGACCGCCACGCACCGCGTGGTCGTGCTCTGTGAGGAGCCGCGTCCCGCCTACGACCGGGTCCACCTCACCTCGTACTTCGACGGCACCTCGCCCGAGGAACTCTCCATGACGGACATGGAGTTCATCGAGAAGCACGGCATCGAGCTGCACATCGGCGACCCGGCCGAGACGATCGACCGCGACGCCCGCAAGGTCGCCGCCCGCTCCGGTCTGGTCGTCGACTACGACGTCCTGGTGCTGGCCACCGGCTCGTACCCGTTCGTGCCGCCGGTCCCGGGCAAGGACGCCGAAGGCTGTTTCGTCTACCGCACGATCGAGGACCTGCTCGCGATCGAGGAGTACGCGAAGACGGCGAAGTCCGGTGCGGTGGTCGGCGGCGGTCTGCTCGGCCTGGAGGCCGCAGGCGCGCTGAAGGGCCTCGGCGTCGAGGCGCACATCGTGGAGTTCGCGCCGCGGCTGATGCCGGTGCAGGTCGACGAGGGCGGTGGCGCGGCGCTGCTGCGCACCATCGAGGACATGGGCCTGTCCGTGCACACGGGCGTGGGCACGCAGGAGATCGTCACCGGCAAGTCGGGCGCCGTCACCGGCATGAAGCTGTCCGACGGCTCGGAGCTCGCCACCGACATGGTGATCTTCTCCGCCGGTGTCCGCCCCCGCGACCAGCTGGCCCGCGACTGCGGCCTGACGGTCGGCGAGCGCGGCGGCATCAGCGTCGACGAGCAGTGCCGCACGGTCAGCGACCCGCACGTCTTCGCCATCGGCGAGTGCGCGCTCGCCGCCGACGGCCGGGTCTACGGCCTCGTGGCCCCCGGCTACGAGCAGGCCGAGACGGTCGCCGCGACGATCGCCGCCGACGAGGCGTCCTTCACCGGCGCCGACCTGTCCACCAAGCTGAAGCTGCTCGGCGTGGACGTGGCCTCCTTCGGCGACGCGCACGGCACCGCCGAGGACTGCCTCGACGTCGTCTACTCCGACTCCCGCGCGGGCCTCTACAAGAAGCTGGTCATCGCCCGCGACGGCACCCTGCTCGGCGGCATCCTCGTCGGCGACGCGGAGGCCTACGGCACGCTGCGCGCCTTCACCGGCTCGGTCCCGCCGATCTCGCCGGAGCAGCTGGTCCTCCCGGCCGGCGCCGGCGCCCCGGTCCAGCTCGGCCCGTCCGCGCTGCCCGACGAGGCGGTCATCTGCTCCTGCCACAACGTCACCAAGGGCACCATCCGCGGCGCGGTCACCGACCACCAGTGCACCACCGTGCCCGAGGTCAAGAAGTGCACCAAGGCCGGCACCGGCTGCGGCTCCTGCATCAAGGTCCTCGGCCAGCTCGTCACCGCCGAGCTGGAGGCGAGCGGCGTCGAGGTCGACAAGGGCCTGTGCGGCTGCTTCTCGCAGACCCGCGAGGAGCTGTACGAGATCGTCCTCGCCCTGCGCATCACCTCCTACCAGGACCTGCTCGACCGCTACGGCCGCGAGAGCGCCCGCGGCGGCGACGGCTGCGAGGTCTGCAAGCCGACGGTCGGCTCGATCATCGCCTCCCTGGCGCCCACCATCGGCGCCGACGGCTACGTCCTGGACGGCGAGCAGGCCGCGCTCCAGGACACCAACGACCACTTCCTGGCGAACCTCCAGAAGAACGGCTCGTACTCCGTCGTCCCGCGCATCCCCGGCGGCGAGATCGCCCCGGAGAAGCTGATCGTGATCGGCGAGATCGCCCGCGACTTCGGCCTCTACACGAAGATCACCGGCGGCCAGCGGATCGACATGTTCGGCGCCCGCGTCGAGCAGCTCCCGCTGATCTGGGCCCGGCTGGTGGACGCCGGCTTCGAGTCCGGCCACGCCTACGGCAAGTCGCTGCGCACCGTGAAGTCGTGCGTCGGCCAGACCTGGTGCCGCTACGGCGTCCAGGACTCCGTCCGGATGGCCATCGACCTGGAGCTGCGCTACCGGGGCCTGCGCTCCCCGCACAAGCTGAAGTCCGCGGTCTCCGGCTGCGCCCGCGAGTGCGCGGAGGCCCAGTCGAAGGACTTCGGCGTGATCGCCACCTCCAACGGCTGGAACCTGTACGTCGGCGGCAACGGCGGCGCCACCCCGCGCCACGCGGACCTGCTCGCCCAGGACCTGTCCGACGCCGAACTGATCCGCCTCATCGACCGGTTCCTGATGTTCTACATCCGCACCGCCGACCGGCTGGAGCGCACCTCCACCTGGCTGGAGCGGATCCCGGGCGGCCTGGACCACGTCCGCGACGTGGTCGTCCACGACTCCCTCGGCATCTGCGAGGAGCTGGAGAGCCTGATGACCGCCCATGTCTCGCACTACCGCGACGAGTGGGCCGAGACCATCAACGACCCCGAGAAGCTGGCCCGGTTCGTGTCCTTCGTCAACGCGCCCGACACCCCGGACCCGGTGGTCGCCTTCGTCCCCGAGCGCGACCAGATGAAGCCGGACCTGCCCCTGCTCTCGATCGGCCTGCGCCGCCCCGCCGACGAAGACGTTCTGGAAGGAAGCGCCCAGCGATGACCCTGGCTCCCGAGACGACCGACCTGAAGGTCCAGCTCCGGCTGGCGGACGACTGGTTCACGGTCTGTGACCTGACCGCCCTGCTGCCGGGCCGCGGAGTGGCGGCCCTGCTGCCCGACGGCAACCAGGTGGCCCTCTTCCGCGACCGCAAGGGCGACCTGTACGCCATCGACAACCGCGACCCGTTCACCGGCGCGGCCGTCCTCTCGCGCGGCCTCACCGGCACCCACCAGGGCCGCCCGTTCGTCGCCTCGCCGCTGCTGAAGCAGCGCTTCGACCTGCTGTCCGGGCAGTGCCTGGACGACGAGACCGTACGTGTGACGGCGTACGAGGTACGGGCCGCCTGAGCGACACCCGGCCCCCGACCGCCACTGTTCACCGGCCGGCCCTGGCCTGCCCCGCCTCGCGCCGGTGAACGGTGGCGGTCGCGCGTTCGCCGCTACTCCTCACCCAGCTCGGTGAACAGCGTCAGCTGGAGCGCGCCCGGAGCGTTCAGCCGGGCGTTCAGGCTGTTCCAGGGCGTGCGCGTCGGCTCCGCGACCACCTCCGCCCCGGCGGCGGCGAGCCGCGCGGTGACCGCCGCGGAGTCGTCCACCTGGAAGGCGACCCTGATGTGCCCGGCGACCTCCCGCCGCCCGGTCTCGACCTCGTCGATGAACCGCGCGTGCGGCGGATCGGTGATCTCCAGCGTCGCCCGCCCGGCCTCCAGAATCACCACCCGCCCCCCGTCCGAACTGAACGCCGCCCGCTCGGGCAGCCCGAGCACGTCCCGGTAGAAGCGGAGCGCGGCGTCGTAGTCGTCGGCGGTGACGACGAGCCGGAGTTCGCGGACGGCGGGGGTGTCGGACATGGAACTCCTCGGGCCGGGCTGACTGCGGGTCTCTGACTGCGCCTCAACTCCGAGCGGGCGTCCCGTCATTCCCGGCTGTGGCGATCCGGCCGGATTTCGAGCGGATCGATCTCTTCTACGGTCAGTCGCACGCCGTCAGAAGCGCATCCATCGCACTAGGCACCGGCGAGGTGGTGGCCATCACCGGCCAGAGCGGATCGGGAAAGTCATCGCTCCTCTACTGCCTTGCCGGCGTGCTGCCCGTGGCACGTGGCGAAGTGCGCTTCGAGAACCGCGTCCTGGGCGAACTCGACGACGAGGAACTGAGCACCTTGCGCCGAGACCGCTTCGGGTAGTGCCCTGCGGAGCGGAGCCATCCTCGTACCGCCCTGCCGCCGCACGCCCGCCCCGCGGAAGCCACCCTCAGGCTCATCAGCGCCCCCGGCACGGACACAGTCCGCAGGGTCCTCGACGGCGTCCGCGGTGTCGCCCCCACCGCCGACGTCACCCCCCAGAACCTCAACGTCGACGGACTCCAGCAGATCGCCGTCATCAAGACGCTGCTCGGCCTCGGTATGGTCCTGGGGCTCGTCATCGGGGTGGCTGCGTATGTCGTCGCCGCGACCGACCGGGCCGTGGAGCGGCGGCCGCAGGTGACCGCGCTCGCGCTGCTGGGGGCGCGGCCGCGGACGTTGCGGGCGGTGCAGGTCATGCAGGTGGTGGTGCCGCTGACGGTGGGGCTCGTGCTGGCGGTGGTGGCCGGGAAGGCGGCCGAGTCCGGTTATCTGGTCTCCGGCGGCGGAGCCGTCTTCTGGGACGGCGACGGGGTGCCGCTGCTGCTCGCCTGTGCCGTGGGGGTCGTCGGGATCGCCGCTCTCGGCGCGCTGCCGCTGCTCGGGCGGAGGATCGATCCGGAGCTGATCCGCCGGGACTGACCGGCCGCCTCGCCGCTCAGGTGTCGCAGGCGACGCCGTCGTTGTCGCGGTCGAGGTGGGAGGCGTAGCCGGGCTGTCCGCGGCGAATGGGGGCGGCGCCGGCCGCGCGGACCTCGCTGCAGTTGGCGTAGTAGACGTCGGCGCCGGCGTCGTCGTAGTCGTAGTCGTCCGAGTGGTCGGCGGCCGCGTCCGGCTCCGGCTCGGCGGTGACCGTCTCGGTCTCCGTCACCGTGGGGGCGGGTTCCGCCTCGGGTGTCACCGTCGCCGTGGCCGTGGCCGTGACGGTGTGCGTGGGGGCCGGTTCCGCGGCCATCGGCTTGCTGTCGGTCGGCTCGGCCGCCTCGCCGCCGGTTCCCGCGCCCGCGCCGATGCCGAGACAGAAGGCCAGTGCCAGGGCCGGCAGCACGTAGCGCTTCCGCGCCCAGCGAGGCGTGTGCGAGGTGGTGTACGGGTTGGTCATCTCGTCCCCCCGGACGTCTGTTGCGTAAGGGGATGAACGTAATGCCAGGACATGCCGCACATGAGGCGTGTGACTATTCTGTGATCATTGTGAAGATCGGTGTGCCGAGGGACCCGCCCCGGCCGCGCCCCCGATCCGTCACCGTCCGTCCACGGCCAGGCCACCCCGCTGCCCTAAGGTCCTGGATCGCGTGACCCCGCCGCCGACCGGTGGTGGGGCGGACACGGCACTCTTGGAGTGAGAGTGGAACGTCGTAGCCTCCTGCGTGCGGCTCTCATCGGCGGTACCTCCGCCGCGCTCGGCGGAACCCTCTGGCGCGGCGCCGCGTACGCGGCCCCCGCGCAGCCCGGCACCGGCCCCTACGGCGCCCTGGGCGGCCCGGACGCCAACGGCATCCGGCTTCCCGGCGGCTTCACCAGCCGGGTCGTCGCCCGTTCCGGGCAGACCGTCCCCGGCACGTCGTACACCTGGCACAACGCTCCCGACGGCGGCGCCTGTTACGCCGACGGGTCCGGCTGGATCTACGTCTCGAACTCGGAGATCAGCCCCGGCGGCGGCGCGGGCGCGGTGAAGTTCTCCTCGACCGGCGCGATCACCGGCGCGTACCGCATCCTCTCCAACACCCGCACCAACTGCGCCGGCGGCAAGACCCCGTGGAACACCTGGCTGTCCTGCGAGGAGGTCGACCGCGGTTACGTCTACGAGACGGATCCGTGGGGCGTGCAGGCGGCCACCCGCCGGGACGCGATGGGCCGCTTCAAGCACGAGGCGGCGGCGGCCGACCCGGTCCGTCAGGTCATCTACATGACCGAGGACGTCACGGACGGCTGCTTCTACCGCTTCAAGCCCACCACCTGGGGCAACCTCTCCTCCGGCACCCTGGAGGTGCTGGTCGCCGGCACCGGCACGTCCGGCCCGGTCACCTGGGCCCGCGTCCCGGACCCGACCGGTGCCACCGCCACCCGCAACCAGGTCTCCGGCGCCAAGCGGTTCAACGGCGGCGAGGGGTGCTACTACGCCAACGACACCTGCTGGTTCACCACCAAGGGCGACAATCGCGTCTGGCAGTACAACGCCGCCGCCCAGACCATCGAACTGGCCTACGACGACTCCCTGGTGACCGGCGGCACGGCCCCGCTCACCGGCGTCGACAACGTCACCGGCACCTCCTCCGGCGACCTGTTCGTGGCGGAGGACGGCGGCAACCTGGAGATCTGCGTGATCACGCCGGACGACGTGATCGCCCCGTTCCTGCGCATCGACGGCCAGTCCGCCTCGGAGATCACCGGCCCGGCGTTCTCCCCCGACGGCCGGCGCCTGTACTTCTCCAGCCAGCGCGGTACGTCGGGCAGCTCGTCCGGCGGGATCACGTACGAGGTGACGGGGCCCTTCCGGGCGTAGCGCGGGCGGGGAGGTGGGACCCGATGGATCCGTCCTGGCCCGTCCCGGCCGATCCTGGCCCGTCCTGGCCGGTTCCGGCCCGTTCGAGGCTGTCGACTTTCTGTCGACTTCCGCGCAGCGGTCGAGCCGGCCGCGGCGATGGAGTTTCATCGAGTCCCACCGACCCCGCACGGCTCACCTCTGACCCTCTGACGGAGGCCCGAACCATGAACCGGAACCGCCCCCAGCCGTCCCGGCGCGCCGTCCTCGGCGGTGCCGCCGCCGCGCTCACGGTGGCCACCGGCACCACCGCGGCCCAGGCCGGCAACCGCCCCGCCTGGCCGACGCAGTTCCCCCTCCCTGACGGCTGGCTCCCCGAGGGCATCACCATCGGCGCCCGGCCGTACGCCTACCTGGGCTCCCGCGCCGACGGCGCCGTCCTCCGCGCCGATCTGCGCACCGGCGAGAGCGAGGTCCTCCACGCGGGCACGCCGGGCACCGCGTCCATCGGCCTGAAGCTGGACCGCGACGGTCTGCTGTACGTCGCCGGAGGCGGTGGCGGCACGGCGAAGATCGTGGACGCGCGCACGGGCGCGCTGGAGCACACGTACCAGCTCACGGCCTCCAGCGGGCAGTTCATCAACGACGTGATCCTGCACGAGGACCGCGCCTGGTTCACCGACTCCCGCGCGGCGGTCCTGTACGGCGTCCCGCGCGGCCGTACCGGACCCGTGAGGGAACTCCCGC
Source organism: Streptomyces sp. NPDC001532 (assembly GCF_040298625.1). Classification (NCBI taxonomy): domain Bacteria; kingdom Bacillati; phylum Actinomycetota; class Actinomycetes; order Kitasatosporales; family Streptomycetaceae; genus Streptomyces; species Streptomyces sp. NPDC001532. The sequence continues at coordinate 43,322 of NZ_JBEPAL010000001.1, forward strand.
TCACCGGCTCCTGGGAGCAGCTGCCCGGCGTCAACAACGCCAACGGCATCGTCACGGCCCCCGACGGCCGCGACCTGATCGTCGTGAAGAGCACGCCGGGCACCCTGTACCGGGTCTCCCCGAGGACCGGCGAGGCGGTCGAGATCACCCTGATCGGCCAGGACACCGTCGTCAACGGCGACGGCCTGCTGCGCATCGGCCGCACGCTCTACGTCGTCCAGAACCGTCTGAACACCGTCTCCGTCTGGCACCTGGACCCCGCCGCCACCACGGCGACCCTGCGCACCACCCTCACCGACCCCCGTTTCGACGTCCCCACCACCGCCGCCCGCTGGGGCAACCGCCTCTACCTGGTCAACGCCCGCTTCACCAGCCCCCAGACCCCGGAGACGACGTTCGACGCGGTGGCCGTACCGCTCTGAGCCATCGAGCCGGCACCGACCTGGGGCGCGGGTGGGACGTCGGCAGAATGAACCACATGGCCACAGACGAGAACCCGGCGTTCACGCTGCCGCGAGGCGCCACCGGCTTCCTCCGGCCGAAGGACGGGCCGCTGCCGGAAACCGACCGGCGGGCGTTCCGCGCGGCGCTGTACGCGGCCGCCCGGGCCGCCGACGGCCATGTGGGCGAGATCGAGGAACAGGCCTACCCGCGTACGTTCCACAGCGCGACGGTCATCGAGGGCACAGGCACGCGCGTCGTCCTGTGCCACGCCCACCACCCCTGGATCGCCTTCGCCCGGGAACGCCGGGACTGGTACACGGAGGAGTTCACCGCACCGCCGCCGTGGGCCCGTACCTTCGCCGACCTGGGGTTCGTCGTTCTCGACCGCGCGCAGCTCACGCTGCCGCTCGCGGACGTCGACACCTCGGTCCTGACCCGAGGCGAGTGGCGCGCCGTTCGCCACCACGGCATCACCACATTGGGCGGAGTGCTCTTCAACGCGTGGGACTGAGGCGGGGCGAACCGCGCGCACGCACGAGAGGGCGGCACCCCCGCACAGGGTGCCGCCCTCTCTCAAGAGGCCGGAGCCGTCGCCGATCGGTGAGGGTCGGGTGACAAGCGGCGGCTCCGGGTTCAAGGGGAGGCCGGGGCCTCCGGGGTCGGATCAGCGGTGGTCGCTGCCCTCCGAGGTGGAGGCGGCGCGGCCGGCTTCGAGGCGGGCGACCGGGATGCGGAACGGGGAGCAGGAGACGTAGTCCAGGCCCACCTCGTGGAAGAAGTGGACGGACTCCGGGTCGCCGCCGTGCTCGCCGCAGACGCCGAGCTTGAGGTCGGGCCGGGTCTCGCGGCCCGCCTTGACCGCCGCGGCGACGAGGGAGCCGACGCCGTCCTTGTCGATCGTCTCGAACGGGCTGACGCCGAAGATGCCCTTCTCCAGGTAGGCCGTGAAGAACGAGGCCTCCACGTCGTCGCGGCTGAAGCCCCAGACCGTCTGGGTCAGGTCGTTCGTGCCGAAGGAGAAGAACTGCGCGGCCTCCGCGATCTGGCCTGCGGTGAGCGCGGCGCGCGGCAGCTCGATCATCGTGCCGATCGCCAGCTTCAGCTCGGTGCCGGTGGCCTCCTGGACCTCCGCGATGACCTGGTCGGCCTCCTCGCGGACGATCTCCAGCTCCTGGACGGTGCCCACCAGCGGGATCATGATCTCCGCGCGCGGGTCGCCCTTGGCCGCCTTGCGTTCGGCCGCCGCCTCGGCGATGGCGCGGACCTGCATGGTGAACAGGCCGGGGATGACCAGGCCGAGGCGTACGCCGCGCAGGCCCAGCATCGGGTTCTGCTCGTGCAGGCGGTGCACGGCCTGGAGCAGGCGCAGGTCGTTCTCGTGCGGCTCCTGGCGGGACTCGGCGAGCGCCACCCGGACCGACAGTTCGGTGATGTCCGGGAGGAACTCGTGCAGCGGCGGGTCGAGGAGACGGATGGTGACCGGGAGGCCGTCCATCGCCTCGAACAGCTCGACGAAGTCCTGCTTCTGGAGGGGCAGGAGCTCCTTGAGGGACTCCTCGCGCTCCGTCTCCGTGTCGGCCAGGATCAGGCGCTCGACGAGTTCACGCCGGTCGCCGAGGAACATGTGCTCGGTGCGGCACAGGCCGATGCCCTGGGCGCCGAAGCGGCGCGCGCGCAGCGCGTCCTCGGCGTTGTCGGCGTTGGCGCGCACCCGCAGCCGGCGCTTGCGGTCGGCGAAGGCCATGATGCGGTGGACCGCCGCGACCAGTTCGTCGGCGTCGTCCGCGCCGGCGTGCATACGGCCCTCGAAGTACTCGACGACCGGGGACGGGACCACCGGGACCTCACCGAGGTAGACCTTGCCCGAGGAGCCGTCGATGGAGATGACGTCGCCCTCCTCGACGACGTGGCCGCCCGGCACCGTCATCCGGCGGCGCTTGGTGTCGACCTCCAGCTCCTCCGCGCCGCAGACACAGGTCTTGCCCATGCCGCGGGCGACGACGGCGGCGTGCGAGGTCTTGCCGCCGCGCGAGGTCAGGATGCCCTCGGCGGCGATCATGCCGTCGAGGTCGTCGGGGTTGGTCTCGCGGCGGATCAGGATGACCTTCTCGCCGGAGCGGGACCACTTGACGGCGGTGTAGGAGTCGAAGACGGCCTTGCCGACCGCGGCGCCCGGGGAGGCGGCGATGCCCCGGCCGACCTGCGCGACCTTGGCGCTGTCGTCGAAGCGGGGGAACATCAGCTGGGCGAGCTGGGCGCCGGTGACGCGCTGGAGGGCTTCCGCCTCGTCGATGAGGCCCTGGTCGACCAGCTGGGTGGCGATGCGGAAGGCCGCGCCCGCGGTGCGCTTGCCGACGCGGGTCTGGAGCATCCAGAGCCGGCCGCGCTCGATGGTGAACTCGATGTCGCAGAGATCCTTGTAGTGGTTCTCCAGGGTCTCCATGATCTGCATCAGCTGGTCGTACGACTTCTTGTCGATCGACTCCAGCTCGGCGAGCGGGACGGTGTTGCGGATGCCCGCGACGACGTCCTCGCCCTGCGCGTTCTGGAGGTAGTCGCCGTAGACGCCCTGGTGGCCGGAGGCGGGGTCGCGGGTGAAGGCGACGCCGGTGCCGGAGTCGGGGCCGAGGTTGCCGAAGACCATGGAGCAGACGTTGACGGCGGTGCCGAGGTCGCCGGGGATGCGCTCCTGGCGGCGGTAGAGCTTGGCGCGGTCGCCGTTCCAGGAGTCGAAGACCGCCTTGATGGCGAGGTCCATCTGCTCGCGCGGGTCCTGCGGGAAGTCGCGGCCCGCCTCCTTCTTGACGATCTTCTTGAAGGCGGTGACGAGCTTCTTGAGGTCGGCGGCCTCCAGCTCGGTGTCGACCGTGACCTTCTTGGTCTCCTTGGCCTTCTCCAGCGCCTCCTCGAAGAGCTCGCCGTCGACGCCGAGGACGGTCTTGCCGAACATCTGGATGAGGCGGCGGTAGGAGTCCCAGGCGAAGCGCTCGTCGCCGGCCTGCTTGGCCAGGCCCTGGACCGACTTGTCGGAGAGTCCGATGTTGAGGACGGTGTCCATCATGCCGGGCATGGAGAACTTGGCGCCCGAGCGGACCGAGACGAGCAGCGGGTTGTCGGCCTGGCCGAGCTTCTTGCCCATGTGCTGCTCCAGCGCGTCGAGGTGCGCACTCACCTCGTCACGCAGTGCCGCCGGCTCCTCGCCGCTGTCCAGGTAGACCTTGCAGGCCTCGGTGGTGATGGTGAAGCCGGGCGGGACGGGAAGGCCCAGGTTGGTCATCTCGGCGAGGTTGGCACCCTTGCCGCCGAGGAGATCCTTGAGGTCCTTGTTGCCCTCGGTGAAGTCGTAGACGAACTTCACGCCCTCAACACTGCCGGCCTGCTCGGCTACGTGGGGATCTTTGTTTTCCGACACGGGTCTCGACTCCTCGATCCGCGGTGGCTGCCCTGACGGCGAGGAACATACCCAGATCGAAGGCTGCTGGGTACGTCCACTTGTGCGTCATGCGCCCGTAACCAGTCGTCCGCCAGCGGATCGAAAGTCAAGGCTTGGTATGCCGCCGACAGGCTTTGTGTTCACTTCTTGAACGCGACAACATCGGTGGAGCGGGTATTTCGCTCATCTGAGCGGCCATCGACACGCCTGAGTTCGATCGATGAACGATCAAGGGGTGGCACTGAGTGCCACCCCTTGGAGAAGTGCAGTCGCTCATGAACCGCTCATCTGAGCGCAACCCTTATCAAGGGTGGCGAGAATCACGCTGCCACGACCTGCTGGATTTCACCATCCGGACGTGTCCCAGGACGGAAATGCGAACGTCACATCTCCACCTTCGCTCAAACTCCGAGCACGCGCAGCCGCTCCTCCACCCGCTCCGGCGCGTACAGGTGTTCCACGACCAGCGCACCCGCCCCCACCAGGCCCGCACGCTCCCCCAGCCGTGAGGTCACGACCTCCAGACGGGCGGTGGAACGCGGCAGCGCCCGCTGGTACAGCAGCTCGCGCACACCGGTCAGGAACGGCGTCCCGGCCAGGTCCCCGGCGATCATCAGCACCCCCGGGTTCAGCAGGGTGACGACGGTCGCCAGCACGTCCCCGACCCGGCGCCCGGCCTCCCGCGCCAGTCCGACCGCCTCCGGATGCCCGGCCGCCAGCAGGTCCCGCACATCCGAGCCGGACGCCGCCGGCACCCCGTTCTCGGCGAGCCGCCGGGCCACCGCGCCGCCGCTGGCGACGGCGGCCAGACAGCCGTAGGAGCCGCACCGGCACAGGGCGCCCGCGCCCTCCGGCACCCGGATGTGGCCGATGTCCCCGGCGCCGCCGTCGACGCCCCGGTAGACGGAGCCGTCGACGACGACTCCGGCGCCGATCCCGGTGGAGACCTTGACCAGCGCGAACGCCGAGCAGTCGGGGTAGCCGGTGCGCTGTTCGCCGTAGGCCATGAGGTTGGCGTCGTTGTCCACCAGCACCGGCACCGGGCCGGCACCGGTGTGGTCGCCGAAGGCCCTGGCCAGGCGGCCGGTTATGTCGTAGCCGTCCCAGCCGGGCATGATCGGCGGCTGCACGACCCGGCCGGTCTCGCTGTCCACCGGCCCCGGCACGGCGAGGCCGATGCCGCAGACCTCCTGGGCCCGGTGCCCGGCCTTCTCCAGCAGCTCCGCGAACCAGCGGCCCAGTTCGCCGAGGACGGCGTCCGGGCCGTCCTCCAGGGCGAGGGTGCCGGAGTGCTCGGCGTGGATCTCGCCGGTCAGGGACAGCACGGCGGCGCGGGCGTGCCGGGTGTCCAGGTCGGCGGCGAGGACGACGGCGTGCTCGTCGTCGAACTCCAGGGTGATGGACGGGCGGCCGCCGAGCGGGGAGTCCACCGGCCCGCCGGCGCCCTCGCGCAGCCAGCCCGCGCGGAAGAGCCGGTCCAGCCGCTGTCCGACGGTGGCCCGGGACAGTCCGGTGACCTGCTGGAGCGCGCCGCGTGTGGTGGCGCGGCCACTGCGCACCAGTTCGAGCAGATCGCCGGCGCTCGCCTGGCTGCCGCCGCCCTTTCCGGTCCTTCCCGGCCGTCCGGTCATGCGCACCCCCTTGTGTTTCTCAAGCCTGCATTACATATTGAGTTTTGCGTGTTAAATAGACGTAACCCTACGGTAGCCATGACCGAACCGGTCGGCCGGACGCCTTTCGGGGAGCCCCGAGTGGATCGCACTGCCCAACTGACCGCCCCTGGCGCGGAGCACGTCATTGCATACGATCCGGCCGCCGGGCCGGATCCGCTGCATGCCGGTGCCGTCCGCGTGCTGGAGGACAACTGGACCGGCACCTCCACGGTGCCCTCCCGCGGCCTGTATCCGCACCAGTGGTCCTGGGACTCCGCGTTCATCGCGATCGGGCTGCGGCACCTGTCGCCGTTACGGGCGCAGACCGAGCTGGAGACGCTGCTCGCGGCCCAGTGGGACGACGGGCGGATCCCGCACATCGTGTTCAACCCCTCCGTCCCGCTCGACGCCTACTTCCCGAGCCCCGACTTCTGGCGGTCCTCGACCGCCGGACGCGCGTCCGGCGCCCCGCGCACCGTACAGACGTCCGGCATCGTGCAGCCACCGGTGCACGCCCTGGCCGCCTGGCTGGTGCACCGCGCCGATCCGGGCCTGTCGTGGGCGCGCGGCTTCCTCGCCGCGGTGTACCCCCGGCTGGCCGCCTGGCACCGCTATCTGCTGCACCGCCGCGACCTCGGCGGCGGCGGGCTCGCCTCGGTGGTCCACCCGTGGGAGCAGGGCATGGACAACAGCCCCTGCTGGGACGCCCCGCTCGCCCGCGTCACCCCGGCCCCGGCCCGTTCCTTCCGGCGCGCCGACCTCGACCACGGCTCCCCCGAGGACCGGCCGACGGACCTGGACTACGGCCGCTACGTCCGGCTGGCCGCGGACTACCGGGACGGCGGGTACGCCGACGGCCGCGCCGACTTCGCCGTGGAGGACCCGGCGTTCAACGCCCTGCTCATCGCCTCCGAGCACGCGCTGGCCCGGATCGCCGGCGAGCTGGGCGCCACCGGCACCGCCCGGCACGCGCGCGCCGAGCGGCTGACCGGGGTGCTGATCGACCGGCTCTACGACCCGGCCCGGGAGATGTTCTTCTGCCGGGACGTGCGCTCCGGCGGGCTGATCCCCGAACGCGGGGTGTCCGGGCTGATCCCGCTGCTGCTGCCCACGCTGCCCCGCGAGACGGCCGCGGCCCTGGTGCGGACCGCGACCGGCCCGCACTTCGGGCTCGGCGGCAGCACCCGGCTCGTGCCCAGCTACGACCTGCTCGGCGAGGCCTTCGACCCGCACCGGTACTGGCGCGGCCCGGCCTGGTTCAACACCGGCTGGCTGGTGGAGCGGGGGCTGCGCACGCACGGCGAGCGGGAGCGGGCCGACGCGCTGCGCGGGGCGCTCCTGGACTCCGCGGCTGCCTCCGGCTTCGCGGAGTACGTGGATCCGTACACCGGCGAGGCGTGCGGTGCGACCGGCTTCGGCTGGACCGCCGCCCTCGCCCTCGATCTCTTGCTCGACCAGTCCGCCAGCAGTGAACTCAGGGGAGGAGAGCGGGCATGACGGACCGGCATCATCTGCTCGTGCACGGCGGGACCTTCGCCGCCGTGGGCGACGGCGGCGACATCAGCGGCGTGCGGAACGGCGGGGCGGCGCGGCCCGGTCTCCCGGACGGCTTCTTCGTGCGGGACGCCCGGCATCTGAGCCGGTGGCAGCTCACGGTCGACGGGGCGGTGCCGGAGGCACTGTCACCGGTGGCTGCCGGGGACACCGCGCGGTGTGTGCTGGTGCCGCGCGGCGGGCGCCAGGAACCCCCGGCGTACACGGTCTTCCGGGAGCAGGCGGTCGCGGACAGCGCGTTCGTGGAGCAGCTGCGGATCACCAGCAACCGGCCGGTGCCGACCCGGGTCCACCTGGCCGTCACGGCCGACGCCGACTTCACCGACCAGTTCGAGCTGCGCTCCGACCACCGCACCTATCCGAAGCCCGGCGCGGTCCGCCGCCGCCAGGTGCTGGAGCACGGGGTGGAGTTCACCTACCAGCGCAGCGAGTGGCGGTCCTGCACGACGGTCACGGCCGAGCCCGCCCCGGACGCCGTGGAGGAGACCGGCACCGGCGCCCGGCGTCTGGTCTGGGCCCTCGATCTGGAGCCGCACGGGACGGCCGAGCTGACGCTGCGGGTCATGGCCCGTCCGCACGGCGAGAAGCGGGCGCTGCGGGTGCCCCGCTCCCCCGCGGCGGTGGCGGAGCAGCTGCTGGCGGCGGAGGGGCGGTTCGTGGAGGGCGTGGCCTTCCCGACCGGCTGGCCGGAGCTGGCGGCGGCGTGCGCCCGGGGCCTCGCGGATCTCGCCGCGCTCCAGATCCCGGCGACCGGCCCGGACGGTGAGGATCTGCGGGTGCCGGCGGCCGGCGCCCCGTGGTTCCTGGCGCTGCTGGGCCGGGACGCCCTGCTCACCGCGCTGTTCGCGCTGCCGTACCACCCGCAGCTGGCGGCGGCCACGCTGCCCGCGCTCGCCGCGGCCCAGGCGACCGAGGCGCTGCCCGGTTCGGTGGCCCAGCCCGGCAAGATCGTGCACGAGGTGCGGTACGGCGAGCTGGCGCACTTCGGGCAGGTGCCGTACGGGCGGTACTACGGCTCGGTGGACGCCACCCCGCTCTTCCTGGTCCTGCTCGGGGCGTACGTCGAGCAGACCGGGGACACCGCCCTGGGCCGCCGGCTGGAGCCGCACGCCCGCGCGGCGGTCGGCTGGATGCTGGACCACGGCGGGCTGACCTCGCGCGGCTATCTGGTCTACCGGGCCGACCAGGGCGGCCTCGCCAACCAGAACTGGAAGGACTCCCCCGGCGCGATCTGCTGGGCGGACGGCACCCGCCCGAGCGGCCCGGTGATGGCGGCGGGCGCGCAGGGGTACGCCTACGACGCGTTGCGCCGCACCGCGCAACTGGCCCGCGCGGTGTGGGGGGACGAGACCTACGCGGCGCTGCTGGAGCAGGCGGCCGGTGATCTGCGCGACCGCTTCCAGCGGGACTTCTGGATGCCGGAGCGGTCCTTCCCGGCGCTCGCGCTGGACGGCGAGGGCCGCCAGGTGGACGCGCTCGCCTCGGACGCCGGGCATCTGCTGTGGTCGGGGCTGCTGGACAAGGAGTACGGCGAGGTCGTCGGCCGGCGCCTGGTGGAACCGGACTTCTTCTCCGGCTGGGGCGTGCGCACGGTGGCGGCCGGGCAGCCGGCGTACCACCCGCTGTCGTACCACCGGGGTTCGGTGTGGCCGCACGACAACGCGCTGATCGCCCTGGGCCTGGCCCGCTACGGCCTGCACGACGAGGCCCGGACGGTGGCGCACGCGCTGGTGGACGCGGCGACCGCGACCGGCCACCGGCTGCCGGAGGTGCTGGCGGGCTACGGCCGCGACACCCATGCCGAGCCGGTGCCGTATCCGCACGCCTGTGTGCGCGAGTCGCGTTCGGCGGCGGCTCCGTTGGCGCTGCTGACCGCCGTGGGGGGTGCCTGAGGGCGAATCCGGCCGCGGGGCGGTGAACGGAGTCCGCCGTCCGCCCGTACGTGAGGGCGGCGGGCCCGTTCCCCCACGCCGGGCCCGCCTCCGGCCCGGCCCCGTACGGAAGGACCCTGGGTGTCTGTCCTCGCCCGCTGGCGTACCGCGCGTCCCGTCGCCGCGCGCGTACTGAACCGGACGCTCACCGTCCTGTCCGCCGCGCTGGTGCTCGGCGCGCTGCTGCTGCCGAACACCCTGCCCACGCTCACGCCCGGCAAGTTCGTCCGGATCCCTCTGGAGGCGATCGTCGCGGCGGCGCTGCTGCTGGCGCTGCCGCGCCGCCCCCGGCTGGCGGCGGCGGTCGCGCTCGGGCTCGGGCTGGCCGCGCTGACCGTGCTGAACCTCCTCGACATGGGGTTCCACGAGTATCTGGGCCGGGGCTTCAACCTGGTCCTGGACTGGGAACTCCTCGACGACGCCCAGTCGTACGCCGGTGACACGCTCGGTGAGGCGGGCGCGCTCGGGGTGACGGCCGGTGCGCTGCTGCTGGTCGTGCTGCTGTGCGCGCTGATGGTGCTGTCCACGGTCCGGCTGGGCGAGCTGCTGGCCCGCCACCGCACGGTCGCGGTCCGCTCGACGCTGGCCGCCACCCTCGTGTGGACGGTGACGGCGGCGCTGGGCGTGCAGCTCGCCGGGTTGCCGGTGGCCTCCGACCACGCGGCGGCGCTGGTGCGGATCCAGACCGAGCGGGTGCGGGCCACGCTGCGGGACGAGGCGGCGTTCGCGCGGGAGGCGCGGGCCGATGCCTTCGGCGCGACCCCGCCCGAGCGGCTGGTGCCCGACCTGCGCGGCAAGGACGTGATCTTCACCTTCATCGAGAGCTACGGCCGCAGCGCGATCGAGGACCCGGCGATCCGCCCCGGCGTCCACCGCTCCCTGGAGGCGAACACCGAGGCGCTGACGAAGGCGGGCTTCCGGGCGAAGAGCGGCTGGCTGACCTCGGCGACGTACGGCGGCAGCAGCTGGCTCGGCCACTCCACCTTCATGTCGGGCCTGTGGATCGACAACCAGCAGCGGTACCGCACGGTCACCTCCGGCGACCATCTGAGTCTCACCGAGGCGTTCCGCCGGACGGGCGCCTGGCGGACGGTCGGGATCATGCCGGGGGTGCAGAAGGCCTGGCCGGAGGCGGAGTTCTACGGCCTCGACCATGTCTACGACGCCTTCCACCTCGGCTATCGCGGCCCGAAGTTCAGCTGGTCGACGATGCCGGACCAGTACGCGCTGGAGGCGTTCCAGCGGCTGGAGCACGGCAAGGAGCGGGACCGGCCGCTGATGGCGGAGGTCATCCTCACCTCCAGCCACCAGCCGTGGGCGCCCGTCCCCGAGCTGGTCGGCTGGGACGAGCTGGGCGACGGGCGGATCTTCGAGGGCATCGAGAAGGCGGGCGCCGACCCGGGGGACGTGGTCGCCAGCTCCGCCCGCTCCAAGGAGGAGTACGGCCGGTCGGTGCGGTACTCGGTGACCAGCCTCACCCAGTGGCTCACCCGCTACGGCGGTGACGACACCGTGCTGGTCTTCCTCGGTGACCACGAGCCGATCGCCCGGGTCAGCGGTTCCGACGCCGGCCGGGACGTACCGGTGTCGGTCGTCGCCAAGGACCCGGAGGTGCTGGAGAAGATCGCCGGCTGGGGCTGGACGGACGGTCTGGAGCCCGCCGGGGACGCGCCGGTGTGGAAGATGAGCGCGTTCCGGGACCGGTTCCTGACGGCGTACGGCTCGACGCCGTCAGGAAAGGCGGCGGACTGATCAGCCGCCGGAGGTGTCCAGCTCCGCGTCCTCGGTGATGCCCGCGCAGTCGTAGGGGTCCTTCAGCCAGCCGTCCGGCAGGACGACCCGGTTGTTGCCGGAGGTGCGGCCGCGCGGGCCGTCGGCGCCGGCGGGCCAGGGCTGGTCGAGGTCCAGCTCGTCGAGCCCTGAGCGCAGCTCGGCGAGGGAGGAGGTGATGGCGAGCCGCTTGCGCATCTCGGAGCCGACCGCGAAGCCCTTGAGGTACCAGGCGACGTGCTTGCGGAAGTCGACGACGCCCTTGGACTCGTCGCCGATCCACTCGCCGAGCAGCGTGGCGTGCCGGACCATGACGTCGGCGACCTCGCGCAGCGCGGGACGCGCGAGGTCGGCCGTACGGCCCTCGAAGGCGGCGACCAGGTCGGCGAAGAGCCACGGCCGGCCCAGGCAGCCGCGGCCGACGACGACGCCGTCGCAGCCGGTCTCGCGCACCATGCGCACCGCGTCGGCGGCCGACCAGATGTCGCCGTTGCCGAGCACCGGGATCTCCGGGACGTGTTCCTTGAGCCGGGCGATGGCGTCCCAGTCGGCGGTGCCGCCGTAGTGCTGGGCGGCGGTGCGGCCGTGCAGGGCGATGGCGGTGACGCCCTCCTCGACGGCGATGCGGCCGGCGTCGAGGTAGGTGATGTGGTCGTCGTCGATGCCCTTGCGCATCTTCATGGTGACCGGCAGGTCGCCGGCGCCGGCGACGGCCTCGCGGAGGATGGCGCGCAGCAGGTTGCGCTTGTAGGGCAGGGCGGAGCCGCCGCCCTTGCGGGTGACCTTGGGGACGGGGCAGCCGAAGTTGAGGTCGATGTGGTCGGCCAGGCCCTCCTCCGCGATCATGCGGACGGCCTTGCCGACGGTGGCCGGGTCCACGCCGTACAGCTGGATCGAGCGCGGCTTCTCGGTCGCGTCGAAGTGGATCAGCTGCATGGTCTTCTCGTTGCGCTCGACCAGCGCCCGGGTGGTGATCATCTCGCTGACGAACAGCCCCTTGCCACCGCTGAACTCCCTGCACAGGGTACGGAAGGGCGCGTTGGTGATCCCGGCCATCGGGGCGAGGACGACGGGCGGCTGAACGGTGTGCGGACCGATCCGCAGCGGCTGCGTGGGCGTGGGCATTACTCCATTGTGCCGCGCAATGAGTTCGTAAAATTCGTTAGTTAGCCGCACTATCGAAACGGGCGTACGATGGCCGCATGCCCGAGCTCAGCCATCGCCGACGTCTGCTGGTGCTCGCGATCTGCTGCATGAGCCTGCTGATCGTGAGCCTCGACAACACCGCGCTGAACGTGGCGCTGCCCGCCATGCAGGACGATCTGGGCGCGAGCACCTCGGGCCTGCAGTGGACGATCGACGCGTACACGCTGGTGCTGGCCGCGCTGCTGATGCTCGCCGGGTCCACCGCCGACCGGATCGGGCGCAAGCGCGTCTTCATGGCCGGGCTGGTCGTCTTCACCATCGGTTCGGCGCTGTGCTCCATGGCACCGAACCTGGAGGCGCTGATCGCCTTCCGGATGGTCCAGGCGGTGGGCGGCTCGATGCTGAACCCGGTCGCCATGTCGATCATCACCAACACTTTCACCGACCCCCGGGAGCGGGCCCGCGCGATCGGCGTCTGGGGCGCGGTCGTCGGCATCTCCATGGCGGCGGGCCCGCTGGTCGGCGGCGTCCTGGTCGAGACGGTCGGCTGGCGGGCGATCTTCTGGGTCAACCTGCCGGTGGGGCTGACCGCGCTGCTGCTGACGCTGCGGTACGTGCCCGAGTCCCGCGCGGCCCGGGCCCGCCGGGCCGACCCGGTCGGGCAGGCGCTGGTGATCGCGCTGTTCGGCGCGCTGACGTACGCGATCATCGAGGCGCCGGAGGCCGGGTTCGCGACGGTGCTGCCGTTCGCGGTGGTGGCGGTCGCGGCGCTGCTCGGCCTGCTGGCGTACGAGCCGCGGCGCGCGGAACCACTGATCGACCTGCGGTTCTTCAGGTCGGCGCCGTTCAGCGGGGCCACGCTGATCGCGATCGCGGCGTTCGCGGCGCTCGGCGGGTTCCTGTTCCTGTCGACGCTGTACCTCCAGAACGTGCGCGGGCTGGACGCGCTGCACGCCGGGCTGTGGATGCTGCCGATGGCCGTGCCCACGTTCCTGTGCGCGCCCCTGTCCGGCCGTCTGGTGGCCAGCCGCGGGCCACGGCTGCCGCTGGTGATCGCGGGCCTCGCGATGACCACCAGCGCGGTGCTGTTCGCCGTGTTCGAGGCGGAGACGTCGAACACCGGCCTCTTCGTCGGATACGCCCTGTTCGGCGTGGGCTTCGGCTTCGTCAACGCCCCGATCACCAACACGGCCGTCTCCGGCATGCCGCGCGCGCAGGCCGGGGTCGCCGCCGCGGTCGCCTCCACCAGCCGGCAGCTCGGCCAGACCCTGGGCGTCGCGGTCGTCGGAGCCGTGCTGGCGGCGGGCATCGGGGCGTCGGCGTACCGGGACACCTTCGTCTCCGCCGCCGTCCCCGGCTGGTGGATCCTCAGCGGCTGCGGCCTCGCCATACTGCTCCTCGGCGCCCTCACCACGGGCCGCTGGGCCCGCCGCACGGCCGAGCGCACCGCACGGGAACTGGAGTCCGGCGAGGTGCGGGAGGCGGCGAGGGTGTCGGCGGCCTAGGCGCCGTCCCGTCGCTCCACCGCCAGCGCGTGCAGCCGCTCCAGGCGGCGCCGGGACTCCTCGTCGGCCGGGACGTACGTCACCACGCGCGGGCCCTGCTCGGGGCTGAGCCACAGGTCGGTGTGGTCGACGGTGACACGGCCGACGTACCGGTTGACGAACTCCTTGCGCTTGCTGCGGTGGGTCACCACCTCGTGCCGGTCCCAGGCCTCGCGGAACTCCGGGGACTCGGCGCGCAGCCGCTTGAGCAGCATCTTCCAGGCGGGGTCGCCGAGGTGGCCGGCCATCGTGGCCCGGAAGCGGGCCGCCATCACCCGCTGGGTCTCCTCCAGGTGCACGATCGAGGAGCGCCAGTCGTCGTGCGTGTACGACAGGAGCACGCAGTTGCGGTCCTCGGGCGGCACCGCGTCCAGGTCGCACAGCAGCAGCCCGTAGGTGCGGTTGTGGGCGAGGATGTCGTACCGGCTGTTCTGCGCACAGGCCGGGAACGGCTCCAGTTGCTCCAGGACCGCGCGCAGCGCCGGGGTGAGCGAGGGGCAGACGGTGGCCGGGGTCGGGTCGACGGCACCGGCCAGGCGGAACAGGTGGGCGCGTTCGCCGGAGTCGAGGAGCAGGGCGCGGGCCAGGGCGTCGAGGACCTGGACGGAGACCTGGATGTCGCGGGCCTGTTCGAGCCAGGTGTACCAGGTGACGCCGACCGAGGAGAGCTGGGCGACCTCCTCGCGGCGCAGTCCCGGCGTACGACGGCGGCGGCCCCGCGGCAGGCCGACGCGCTCGGGGCTGATGTGCTCGCGGCGGTGGCGCAGGAAGGCGGCGAGTTCGTGCCGCCGGATCTGCGCGGCCCGGCCGCGGGGGGCCTCGGGATCCCGTGCGGTCTGCTCGGCCGTCGTCGTCATGGGCCAAGCCTGCCTCGGCGCGGACGCTGTTGCCAGGTGGTCCTGGTACCAGGACAAGGACACTCTGGTACCTGCCTCGGCGCCGCCGCAGGCTCGGGGTCGTGACCGAAACCATCACCTCCCGCCCGGCCCGGACCGCCGCCGAGCCACCCGTCCTCGGCGACCTGGGCCTCTGCACCGTGCTGCTGGGCGCGGCACTCCCCCTCATCGACTTCTTCATCGTCAACGTGGCCCTGCCCGCCATGGGCGAGGACCTCGCCGCGAGCGAGGCCGTCCTCGAACTCGTCGTGGCCGGCTACGGCGTCGCCTACGCCGTCCTCCTCGTCCTGGGCGGCCGGCTCGGCGACCTGTTCGGACGGCGCCGGCTGTTCCTCGCCGGCATGGTGGCCTTCGGTGTCACCTCGCTGGCCTGCGGGCTCGCGCCGACCGCCTGGACGCTCGTCGCGGCGCGGGTGGCGCAGGGGGCCGCGTCCGCCGCGATGCTGCCGCAGGTGCTCGCCACCATCCAGTCGGCCACCTCGGGCGCCCGCCGGGCCAAGGCCATGAGCCTGTACGGCGCCACGGCCGGTCTGGCCATGGTGGCCGGGCAGATCCTCGGCGGCGTGCTGGTGGCCGCGGACGTGGCCGGCACCGGCTGGCGGGCGGTGTTCCTGGTGAACGTGCCGGTCGTGCTGGCCGGCCTGGTGCTGGCCGCGCGCGCCGTCCCGGAGACCCGCTCCCCGCGTCCGGAGCCGGTCGACGGCCCCGGCACGGTCCTGCTCGCCGTGTCGCTGCTGACCCTGCTGGTCCCGCTCACCGAGGGCCGGGCCGCGGGCTGGCCGCTGTGGACGTGGCTGTCGCTGGCGGCGTTCCCGTTCGCCGCGGGCGCGTTCTGGGCGGTGGAGCGCCGGGCGGACCGGCGGGGGCGGACGCCGCTGGTGCCGCCGAGCCTGTTCGCGCTGGTCTCGCTGCGGCGGGGGCTGGTGCTGATCCTGCCGTTCTCGATCGGTTTCAGCGGCTTCATGTTCGTGATCGCGGTGGCGCTCCAGGAGGGGGCGGGCCTCGGTCCGGTCGCGGCGGGACTGGCGCTCACCCCGATGGCGGTGGTGTTCTTCCTCGTCTCCCTCGCCGGGCCGCGGCTGGTCGCCCGGTACGGCACCCGGGTGGTGACGGCCGGGGCGGTGATCCAGGGGGTGGGCGTGGCTCTGCTGGCGCTGGCCGCCTGGTCCTCCTGGCCGGACACCGGTCTGGTCGAGCTGCTGCCGGGTGCGGCGCTCGCGGGTGCGGGCCAGGCTCTTCAGCTGCCGGTCATCTTCCGTGTGGTGCTGTCCGAGGTGCCGCCGTCGCGCGCCGGGGTCGGCAGCGGCGTGATGATCACCACCCAGCAGTCGGCGCTGGCGCTGGGCGTGGCCGGCCTGGGCACGCTCTTCCTCTCCCTGGTGCCGGGCCTCGGTATGCGCGACGCCCTGGTGGTGACGCTGCTGGCGCAGGTGGCGGGGGTGGTGCTGACCGGGCTGCTGAGCCTGCGCCTGCCGCGGACGATCGGCTGAGGAGAGGCCGCCGCACCTCTTGTGGGAGCGCTCCCAGGGGCGGCACGATGCCGGGGTGACCAGCACACCCGACACACCCACCGTGCGCCCCTACCGCCCCGAGGACCGGGCGGCCCTCGACGACATCTGCGTCCGCACCGCCCACGTCGGCCAGGACAGCCGCCCCCACTACTCCGACCCCGGGATCTTCCCGGCGACCTTCGCCGCCCCGTACGTCCACCTGGAGCCGGAGCTCGCCTTCGTCCTCGACGACGGCCGGGGCCGGGCGGTCGGCTACGTCCTGGGCACGGCGGACACCCCGCGCTTCGTCGCGGAGTTCCGCGCCACGTGGCTGCCCCTGGTGGCCGACCGGTACCCGGACCCGGCCGGCCCGCCCGCCACGCCCGGCGAGGAGATCGCCAGGCTGCTGCACCGGCCCGAGCGGATGATCCTGCCCGAGCTGGCCGGCCACCCGGCCCATCTGCACATCGACCTGCTCCCCGAGTGGCAGCGCCGCGGCCACGGCCGCGCCCTGATGCACCGGTTCCTGCGGGCGCTGTCGGACGCCGGGGTCCCGGCCGTCCATCTGAGCATGGTGACGGCGAACACCCCCGCCCGCGCGTTCTACGACCGGCTGGGCTTCCGCCCGATCGACGTCCCCGACCCGGGTCCGGTGACGTACCTGGGCCGGACGACGCAGGTCGGGGCCTGACGCCCGCGCTCCGCGGCGGGACCGCTCAGGCCCGCAGCCCTCGGGTCACCAGGTCCACCAGCGCCTCGAACTCCTCCTCGGCGCCGGGCCGTTCCCACTCCTTGGCGTAGCAGGGGTCGTGGAAGCGGCCGGTGGCGTGGAAGACGGCGCGGGCGGTGGTGGCCGGGTCGGCGGAGGCGAGGGTGCCCGCCTCGGTGCCCGCCCGGACGATCGTGGCCAACTGGCCGACGAGGTCGGCGATGTGCTCGGCGACCGCCTCGCCGCTCTCGCCGGTCAGCACCATGTAGGTGGCGAACAGCTCCGGATCGTCGCCCGCCTTGCGGCGCTTGGCGTCGAACAGCGCCCGCAGCCAGGCCCGCAGCCGCTGCTCCGGGTCGCGGTCCTCGGCGACGATGTCGGCCAGCACCTCGGACGTACGGTCCAGCCAGCGCTTCGTCACGGCCTCCCGCAGGGCCGCCTTGGTGCGGAAGTGCCGGTAGACGCTGCCGTGGCTGACGCCGAGCGCGCGGGCCACGTCGACCACGGTGGCCTTGGCCGGGCCGTGGCGGCGCAGCACTTCCTCGGTGACTTCGAGGATGCGCTCGGCGGTCAGGGTCTCGCTGGTCGGTGCCATGAGGTGACGGTACCCGCGGGCCGGTCAGCGCTCGCTGTCGAGGTGTGCCATCTGCGCCGCGGGGTAGCGCTCGCCGGCCGCCGCGTCGGCGGGCACGGCCTGCTCGATCGCCGTGAGGTCGGCGGCGTCCAGCGTGACGTCGAGCGCGCCCAGCGCCTCGGTGAGCCGGTCGCGGGTGCGGGCGCCGACCAGCGGCACGATGTCCGTGCCGTACCGCTCGCCCTGGGCCAGCACCCAGGCGATGGCGATCTGCGCGACGGAGACGCCCTTGCGTTCGGCGATCTTCCGCAGCGCCTCGACGAGGCCGAGGTTGTGCCGCAGGTTGTCGCCCTGGAAGCGGGGTGAGAGGGAGCGGAAGTCACCGGCGGCGAGCTGCCGGTCGGCGGTGAAGTGGCCGGAGATCAGCCCGCGCGAGAGGACGCCGTACGCGGTGACGCCGATGCCCAGCTCACGGAGGGTCGGCAGGATCTCGGCCTCGATGCCGCGCGAGATCAGGGAGTACTCGATCTGGAGGTCCGCGATGGGGGCGGTCGCGGCGGCCTTGCGGACGGTGTCGGCGCCGACCTCGCTGAGGCCGATGTGCCGGACGTGTCCCCGCTCGACGAGTTCGGCGATCGCGCCGACCGTCTCCTCGATCGGTACGGCCGGGTCGAGCCGGGCGATCCGGTACACGTCGATGTGGTCGACGCCGAGGCGCTGGAGCGAGTACGCGGCGAAGTTCCGCACGGCCTCGGGCCGGCCGTCGTAGCCCGACCAGCCGCCGTCCGGGTCCCGCAGCGCGCCGAACTTGACGCTGACCAGGGCCTGTTCGCGCCGGGCGGCGGGGGCGGCGCGCAGGGCCTCGCCGATCAGCAGCTCGTTGTGGCCCATGCCGTAGAAGTCGCCGGTGTCGAGCAGGGTGACGCCCGCTTCGAGCGCCGCGTGGATGGTCGCGACGGACTCGGCCCGGTCCGCGTCGCCGTACAGCGCGGACATGCCCATGCAGCCGAGGCCGAGGGCGGAGACCTGGGGGCCGGTGGTGCCGAGGGTGCGCTTGTGGATCGTCATGCCTCCAGACTGACATGACAGCTGACAGATTTCAACATCTGTCAGCTGTCACTTGCCAGCGCTTCGGAGGCGGGACGTGACGCCCCACGCATTCACCCTGGACGCGCGTCGGCCCCCGCCGCAGGTCCATTCGGGAGCCTGCGTCGGGGGCCGATCGCGAAGGAGAGAGGGGTCAGCAGCCGATCAGGCGGCCGGCCAGGTAGCCCTCGATCTGGTCGAGGGAGACACGCTCCTGCTTCATCGTGTCGCGCTCGCGGACGGTGACCGCGTTGTCCTCGAGGGTGTCGAAGTCGACGGTGACGCAGTACGGCGTGCCGATCTCGTCCTGGCGGCGGTAGCGGCGCCCGATGGCACCGGCGTCGTCGAACTCGATGTTCCAGTGCTGGCGCAGCGCCTGGGCCAGGCCCTTGGCCTTCGGGGACAGCTCCGGGTTGCGGGACAGCGGCAGGACCGCGACCTTCACCGGGGCGAGGCGGTGGTCGAGGCGCAGCACGGTGCGCTTCTCCATCTTGCCCTTGGCGTTGGGCGCCTCGTCCTCGATGTACGCGTCGAGCAGGAAGGCCAGCATGGTGCGGCCGACACCGGCGGCGGGCTCGATGACGTACGGCGTCCAGCGCTCGCCGGCCTCCTGGTCGTAGTAGGCGAGGTCCTGGCCGGAGGCCTTGGAGTGGGCGCCGAGGTCGTAGTCGGTGCGGTTGGCGACGCCCTCCAGCTCACCCCACTCGTTGCCGCCGAACTGGAAGCGGTACTCGATGTCGGCGGTGCGCTTGGAGTAGTGGGAGAGCTTCTCCTTCGGGTGCTCGTACCAGCGCATGTTCTCCTCGCGCAGGCCCAGGCCGGTGTACCAGTTCCAGCGCTGCTCCATCCAGTACTCCTGCCACTTCTCGTCCTCGCCCGGCTTGACGAAGAACTCCATCTCCATCTGCTCGAACTCGCGGGTGCGGAAGATGAAGTTGCCGGGCGTGATCTCGTTGCGGAAGGACTTGCCCATCTGGGCGATGCCGAACGGCGGCTTCTTGCGGGAGGCGATCTGGACCTGGGCGAAGTTGGTGAAGATGCCCTGGGCGGTCTCGGGGCGCAGGTAGGCGATGGAGCCGGAGTCCTGGGTGGGGCCGAGGTGGGTCGACAGCAGGCCCGAGAACTGCTTGGGCTCGGTGAACTGGCCCTTGGTGCCGCAGTTGGGGCAGTTGATGTCGGCGAGGCCGTTCTCCGGGGCGCGGCCCTTCTTCGCCTCGTACGCCTCTTCCAGGTGGTCCGCGCGGAACCGCTTGTGACAGGAGGTGCACTCGGTGAGCGGGTCACTGAAGGTGGCGACGTGGCCGGAGGCGACCCACACCTCGGGGGCGAGGATCACGGACGAGTCGATACCGACGACGTCCTCGCGCGAGGTCACCATGTAGCGCCACCACTGGCGCTTGATGTTCTCCTTGAGCTCGACACCCAGCGGCCCGTAGTCCCAGGCGGCGCGCTGTCCGCCGTAGATCTCACTGCACGGGAAAACGAAGCCACGGCGCTTGCTCAGGCTGACGATGGTGTCGATCTTGTCGGCGGCCACGGTGCTCTCTTCATTACGACGACGGGCGACGAAGCGAGGATGCTTCAGAGCGAATGCCTCAGCGTACCGGCGTGGCCTGCCTCTCAATCAAATCGGTGCCCTTACGGGACCGCTCCGGCCCAGCTCAGAGCGTTTGTTGACAATGGTTTCCATCTCGGCTGAAAATGACTGTCATGAACGTACGACGACAGCACATATCCGGGATCGCCCTCGCGGCGACCGCGGCCCTCGGCATCGGCACCCTCACCGCCTGCTCCTCCGACAGCAGCGCCGCGGGCAACACGGAGAAGTTCGACGTCGTCGCGTCGTTCTACCCGATGCAGTTCCTCGCCGAGCGGATCGGCGGGGACCACGTGAACGTCACCACCCTCACCGAGCCCGGTCAGGAACCGCACGACCTGGAGCTCAGCACCAAGCAGACCGCGCAGCTCCAGGAGGCCGACGCGGTCCTCTACCTCAAGAACCTCCAGCCCGCCGTCGACGAGGCCGTCGGCCAGGCCGATGTGCGGAACAAGATCGACGCGGCCTCGCTCACCGAGCTGGAGGACCACGGCAGCGTCGAGCACGAGCACGCCGGCGAGGAGGAGCACGCGGAGTCCGAGGAGGAGGAGCACGCCCTCGACCCGCACGTCTGGCTGGACCCGGTGAAGTACGCCGAGATCGCCCGGGGCGTCGGCGCCGCCTTCGAGAAGGCCGACCCGGACCACGCGGCCGACTACCAGAAGAACACCGACGCGCTGGTCGCCGAGCTCACCGAACTGAACACGCAGTTCGAGACCGGTCTGAAGAACACCGGCACCAAGGTCTTCTTCACCAACCACGCCGCCTTCGGCTACCTCGCCGAGCGCTACGGCCTGACCCAGGAGGCCATCTCCGGCCTCGACCCGGACTCGGAGCCGAGCCCCGCCCGGATCAAGGAGCTCCAGGAGGAGGCCGAGGCCGACGGCGTGACCACCGTCTTCTACGAGACACTGGTCAGCGACAAGACCGCGAAGACGCTCGCCAAGGACGCCGGCCTCAAGACCGACGTGCTGGACCCGCTGGAAGGCATCACCGACAAGTCCGAGGGCGACGACTACATCCAGGTCATGCGGTCCAACCTCAGCGCGCTGAAGACGGCCCTCGGCGCCAAGTGATCGTTACGGAGGCCACATTGAGCGAGCCCGTCATAACCTTGCGCGGCGTACGCGCCGAGCTGGGCTCGCGCCCCGTCCTGCGCGGCATCGACCTCACGGTCACCCGTGGCGAGGTCGTCGCGCTGCTCGGCGCGAACGGTTCCGGCAAGTCCACGGCCGTACGCAGCATCATCGGCCAGGTGCCCGTCAGCGCCGGGGAGATACAGCTGTTCGGCACGGACCGCCGGCGTTTCCGGCAGTGGGCGCGCATCGGCTACGTCCCGCAGCGCACCACCGCCGCGGGCGGCGTGCCGGCCACGGTCGGCGAGGTGGTCTCCGCGGGCCGCCTGTCCCGCACCCGCTTCGGCGTCTTCCGCAAGGACGACCGCGCGGCGGTGCGCCGGGCCCTGGACCTGGTCGGCATGGCGGACCGGGCCGGCGACTCGGTGAACGCGCTCTCCGGCGGCCAGCACCAGCGGGTGCTGATCGCCCGCGCGCTCGCCTCCGACCCCGAGCTGCTGATCATGGACGAGCCGATGGCGGGCGTGGACCTCGCCAGCCAGGAGGTGCTCGCCGCGACCCTGCGCGAGCAGGTCGCCCAGGGCGCGACCGTCCTGCTCGTCCTGCACGAACTGGGCCCCCTGGAGCCCCTGATCGACCGGGCGGTCGTCCTGCGCGACGGCTGTGTGCTGCACGACGGCCCGCCCCCGAAGGCGGTCGGCCAGCACGCGCTGCCCGGCCACGACCACGTCCATCCGCACGCGGCTCACGACGCCGAACCGATCCGGACGGGACTGCTGAGCTGATGGAATTCCTGAACTACGACTTCATGCAGCGGGCCCTGCTCGCCGCCGTCCTGGTCGGCATCACCGCCCCCGCGGTCGGCATCTACCTGGTGCAGCGCCGTCAGGCCCTGATGGGCGACGGCATCGGCCATGTCGCGATGACCGGCGTCGGCCTCGGCTTCCTGCTGAGCTGGTCGCCGGTGTGGATGGCGACCCTGGTCTCGGTGCTCGGCGCGGTCCTGATGGAGCTGATCCGCTGGTACGGCAAGACCCGCGGCGACATCGCGCTCGCCATGCTCTTCTACGGCGGCATGGCCGGCGGTGTGATGTTCATCAACCTCGCCCCGACCGGCTCCAACGCCAACCTCACCTCGTACCTCTTCGGCTCGCTGTCGACGGTGTCCGAGTCGGACGTCACGGCGATCTGCGTCCTGGCCGCGTTCGTGGTGCTGGTCACCCTCGGACTGCGCCGCCAGCTCTTCGCGGTCAGCCAGGACGAGGAGTTCGCGCGGGTCACCGGTCTGCCGGTGCGCGCCCTGAACCTGCTGACGGCGATCACGGCGGCCGTGACGGTGACGGTCGCGATGCGCGTGGTCGGCCTGCTGCTGGTGTCCGCGCTGATGGTGGTGCCGGTGGCCGCCGCCCAGCAGCTCACCCGCAGCTTCGCGGCGACCTTCGCGATCGCGGTGGCGATCGGGGTGAGCGTGACCATCGGCGGCACCGTCACCTCGTACTACCAGGACGTCCCGCCCGGCGCGACGATCGTGCTGCTGACCATCGGCGCGTTCGTGCTGCTGACCGTGCTGGCGACCCCGCTGGCCCGGCGGCGGGCCCGTGCCCTGGCCGCCGCGCACCCCTCCGGGGACCCGGCGGAGTGCGCGATTCCGGCCAGCCGGAGGACCGGGGACGAGATCGGCGTCTGACCGCTGTCGGTCCGGGCTGGCACAATGGCCCGGACTGAAGCAAGACGTGAGGAGGCAACCGGTGACGACCGCTGGACCGCCCGTGAAGGGCCGCGCCACCCGGCAGCGTGCCGCCGTGGCGGCAGCCCTCGACGAGGTCGACGAGTTCCGCAGCGCTCAGGAACTGCACGACATGCTCAAGCACAAGGGCGACTCGGTCGGGCTCACCACCGTCTACCGCACCCTCCAGTCCCTCGCCGAGGCCGGTGAGGTCGACGTCCTGCGCACCTCCGACGGCGAGTCCGTCTACCGCCGTTGCTCCAGCGGCGAGCACCACCACCACCTGGTCTGCCGCGCCTGCGGCAAGGCGGTCGAGGTCGAGGGCCCGGCCGTGGAGAAGTGGGCCGAGGCCATCGCCGCGGAGCACGGCTATGTGAACGTGGCGCACACCGTGGAGATCTTCGGCACCTGCGCGGACTGCGCGCGGGTCGCGGCGGAGAACTGAGCCGGTCTCAGACCCGGGTGAGATGGCGGTCCAGAACCGCCCGCAGCCGGTCCTCGCCGTCCTCGCCCTGAATCCCCCGCTTGGGCAGCACCGTGACGCCGACGGCCTTGGCGTCACCGCTGAGCAGGACGAACACATCACGGGTCTCCGCGAAGCGCGGCAGCGCGACCCAGTTCGTCGTCGCCGTACCGGTGTCGGTGACCACGCTCAGCCCGGCATCCGACACCACCGCGCGGAACGTGCCCTGCCGTGCGGCGAGACGCTGGAACTGGCGGGCCTGGAGCCAGGGCAGCACCGGGAACATCCCCGCCATCAGCAGCATCCAGACGATGAACTGAGTGTCCCAGTCGCCGCCCGCGATGCCCCTGGCCGCCTGCAGTGCCGCCAGCACGGCGAAGACGGCGGGCAGCCACCGCTGGATCCGCCCCGCCCGGCTGGCCCGCATCCTCGCCCGCAGCGCCTGGGTGAGGTCTCCCACCGTCGGCTTGTACGTGAGTTCGACCGTGCTCTCGTCCCGCACGGCATCCCGCCCCATGTCCATGACCATGAGGCGGGATCGTAGGCGAAAACGATCAGCCCTGCTGGCGGCCTTCCATGGCCAGCAGCTCCTCGTTCGGGATGGCCCCGCCGAAGCGGCGGTCGCGGGAGGCGAACTCCAGGCAGGCGCGCCACAGGTCCCGGCGGTCGAAGTCGGGCCACAGGACGTCCTGGAAGACCATCTCGGCGTACGCGCTCTGCCACAGCAGGTAGTTGGAGGTGCGCTGCTCGCCGCTCGGGCGCAGGAACAGGTCCACGTCCGGCATGTCCGGGTAGTACAGGTACTTCTGGAGGGTCTTCTCGTTGACCTTCGACGGGTCGAGGCGGCCCGCCTTCACGTCCTCGGCGAGGGCCTGCGCGGCGTCGGCGATCTCCGCGCGGCCGCCGTAGTTCATGCAGAAGTACAGGGTGAGCCGGTCGTTGTCCTTGGTCTGCTCCTGGGCGACCTGGAGCTCCTTGGCGACCGACTTCCACAGCTTGGGCATCCGGCCCACCCAGCGCACCCGGATACCCAGTTCGTCGAGCTGGTCGCGGGTCTTGCGGATGAAGTCGCGGTTGAAGTTCATCAGGAAGCGCACCTCGTCGGGCGAGCGCTTCCAGTTCTCGGTGGAGAAGGCGTACAGCGAGATCGCGCCGACGCCCATCTCGATCGCGCCCTGGAGCACGTCGAGCACCCGCTCGGCGCCGACCTTGTGGCCCTCGGTGCGGGGCAGGCCGCGCTCCTTGGCCCAGCGGCCGTTGCCGTCCATGACGATCGCCACATGGTTCGGCACCAGCTCGGCGGGGAACTTCGGCGGCCGCGCGCCGGACGGGTGCGGCTCCGGCGTCCGGTACTCGCGCCGCTGGCGTCCCAGGAACCCGCGTACGACCATGTGCTTCTCGTCTCCCTCTTACTTTTCCACGTACCGAAGGGAACGCAGCCCGCGTTCCAGATGCCAGTGCAGATAGGCGGACACCAGCCCGCTCCCCTCCCGGACGTGCCGCGGCTCACAGGCGTCAGCGGTCTCCCAGTCCCCGGTGAGCAGCGCGGCGAGCAGTTCGAGCGTCTGCGGCGACGGTACGACGCTACCGGGCACCCGGCAGTCGGCACACACGGAGCCTCCGGAGGCCACGGAGAAGAACCGGTTGGGTCCCGGCATGCCGCACTTCGCGCAGTCGCCGAAGCTGGGCGCGTAGCCGTTGACGGCGAGGGAGCGCAGCAGGAAG
This sequence comes from Streptomyces sp. NPDC001532, assembly GCF_040298625.1. Lineage (NCBI taxonomy): Bacteria > Bacillati > Actinomycetota > Actinomycetes > Kitasatosporales > Streptomycetaceae > Streptomyces > Streptomyces sp. NPDC001532. The sequence goes on from NZ_JBEPAL010000001.1 coordinate 68,138, forward strand.
GCGTCGAGGACGAGGTGGGGCGCGTGCTCCCCGCGGGCGAGGGTCCGCAGCGCCCCGACCAGCAGCAGGTACTGCTGCACGGCCGGCTCTCCCTCGTGGTCGGTGAACCGCTCGGCGGTCTCCAGCATGGCGGTGCCCGCGGTGTACCGGGCGTAGTCGGTGACGATCGCCCCGCCGTACGGCGCGATGGTCTCGCTCTGGGTGCACAGCGGCAGTCCGCGCCCCACCAGCTCGCTGTTGCGGGCGAAGAACTGCACGTCGACGTGGGAGAAGGGTTCGAGACGGGCCCCGAACTTCGACTTCGTCCGCCGCACCCCGCGCGCCACCGCGCGTACTCGTCCGTGACCGCGGGTGAGCAGGGTGATGATCCGGTCCGCCTCACCCAGCTTCTGGGTGCGCAGCACGATGCCGTCGTCGCGGAACAGACTCATGGACTCATTCTCCCGTACGCCCGGACCTCACCGTGCCCGCTCCGGCTGACGGATGCTGTCCCAGGGGGCCAGGTTCCAGGGGCTGGACCGGTTCGCCGGGTCCAGCAGGGAGCGCAGATGGGCGTCGGCGGTGGCCTGCGGCGCGGGGAGGGGGTCGTCGGAGGTCTGCCGGAGGCCGTCCCGCCACACCTGCCGGCCGAGCAGGTAGTGACCGGCGTACTCGTGCCAGGAGGCGTAGGTCCCCGCGACCGCCGGCACGATGTTCTTCAGCGCGGTCCAGGCGTCGGCCTCGGTCAGCAGGCCGCAGGCGAAGCCGCGCCGGGAGATGTCGACGTACAGCGCGGCGTCCCAGGCGAGCGGCGCCACGCCGAGCAGGCGGTGGGCGCGCGCCCGGTAGCCGGTGCGGGCGAGGTCGTCGAGCCGGCCGACCAGTTCGTCACGGGTGGTGATCTCCCACTGGTCGGCCAGCCAGCGCCGGGCGCTGTCGTCGTCGATCCGGGTGAACGGGTACAGCGTGGTGCGCGAGGCGTCGGGGCCCCGGTGCACCGGCGCGCCCAGCGACACCATCCACAGCTGGTGCGTGGTGAGCGGGACGCGGTAGCGACGTGCGGCCCTGGGCTTCTTCCGTCTCCACTTCCACATGGGCCCGCACCCTACGTCAGCGCACCCGGCCCGCCGCGCCGCCCGTCAAGGGACCTCGCCGCGGCTGCGGGCGTTGGCGTACGCGGTGGCGGCCCGCAGCCGCTCGGCGGGGGTGGCGTGCCGCACGGTGCGCGGGTCGGCGTCCCACTCCCTGCCGCCGCCGTACGGTCTCAGCTGTACGTAGGGTCCCTCGTGGCCCATCACGATGCCCACCTTTCCGGTGCGGGTGTCGACGACGTACGAGCCGATCGGCGGCTTCGTCGGTGTCATGGGGTTCCGGCCTTTTCGTGCGGTTCGCATTTTCTGTATTCGGCTTCGTGCCTCCCGGTGGCTCCCCTGAGTATTCGGGTTTCACTCTTTTCGTCTCGGCCGTGGTCCGCGACGCCTACACTCGGCGGGAGCTTGTGTGCGGCATCTGCCGTGCAGGCCAGAGGCGTTGCCGTGCGGTTCGAGCGGGCAATTCGAAAACCTCGGCCGAATTGCGTGCGGCGCTTCGCTCAAGGGCCGTCAACCGACGGTGTCTTCGAATGGCCGAGCCGCGCTCCCGTCAATGAGCGACCGTTCGCCATGCCCGTCCCGCACTAAAGAGGCCGCCGGAACCCAGGGGTGCGGCGACACCCGTCCGCGACCCGTTTTTGAACACGTTCAACTCCAGGCGTACGCTGCCCTCATGAGCGATGCGAGCGGCAGAGCCGCCTTGCTGAAGGGCATCCGTGCCTGGCTGGTCCTCTTCGTCGTCTGTCTGGTGCTGAGCGGTGCCACCGCCTTCCCGCTGGTGCACGAACTGCGCTGGACGGAGAGCGCGTTGCGGGCCCTGTCCGCGCCGGAGCACCTGCCCGGCCTGATGGACTGGATCGAACGGGTGCGGGACGGCCTCGACGAGGTCGACGCGCGCCACCCGTTCGTCCTCTACGGCACCGACTGGCTGGCCTTCGCGCACCTGGTCATCGCGGTCGCCTTCTACGGGCCCTACCGCGACCCGGTCCGCAACATCTGGGTCGTCGAGTTCGGGATGATCGCCTGCGCCGGGATCGTCCCGCTCGCGCTGATCTGCGGGCCGATCCGCGGGATCCCCTTCTGGTGGACGGTGATCGACATGTCCTTCGGGGTGTTCGGGGTCATCCCCCTGTACGTCGTGCGCCGGAAGATCAAGCGCCTGGCCCTGCTCGTCCCAGGGACGACCCCGAGCCTGGCATTGGGGTGAACCCCCGGAAAGACAAGGGAGTTGCCCGGATGTGGGGGCGGGTGGAGATCGGCGAGGCTCGTGGACATGAAGAACACCACCCGCACCGCCGGTCTCGTCGCCGCCTCCGCCGCCCTGCTGCTCTCCGGACTCGCGGTGCCGTCCGCCGCCTCCGCCCGGCCGTCCCTCGCCTGGGAGGAGTGCCCCGGCGGCGCTCCCGACCCCCGGCAGCGGTGCGCCACCGTCGACGTGCCGATGGACCACGCCGATCCCGGCGGCGAGCAGATCGAGATCGTGATCTCGCGCATCCCCGCCGAGGATCCCGCGAAGCGGCGGGGCGCCCTGCTGCTGATCCCGGGCGGGCCCGGCGGCTCCAGCCTCGGCGACCCGTCGAAGAAGGGGCAGAAGTTGCCGCAGGAGGTGCGCGACGCGTACGACCTGATCGGGTTCGCGCCCCGCGGCCTCGCTCCGTCCACCGCCGTGAGCTGCGGCCTGGACCACGCCGACCTCGCCACCTCCCGGCTGCGGCCCTGGCCGGCGGCCGACGGCTCCGTCACGGAGAACATGACCACCGCCCGCCGGATGGCCGAGGCCTGCGCCCGAGGCGGCGGCGAGCTGATCCGGCATCTCAGCACGGAGAACGAGGCCCGCGACATCGACCGCGTCCGGGCGGCCCTCGGCGAGCGGAAGCTGTCCGCGTGGGGAGTGTCGTACGGGACGTACGTCGGCGCGGTCTACAGCCAGCTGTTCCCGCACCGCACCGACCGGATCGTGCTCGACAGCAACGACGACCCCGACCCCCGCCGGGTCGCCCGCGCCTGGCTCGCCGGGCACGAACAGGGCGTCGAGGACGTGTTCCCCGAGTTCGCGAAGTGGGCCTCCGCCCCGGACAACCCCCACCGCCTCGCCGGCACGGCCGCGCAGGTGCGGCCGCTGTTCCTGCGGCTCGCCGCCCGCCTGGACACCGAGCCGATCCCCTGGCCGGGCGCCAACCCGGCGGAGCTGAACGGCAACGTGCTGCGCCAGACCATGCTGGACAGCCTCTACTCCCCCGACCGCTTCCCGGCCCTCGCACAGCTGATGCTGGCCGCCGAGCGCGGCACGGTGCCGCCCGCGCCGCAGACCCCGCCGGAGGAGGTGCTCCAGAACGTCACCGCGGTGGGCGCCGGAACCCTCTGCAACGACGTCGCCTGGCCCCGGGACGCCGCCGCCTACCAGAAGGACGTCACCAAGAGCCGGAAGAGGTTCCCGCTGACCGCGGGCATGCCGCGCAACGCCATGGTCTGCGCCGCCTGGCCGTTCCAGCCGCAGCGGCCGCCGGTGCGGATCACCGACCGGGGGCCGTCCGACATCCTGCTCATACAGAACGAGCGTGACGTGGCCACCCCGCTCAGCGGCGCCCTCAGGCTCCGCGAGGCCCTGGGGGACCGCGCCCGCATGGTCACGGTCGACTCCACCGGCCATGACGCCTACCTGGCCCACGGCAACGCCTGCGGCGACGCCACGGTGTCCCGGTTCCTGGCGACGGGCGAGCGGCCGGAGGCGGACGTGTACTGCGAGTAAGGAGCGGCGGGCGGTGCAACCGGCGCGCCGGGCGGCCGCGTCGGTCAAGGGAAGGAAGATCGCCGAGACCGGCGAGATCCGCTGAGAGTCGCTGAGATGGGCGAGATCCGCGGAGATCGACCGGAACCGCCGAGACCGGCGCGATCCGCCGGGATGGACCGAGCGAAGGAGTCCGAGATCTCAAGCCCCGAACCGTCGCCCCGGGCGACGACCACCCGACGCACCCTGCTCACCGCCGGCGCGGCCGGCGCCGCGGCCCTGCTCGGCCCGGCCGCGGCGCACGCCGCAGGACGACCCGCCGGTGTCCCCGGACGCCTGCGCGAGCTGGAACGGCGCCATGACGCCACCCTGGGCGTCTACGCCCGCAATCTGCGCACCGGGCGGACCGTCCGGCACCGCGCCGACGACCTGTTCCCGATCTGCTCCCTCTTCAAGACGCTCGCCGCCGCGGCCGTCCTGCGCGACCTGGACCGCGACGGAGAGGTCCTCGCCCGCCGCGTCCACTACACGGAGGACGACCTGGTCGAGGGCTCCGACAAGACACGCGAGCACCTGGCCGACGGCATGACGATCGCCGAACTGTGTGACGTCGCCGTCCGGTTCAGCGACAACGCGGCCGGCAACCTGCTCCTGCGCGAACTGGGCGGGCCCACCGCGATCACCCGCTTCGCCCGCTCGCTCGGCGACCCGGTGACCCGCCTGGACCGCTGGGAGACGGAGCTGAACTCGGCGGAGCCGTGGCGAACCACGGACACCACCAGCCCGCGCGCGATCGGCCGCACCTACGCCCGTCTGGTCCTCGGCGACGCCCTGCCCGCCGCCGACCGCGACCGGCTCACCCACTGGCTGCTGAACAACACCACCAGCGCGGACCGGCTGCGCGCCGGCGTCCCGGACTCCTGGACGGTCGCCGACAAGACCGGCGGCGGCGAGTACGGCACCAACAACAACGTCGGCATCGCCTGGACCCCGGACGGCACCCCGGTCGTCCTGGCCGTCCTCTCCCGCAAGGCCGACCCCGCCGCGGTCCGGGTGAACGCCCTGATCGCGGAGACGGCACAGGTGCTGACGGAGGCGCTCGGCTAGAACGCCGGGACGGCACCGCCGCGGCGAACTCCGGAAGATCCCCGAACCCTCCGGGCAACCGATTCCGTCCGACCCGTGGTCTGGAGGGCGAGGAGGGTGCTTGATGAAGGCCGAATCAGAGGCCCAGTTCCAGGAGTTCGTCAGAGCGAGATGGTCCCATCTGGTGCGGACCGCCTATCTGCTGACGGGCGATCCGCACCACGCCGAGGACCTGACGCAGACCGCGCTCGCCAAGGCCTACCGGTCCTGGCGGCGCATATCGCGCAGCGACAGTCCGGAGGCCTACGTCCGCCGGATGCTGGTCAGCTGCAACAGCGACCGCTTCCGCAAGCGGCGGGTGTCCGAGGCCCTGACCGCCACCCCGCCCGAAGCGGTGGGGCACGACCAGGCGGTGGCGCGGGTCGAGGAGCGCAGGTCGCTGCTGAGCGCGCTGGCCGGACTGCCGCCGCGCCAGCGGGCGGTGGTCGTCCTGCGCTACTGGGAGGACCTGTCCGAGGCGGAGGTCGCCGACACGCTCGGCTGCTCGCCCGGCACGGTCAAGAGCCAGGCGTCCAAAGGGCTGGCCAAGTTGCGTACGTATCCGGGGCTCGCGCAGATGATGGGCGTGCCGTCCAGGCAGGGAGACAGCAGGTGAACGGGGAACAGCAGGTCGGCGGGCAGTCAGGCGGGGACGGCGGGCGGGACTTCGAGGAGCGGGTGCGCTCGCTGCTCGCCGACGACGCCCTCACCATCCGGCCGTCGGCGGTGCCGTATCCGGCGATCCGGCGGCGGGGCGCGGTGGAGCGGCGCCGTCGGTTCGCGGCGGTCGGGGCGGTGCTGGTGACGCTGGCCGCGGCGCCGGTGGGGGCGTACGCGCTGAGCGGCGCGGACCGGGGCGTGGACACGGCGTCGCCGGCGGTGTCGGCGTCGGCGACGCGGTCGCCCGCGTCGAAGCCGACGCCGACGGCGACACCGTCCGGGCCGAAGGCTCCGGCCACGGCAGGGCAGTTGCTCGACGGCATCACCCTGGAGACGGCGAAGTCCGCGGTCCAGGACTGCCTCACGGCGGACATGGGCCCGGTGAGCAGCCGTTCGGACCTGGGCGAGGCCGAGGACTACCGGATCCTGCTCGCCATGCGCAGCACCGGCGACAGCAACGCCCCCGGCGACGGCTACTTCGTGGTCGCCGCGCGCACCGGTGACCCCGAGCACCTGCGGGTGATCTGCAACATCAAGGACGGCGAGGTGTCCGGGCTGAACTCCGGCGGCGTGCAGACCGGGCTGCCGGACGAGGGGAAGGTCGTCCCGGACATCAACGGGCAGAAGCTCTACTCGCAGTCCGTCATGGACCGCGGCAACTGGAAGCTGCCCTTCCGCTGGGGTGCCATCGGTGTCGTCGACCCCTCGGTGACCGAGGTGACCGTCTCCTACGGCGACGGCGAAGCCCGGCCCGCGGTGCTGGACGACGGCTGGTTCGTCGCCGCCGGCGAGCTGAACCAGCAGGTGACGCGGGCCCCGCACATCAAGGGCTACGACGCCGCGGGCGAGCTGGTCTACGACTCCGACGACGACAAGTACTACATGGCCGACCTGCCCTGACGGCCCGTCGGACAGAAGTGGGCGGGCGGCGCCGCACAGAGGTCGGCGCCGCCCGCTTCGTACACTGTTCTCCCGCTGTGGTCCCGACCGCCGAGGGAGCTGCCATGCCGATCCCCGCCCCGCTGACCGGTGTGATCCCGCCCGTCTGCACCCCGCTGACCCCGGACCGCGAGGTGGACGTGGGCTCGCTGCGCCGGCTGCTCGACCATCTGACGTCGGCCGGGGTGCACGGACTGTTCGTCCTGGGCTCCACCTCGGAGGCCGCTTATCTGACGGACCGGCAGCGCGAGCTGGTGGTGGCGGAGACGGTGGCGCACGTGGGCGGGCGGCTGCCAGTCCTGGCGGGCGCGATCGACATGACCACGCCCCGCGTCCTGGAGCGGGTGGCGGCCGTGGCGGCGGCGGGCGCGGACGCGGTCGTCGTGACCGCGCCCTTCTACGCCCGCACCCATCCGGCCGAGATCGCCCGCCACTACCGGGTGGTCGCCGCCGCCTCGCCCGTCCCGGTCCTCGCCTACGACATCCCGTCCGCCGTCCACAGCAAGCTCCCCGCCGGCCTGGTCCTCGACCTGGCCGCCGAGGGGGTGCTCGCAGGGCTGAAGGACTCCAGCGGTGACCTCGCCGCGTTCCGCGAGGTCGTCACCGGCGCCCGTACCCGGCCCGGCATCACCGGCTTCTCCGTCCTCACCGGCTCCGAACTGTTCGTCGACGCCGCCCTCGCGCTCGGCGCGGACGGCGCGGTGCCCGGCCTCGCCAACGTCGACCCGCACGGCTACGTCCGCCTGCACCGGCTGTGCCGGGCCGGCGATCATGCCCGCGCCCGCACCGAACAGGAGCGGCTGTGCGCGCTGTTCGGCCTGGTGCACGCCGGCGACCCGGCCCGGATGGGCCGGGGTTCCTCGGCCGTCGGCGCGTTCAAGGCGGCCCTGCACCTGCGCGGGGTGATCGACTGCCCGGCGACGGCGGAGCCGCAGGTGCCGCTGGACGCGGCCGAGACCGAGCGGGTGAGCACGTTCCTCGCGGCGGCGGGCCTGCTGTAGGGCCTGGCAGACACCCCCTGGGGCCGGTTCACCCGCCGCCCGGCGTCACCAGCCCCGACTCGTACGCCACGATCACCAGCTGCGCCCGGTCCCGCGCCCCCAGCTTGCCCATGATGCGGCTGACGTGCGTCTTCGCAGTGAGCGGGCTCAGGCCGAGGGCCTCGGCGATCTCGGTGTTGTTCAGGCCGCGCGCGACCAGGGCCAGCACCTCCCGCTCCCGCTCGGAGAGGCATTCCGGGCCCGCGGCCGGCGGGACGGCGGCGGGGCCGCGCAGGAAGCGGGCGATGAGCCGTGAGGTCGGGCCGGGTGACAGCAGCGCCTCTCCGGCCGCGACCGTGCGGATGGCGTCCAGCAGATCGGCGGGCCGGGTGTCCTTCACCAGGAAGCCGGAGGCACCGGCGCGCAGTGCCTCCACGATGTGCTCGTCGGTGTCGTAGGTGGTGAGCACCAGCACCCGCACGCCCGCCAGGTCCTCGTCGGCGGCGATCAGCCGGGTCGCCTCGATGCCGTCGAGGTCGGGCATGCGGATGTCCATCACGACCAGGTCGGCGCGCTCGGCGCGGGCCGCCTCCACCGCCTCCCGGCCGGTGCCGGCCTGTCCCACGACCTCCATGTCCGGCGCGGACTCGACGAGCATGGCGAACGCTGCCCGGACGAGGGTCTGGTCGTCGGCGAGCAGGACGCGGATGGTCATGTGGCTCCTCCCAGCGGCAGCACGGCGGTCACTTGGAAGCCGCCCCGGGGGCACGGCCCGGCGTCGAGTGTGCCGCCGACGCTGCGGGCGCGCTCGCGCATTCCGACGAGCCCGAAGCCCGGCGTCTTCCCGGGGGCCGGCCCGGTGCCGTCGTCGCTGACCGCGAGGTGCAGGGCGCCGTCCTTCTCGCGCAGGTCGACGACGACGGCCGGTTCGGGCCCGGCGTGCCGTACGGCGTTGGTGAGCGCCTCCTGGACGATGCGGTAGGCGGCGGCGCCGACGGCGGGGGGCGCCTGCCGGACCCGTACCGTCTGTTCCACCTTCGCGCCCGCGAGCCGGGCGGCCTCCACCAGGTCGGGCAGTCCATCGAGGCCGGGCAGCGGGCCGCGCGCGTCCGGGCCGTGCTCGCGCAGCACCTCCAGGGTGGTGCGCAGTTCACCGCGGGCGGCGCGGCAGGTCTCGGCGATGTCGTCGAGGGCGGCGGCGACGGCGGCCCGGTCCAGGCGGCCGGGGTCGGCGTTCAGCACATGGGCGGCGACGGAGGTCTGCACACCGATCAGCGTGATGCTGTGGGCGAGCAGGTCGTGCAGGTCGCGGGCGATGCGCAGCCGTTCCTCGGCGACCCGGCGGCGGGCCTCCTCCTCGCGGGTGCGCTCGGCGCGTTCGGCGCGTTCGACGATGGCGGCGATGTACTGGCGGTAGTGGCGCACGCTGATGCCGACGAAGACGACGGCGACGACCCAGCCGTAGATGCGCAGCAGTTCGGTGGCCTGCTTGTTCCCGCCGAAGGTCAACATCGCGGCCAGGGAGAGGCTGAGGCCCGCGGCGGTCACCATCAGGGTGCGGGCGGGGCGCTGGGTGACGGTGACCGTGTACAGCGCGATGAACGAGGCGAGGACGGGCGCGCCGTGGCTGTTGTCGAGGGCGTGGTACGGCAGGACGAGCGCCACCTCCGCCGCGAACACCGGCAGCGGCCTGCGGCGCCGCCACACGATCGGCACATGGGCGGCGAGCAGCAGCGTCCAGCCGAGCGCGTCGGGGCGGCGGGCGGCGTCGGTGGTCAGCGCGAGGACCGTGGCGAGCACGGCGGACAGCACGGCGAGGATCGCGTCGTTGCGGGTGCCGTGCGCGGCGGTGAGCGGATCGCGGTTGACCGCGGCCATGATCCGCTCACCGATACGGGGCTTGTGGGCTTCGGGCACGGGCTCATCTTCCGGGAGGAGGGCGCCCCTCCGGCAGGGAGGGGCGCCCGGTGGCCGGTACGGGCTTTCCGGTGGCCGGTACGGGCTTTCCGGTGGCCTACACCGGCTCCGGCTGCCGTTCGGGCCGGGCCGCCGGTTCGGCGGGCGCCTTCGACAGCCGCCCCGGCCACCACACGCGCCGTCCCAGGGCCACGCTCGCGCTGGTCACCAGATAGGTGCGGACGAGGAAGGTGTCCAGCAGCACCCCGACCGCGATGACGAAGCCGAGCTCGACGAGCTGCACCAGGCCCATGTTCATCAGCACCGCGAAGGTCGCGGCGAGGACGACCCCGGCGGAGGCGATCACCCCGCCGGTGGTGCGCAGCGCGGTGAGCGCGGCGGTGACCGGGTCGGCGCCGCGGACCGACTCCTCCCGCATGCGGTGCATCAGGAAGATGCCGTAGTCGACGCCGAGGGCCACCAGGAAGACGAAGGACAGCAGTCCGAGTCCGGGGTCGGTGCCCTCGAAGCCGAACAGCGGCTCGAACACCAGCCCGCCGATGCCGAGGGTGGCGCCCCAGACCGCGACCACGGCGGCCACCAGGAGCAGCGGCGCGACCAGGGACCGGAGCAGGACGATCAGGATCAGCAGCACGGAGACGATGACGAGCGGGACGACGGCCCGGGTGTCCCGGGCGTTGGCCTCCTTCAGGTCGATCTGCTGGGCGCTGGCCCCGCCGACGTAGGAACCGTCGAGCCGGTCGCGCAGCTCCTCGATGGTGCGGGTCTCGGCCGCCGACTGGGGCGGGTCGGTGGCGATGACGGAGACCTCGGTCCAGCCGTCCCCGGTGCGTCCGGCCGTGGCCTCGGTGACGCCGGGGGTGTCGCGGATCTCGGCGAGCGTGGCGTCGGCGCGGCCGGCCGGGGTGAGGACGGTGATGGGCTGGCCGGAGCGCTCGGGGAAGGCGTCGGCCAGGGTCCGCATGGCGGTCACGGACTCCGGCCGGTCGACGAAGGAGTCCTCCTGCTTGACGGTGCCGGGCAGGTTGAACGCGCCGAGCGCCAGCGCGCCCAGCAGGACGGCGCCGCCCGCGAGCACGGTCAGCGGGCGCCGGCCGGCTGAGGTGCCCATCGCGGCGAACAGCGACCGGCGGGCCTTGGGCGTGCTGCCGTAGGCCGGGACGAGCGGCCAGAACACCCGGCGGCCCAGCAGGACCAGGAGGGCGGGCAGCAGGGTGAGCATGGCGAACAGCGCGCACAGCACGCCGACGGTGCCGAGCGGGCCCATGCCGCGGTTGGAGTTGAGGTCGGCGGCGAGCAGGCAGAGCAGTCCGGCGGCGACCGTCCCGGAGGAGGCGAGCACGGCGGGCCCGCAGCCGCGCAGGGCGGCCCGCATGGCATCGTACGGCCGCTCGATCCGGCGCAGTTCCTCCCGGTAGCGGGAGACCAGCAGCAGGGCGTAGTCGGTGCCGGCGCCGAAGACGAGGATCGTCATGATGCCGGAGCTCTGGCCGGAGACCTGGGTGCCGAAGGCCTGGTTGAGGCCGTAGGCCACGCCCATGGACAGGAAGTCGGCGATGCCCGCGACGACCAGCGGCACCAGCCACAGCACGGGGCTGCGGTAGATCAGGATCAGCAGGACGGCGACGACGGCGACGGTCGTGTACAGCAGCGGCCCGCCGAGCGACTGGTACACCTTGGCGGCGTCCGTGCCGAGCGCGCCCGGCCCGCCGACCTCGACGCTCAGCCCGTCCCCGCCGCGGACGGTGTCGCGGATGTCCTCGACGAACGCGTCGCGCTTCTTCTCGTCGCCGCCGGGCGCGTTGCTGGCGACGGGGTACATCAGGGTGGTGCCGTCCTTCGAGGGCACGCCCCGCGGGGGCGCGGCCAGCTCGTGGGCGCCGGCGATCGTGTCGACCTGCCGCGCGGCGGCGGCCCGGTCGGCGGCGGTGAGCCCGCCGTCTCGGTGGTAGACGAGGACCAGTTCGGTGGTCTCGCCGCCGGGCAGCCGCTCCTGGATCTCGGCGACCTGCGTGGAGTCGGCGTTCGCCGGCAGATAGTCGGTGACGCGGTCGCGCTGTACGTCGGCGAGCTGCGCGGCGAACGGCGAGGCGATCGCCAGCACGCCGACCCACAGCGCGAGCACGAGCCACGGCACGGCACGCCGCCGGTCGCGCGCGGTTGTCTCTCCGGCCCCCATGATCGGGCCCTCCCTCCGGAGCGGATGTCTGGATGCGCTTCCAGACTTCCGTCCCGGCCGACCGCCTGCGTCGAGCCCGAGACCGACTTCGCCCCTACGCCGGGGGGTGACCGCGGGGGCGGGTTACTCCCTGGGGAGTACCGGACCCGTCACGACGGGGTGCGTGCCGCTGCCAGCAGGCGCGTCACGTCGTCCGAGCAGATGGTGAGGGCGCTGCCGACCGTGGTGAGGGCGTCGCGCTCGGCGGGGGTGTAGGGGCCGTCGGCCAGGGCGATGCGCGCGCCCTGCAGCAGGATCGATTCGCGGCCGGCGGGCGCGAGGTGCGGGGCGAGCGGGTCCAGCGCCTCGTGCAGCTCTATGGCCAGCCCGGGGCCGCAGGGCTCACCGGTGATCCGGCCGGTGTCCGCGGCCAGCGCCTCGACGAGCGCGGCCAGCTGTTCCTCCGTGCAGTCGTCGAAGCCGGCCGCGCGCACCGCGCAGGCCGCCGCCTCCAGCGCCGTGCGCGAGCCCGCGCCGCCCGCGGCGAGCACCGCGAGGGCGACGGTGTGCACGGCGTCGCGCAGCATCGCGGAGAAGCGGGTGGTGGTGGGGTGGTCGAGGACGTCGGTGCCGTAGTGCCGGCGGCAGGCCGCGCACTCGACGACCGGCCCGCCGGCGCCGCGCGGCAGCACGGGCACGCCGAGCAGGGTGAAGCGGCGCCGTCCGGTCAGCCGCTGGTAGTTGCGGTCGCCGCCGCAGCCGGGGCAGAAGAACTCCCCGTCGCCGATGGCCGTCCACGCGGTACGGGTGCCCACCATGCGCGAAAGCACCGTGACACGGCCGTCTCGTCCCCGTCCTGGCAGCACGTCGCAGCACCTCCGTAACCCCGCGGCAACATCGCCGCGCTGGCGTGATGTTAGCCACATCGGTGAGCACTAGTCAGTACCCCGGACGAGACCTTTCCGTGACCTGAACGGGTGGGTGGCCGGTAAACGACGGGGTCCCGCCCGCCGGAGAACGTCACAAAAACGGCGGACGGGACCCTCAAACCCCCGGTGGGGACGGTTCAGCGGGCCGCGCGGTTGACGGCCGAGACGACCGCCTTCAGCGAGGCGCGGGTGGTGTTGGCGTCGATGCCGATGCCCCACAGCACCTTGCCGTCGATCGCGCATTCGATGTAGGAGGCGGCCTGCGCGGAGGCACCCTCGCTCATCGTGTGCTCCTGGTAGTCCAGCAGGCGTACGTCGATCCCGACGGACTGCAGCGCGTCGAAGAAGGCCGAGATCGGACCGTTGCCCGTGCCGGTCAGCACGGTGTCCGCACCGTCGACGGTGGCCTCCACGGTCAGCGTGTCGACGCCGTCGCGGTCGGTCGTGGACTGACCGTTCTTGACCTGAATACGACCCCACGGGTTCTCGGGGTTCGGCAGGTACTCGTCCTCGAAGGTCGCCCAGATGTCCTTCGGCGTGACCTCGCCGCCCTCGGCGTCGGTCTTGGCCTGGATGATCTTCGAGAACTCGATCTGCATCCGGCGCGGCAGGTCCAGCTTGTGGTCGTTCTTCAGGACGTACGCGATACCGCCCTTGCCGGACTGCGAGTTGACCCGGATGACCGCCTCGTAGGAGCGGCCGACGTCCTTCGGGTCGATCGGCAGGTACGGCACCGCCCACTCGATGTCGTCGACGGTGACGCCCTTGGCGGCCGCGTCGGCCTCCATGGCGTCGAAGCCCTTCTTGATGGCGTCCTGGTGGGAGCCGGAGAAGGACGTGTAGACCAGGTCGCCCACGTACGGGTGGCGCGGGTGGACCTCCATCTGGTTGCAGTACTCCCACGTGCGACGGATCTCGTCGATGTCGGAGAAGTCGATCTGCGGGTCGACGCCCTGGGAGAACAGGTTCATGCCCAGGGTGACCAGGTCGACATTGCCGGTGCGCTCGCCCTGCCCGAACAGGCAGCCCTCGACGCGGTCGGCGCCGGCCATCAGCGCCAGCTCGGCGGCGGCGACGGCGGTACCCCGGTCGTTGTGCGGGTGGACGGACAGGCAGACGTGCTCGCGGCGGGAGAGGTTGCGGCCCATCCACTCGAAGCGGTCGGCGTGGGTGGAGGGGGTGGAGCGCTCGACGGTCGCCGGCAGGTTCAGGATGATCTCGCGATCCGGGCCGGGCTGCCAGACGTCCATGACGCCCTCGCAGACCTCCAGCGCGAAGTCCAGCTCGGTGTCGGTGAAGATCTCCGGGCTGTACTGGTAGCCGAAGTGCGTCTCCGGGCCCAGCAGCTTCTCGGCGTACTCCATCACCAGGCGGGTGCCGTCGACGGCGATCTGCCGGATCTCGTCCTTGGAGCCGCGGAAGACGACCCGGCGGAAGACCGGCGCGGTCGCGTTGTACAGGTGGACGGTGGCCCGGTGGGCGCCCTTCAGGGACTCCACGGTCCGCTCGATCAGGTCCTCGCGGGCCTGGGTGAGGACGGAGATGGTCACGTCCTCGGGGATCGCGCCCTCCTCCTCGATGATGGAGCGCACGAAGTCGAAGTCGGTCTGGCCGGAGGCCGGGAAGCCGATCTCGATCTCCTTGTAGCCCATCTTCACCAGCAGATCGAACATGGCCCGCTTGCGTACCGGGGACATGGGGTCGATCAGGGCCTGGTTGCCGTCTCGCAGGTCGGTGGAGAGCCAGCGGGGGGCCTGGGTGATCCGCTGGTCCGGCCAGGTGCGATCGGGGATGTCGACCTGGTCGTAACGGCCGTACTTGTGGATCGGCATGGAACTGGGCTGCTGGCGGTTGGCCATGATGCGGGGGCTCCTCAAGGTGTCCGGAAGGACGGCCGACGACGCAACGCCAAGCTCCGCGGGGAGGGAGTCGACCTGGACTACAGGCCCTCGCCGCGGCAGCTAAGAAGAAGCAGCCCGAAACGCATGATGCGCAGCATGCTAGCCGAGCCGCTCCTGGACGCGGGGCTGTGTATCAGTATGCGGGACCGGCACGGACATAAGGGGCGTAATGTGCGCTATACCACTCGGCGCGAGGGTGGCGCGTCCATTGTCCCCATATTTCACCGATCATGGTTGCGGGTGGTGACAGTTGCGTCACGCAGTGCGATGGTGCCGGGCATGACCACCCACGGGGGCCACGAGCCCGTCTTCTGCACCGTCGTACCGCCGCACGTCCTCGACAGGCTGGCCCAGGCCGACGACCCCGTCCTGGCCGGTCCGGCCCGCCGCACCCTGGAGCGGGACGCCCTGGAGCGCACCCGCCGCCGGCTGACCACCGTCCTCGGCGCCCCGGCCGTCGCGCCGCCCGCCGACGCGGAGCCGGGCCGGCCGCGGCGCACGATCCACGACGCCGGTCACGGCACCGAGCTGCCCGGCACCAAGGTGCGCGGCGAGGGCGACGAGCCCGGCCAGGACGCCACCGTCAACCGCGCCTACGCGGGCCTCGGCGCCACCTTCGACCTGTTCCTCAAGGCCTTCGAGCGCGACTCGATCGACGGCGGCGGGCTGCCGCTGGACGCGACCGTGCACTACGACCGCGACTACAACAACGCCTTCTGGAACGGCGAGCAGATGGTCTTCGGCGACGGGGACGGCGAGATCTTCCTCGACTTCACGCTCCCGATCGACGTCATCGGCCACGAGCTGAGCCACGGCGTCACCCAGTACACCGCCAACCTCACCTACTTCGGCCAGCCCGGCGCGCTCAACGAGTCCCTGTCGGACGTCTTCGGCTCGCTGATCAAGCAGTACTCGCTCGGCCAGACCGCCGCCGAGGCCGACTGGCTGATCGGCGCGGGTCTGCTCGCCCCGCGCGTCACCGGCGTGGCCCTGCGCTCGATGAAGGCACCGGGCACGGCGTACGACGACGACGTCCTCGGCAAGGACCCACAGCCCGCCACGATGGACGACTACGTCCGCACCGGCCGCGACAACGGCGGTGTGCACATCAACTCGGGCATTCCCAACCACGCGTTCCACCTGGCCGCCGTCGCGCTCGGCGGGTACGCCTGGGAGCGGGCGGGCCGGATCTGGTACGACGTGCTGACCGGCGGCGAGCTGCGCCCGCAGGCCCTCTTCACGGACTTCGCCAGCCTCACCGTGAAGGCCGCCCGGGAGCGCTACGGCGACGGCGGCGACGAGCACGAGGCGGTGCGCAAGGCCTGGGAGCAGGTCGGGGTGCGCACGCTGTAGTTCCGTACTAGACAGGGACCCATGCGAATTCAGGTGAGGCGCACGGGCGGGTTCGCGGGCGTCGAGCGGTACGCCGAGGTGGACACCTCGGGCCGCTCCGACGCCGGCGAGTGGCACGCCCTGGCCGAGCGGGCGGTGGCCGCGGGCCGGGACACGCCGCCGGTCGGGGTGCCGGACGGCTTCAGCTACCAGATCACGGTGGACGGCGACACGGTGTACGCGAGCGATCCACGGCTGACGGACGAGCAGCGGGCGCTGATCACGCGGGTGCTGAAGGAGGGCGCGTAACTCCCGTCTGTCACCTGGGCGTTGACTTCGCTCGGCGGCGGTGCGGATGATCCGCCCATGGCGACGAACCCGATACCGCAGTTCCCCGCCGGTTTCCTGTGGGGCGTGTCGACCTCGGCCCACCAGATCGAGGGCGCGGCCGGCCTGCGCGAGCCGTCCGTGTGGGACGCGTTCACGGCCGGGCCGGGGCGGGTGAAGGACGGCTCGACGGCGGCGGTGGCCTGCGACCACTACCACCGCCACCGCGAGGACGTCGCCCTCCTCGCCGAGCTGGGCGTGGACGCGTACCGCTTCTCGGTCTCCTGGCCCCGGGTGCGCTCCACGGGCGGCCTCGACTTCTACGACCGGCTCGTCGACGACCTGTGTGCGGCGGGGGTGCGCCCGGTGCCGACCCTGTTCCACTGGGACCTGCCGCTGGGCCTCGACTGGCTCGACCGGGACACCGCCGCCCGGCTGGCCGAGTACACCGCCACCGTGGCCGACCGGCTCGGCGACCGCGTCTCGAAGTGGATCACGCTCAACGAGCCCGCCGAGCACACCCTGCTGGGCCACGCCCTCGGTGTGCACGCTCCTGGCGAGCGGCTGCTGTTCGACGCGCTGCCGGTGGCCCACCACCAGCTGCTGGCGCACGGTCTCGCGGTACGCGCCCTGCGCGCGGCCGGGGCCACGGACATCGGCGTCGCCAACTCGCACGGGCCGACCTGGGCGGCGTCCGAGGAGAGCGCGGACGTGGAGGCGGCCGAGTTCTACGACGTCCTGCTCAACCGCCTGTTCGCCGAGCCGATCCTGCTCGGCACCTATCCGGCGGGGCTCGGGGAGCTGATGCCGGGCGATGTGGCGGCCGATCTGAAGGTGATCGCCGAGCCGGTCGACTTCTACGGCGTGAACTACTACGCGCCGACCCGGGTGGGCGCCCCGCAGGGCACGGAGATCGACTTCGGCGGGGTGCGGATGCCCGCCGAACTGCCGTTCTCGGTCCGGGAGATCGCGGACCGGCCACTGACGGACTTCGGCTGGCCGGTGGTGCCGGAGGGCCTGACCGAGCTGCTGACCGGCTTCCGGGACCGCTACGGCGACCGGCTGCCGCCGGTCGTCATCACCGAGAACGGCTGCTCGTACGACGGCCTGGACGACCAGGACCGCATCGCCTACCTGGACGGCCACATCCGGGCCCTTCACCGCGCCCTGACGGCGGGCGTGGACGTGCGCGGCTACTTCGTCTGGTCCCTGCTCGACAACTTCGAGTGGGCGGAGGGGTACGCGCGCAGGTTCGGCCTGGTGCACGTGGACCGCGAGACGCTGGAGCGCACCCCCAAGGCGTCCTACCGCTGGTTCCGGGAGGTGCTGCGGGCCCAGCGGTGACGGACGCGGCGCACAGAGGCCCAGGCCGTGCAACTGTCAACCATATGTCCCAAGTTGCACCCGACGAGCCGAATTCATAGATTTGTGGTAGCTGCCGATTCCTGAGGAGCAACGCGCCGAGCGGCGCCCCGGCCCGCACCGGCCGGGGCGCACAGGGGGCCTCTTACCGTCACCGTCCGACCCGCTGCCGCGGCGCCCCGGCACGGCTGCCGGCGGGTCGAGAGGAAGGCCGAGTCATGGCCAAGATCAAAGTGCTGCTGGAGATCGAACCGCCCGCCACCGCGCAACACGACGGCTTCGGCGCGTTCCGGGAGGCCATGGCCTCCGAGACCTCGGCGATCGACCAGGGCCTTCCCGGCCTCGACCTGGTGGCCGGGCTGGGGGTCGAGCCGGACGAGAGGTTCGTGCCCGTCCCCATGTTCAGCACCTCTCGGGAGGGAGCCGAAGGAGCTGGCGGGACCCAGGAGCCGCTGGGCGCTCTGATGGAGTTCGGCGTCCCGGAGACCAATCCCGACATGGCGCCGACCTCCGTGATCCTTCCGGTCGAGGTCGCCCCGACCCGGCTGGCGGAGCTGCGCGAGCGCGACGGTGTCGCCGTGTGGCCGAGCTCCCCGCTCCACCTGTACGAGGAGGACGAGCAGGCGCCGGGCGCGGATGTCCAGGCGCACGCGTTCGATCTCGCCCGCTCGGTCGCCGGCCTCGACTGCCGGCCCTTCCGGCCCGGCGTCACCGTCGGCACCGTCCGGGCCCTGCTCGGCGTCGCCCGGCCGTGGCAGGACGGCTTCCGCGGGCAGAACATCGTCGTCGGCATCCTCGACGAGGGCGTGAACGGGCAGGTCTATCCGGTCGCCGGCGGCTTCACCCACCCGGGAGCCGACCTCCAGCCGGGGGACGCCCCGATCACGAGCCACGGCTCGATGTGCGCCGCCGACATCCTCGTCGCGGCGCCCTCGGCACGGCTGTACGACTATCCCTTCCTCGGGCGGCCCGACTCCGGCGGGGCGCTGACCATGTTCCAGGCGGTCCTGGAGCACCGCAGGCTGGACGGCACACCGCAGCTGACGAACAACAGCTACGGGTTCGTGAGCGTCCCGCGCCGCGACCAGGCACCCGGGCACGAGATCTGGGACCTCGACCATCCGCTCCACCGCAAGGTCCGCGAGGTCGTGACCTCCGGCGCGGCGGCGTTCTTCGCGGCCGGCAACTGCGGCGTGCAGTGCCCGAGCCTCGCCTGCCGCCGCAGCGGCATCGGCCCCGGACGCTCCGTCCACGCCTCCAACAGCCTCGCGGAGGTCATCACGGTCGCGGCGGTCAACAGCCGCGGCGAGCGCGTCGGTTACTCCTCGCAGGGGCCCGGCATGTTCGAGGAGCAGAAGCCCGACTTCGCCTCGTACACGCACTTCTTCGGCAACTTCGGGCCGGGCCGGCCCGGTGGGGTGCCCGAGCCACCGAAGTCGCCCTTCGACAACGGGACGTCGGCGGCCACACCGGTCGCGGCGGGCGTCGCGGCGCTGCTGCTGTCCGCGTTCCCCGAGCTGACTCCGGAGGGGCTGCGCGAGGCGCTGCTGGCCGGGCTGGTCAACCCGACGGGCAAGGTCTGGGACGCCGGCTACGGGCGTGGCATCGTGAACGCCGCGGCGTCGTACTCGTTCCTGCTGCGGAAGTCCTGAGCCGACGTCCGGCTCGGCACACCGCGGCCCGGCGGCCCTGGGAGGGCGTGCATGAAGTGGCTCCTGACCGTGCCGGCCGGCATGGACCTCGGCGACCTGGCGGCCAGGCTGTCCGCCGTCGGCGGCACCCTGCTCGACGTCGACCCGGTCCCGCTGGGCGAGACCGAAAAGGTGGTGCAGGGCGAAGGGCCGGCCGACCTGGACACACGGGTGGCCGGCCTCGGCCTGCCGGTCCGGGTGAACCCCAGCTCGGAATTCGACCTGGGCTTCTGACCCGCGCGTCCGTCCCCGGCTCCGCCCGGTGATCGCCGGCGGGCCCACCCACCTGCGAAGTCCGGGCGGTCTCTCCGAGCTCGAGGAGAGACCGCCCGGGCTTCGGCATCCGGCCGTGCGGAGGGTGCGGGCGCGGTTACGCCGCGGCCACGACCGTGTAGTGCGCCGCGTCCCCCTCGATCGAGTAGCTCTCCTTGCCGTCGATGCCCACCGGCACGTCGCCGGCCGCGGTCACCCGGTGCAGGCGGCGCGGCGCGCCGTCGTAGTTGTCCACCGCGTAGTGCTGCGTGATGCGGTTGTCGAACAGGACCAGCTGGTTCTCCGACCAGCGGTGGCGCAGGATGTTCTCCGGCCGCACCACGTACGCCTGGAGCAGGTCCAGGACCTTGCGGGACTCGGCGGGCGACAGGCCGACGATCCGCTGCGCGAAGCCGCCGATGAACAGGCCGCGCTCGCCGGTCAGCGGGTGGACGCGGACCACCGGGTGGACCGTGCGGTACTTGATCGACGTGAACTGGGCGCGCTGGGCGGCCTGCTCCTCGTCGATCTGCTCGGCCGGCACCGCGTAGTCGTAGTCGTTGGTGTGCTCGGCCCACAGGGTGTCGGCCAGCCGGCGCAGCGGCTCCGGCAGCTGCTGGTAGGCCGCCGCGGAGCTGGCGATCAGCGTCTCGCCGCCGTACGGCGGGATCCTGAGGCTGCGCAGGGTGCTGGCCTGCGGGGGGTTGAGGACGAAGGTGACGTCGGTGTGCCAGTGGTTGGCGGCGCGGCCGCGCTCGCTGTCGACGGGGAGCACGTTGGGCACGCCGTCGACGGACGAGACGGTCGGATGGGCGGTGGTGAGGTCGCCGCCGAACCGGCGGACGAAGGCCTGCTGGCCCTCGTCGTCCAGATCGACCTCGTCGAAGACCAGGGCCTTGTGGACGTTCAGGGCCTCGCGCAGGGCGGTGACGTCCTCCTCGGCGAGGGGCTTGGAGATGTCGACGCCGAAGACCTGGGCGCCGATGTTCGCGGTGACCTTGCGGATCTCGATGGACATGCGAGCGGTCCTTTCAGACGGTCGGGAAGAGCTGTCGGATGGGTCGGGCCGGACGCTCGGGCGTCACACGGTGGCGAGTGCGGGGCCGACGTGCTGGTTGTCCGGGCGCGGGAGGCCGTAGCGCTCCCGCAGGGTCTGCCGCGGGCCGTATCCGGTGCGCAGCAGGCCGCGGGCGCGCAGGATCGGGACGACGTGGTCGACGAAGGCGTCGAGGCCGGAGGGCAGGACCGCGGGCATGATGTTGAAACCGTCGGCGGCGCCCTGGGTGAACCAGGTCTCGATCGTGTCGGCCACCTGCTCGGGCGTGCCGGCGAAGGTCAGGTGCCCGCGGCCGCCGCCGAGCCGTCCGATCAGCTGCCGCACGGTGAGGCGCTCGCGCCGGGCCAGCTCCACCACGAGCGTGTAGCGGCTCTTGGCGCCCTCGATGGCGTCCTCGGGCGGCAGGTCGGCCGGGAGCCGCGAGTCCAGCTCCAGGGTGCCGGGGGCCAGTTGCAGCAGCTGCTCCAGGCGCCCGACGCCGTGGCTGTGGACGATGTGGTCCTCGAGGACTTGCTCCTTCGCCAGCGCCTCGGCCTCCGTGGAGCCGATCACCGGCACGATCCCGGGCAGCACCTTGATGTGCCCGGGGTCACGGCCTGCCGCCACGGTACGGGCCTTGAGGTCGGCGGAGAAGGCCTGCGCGTCGGCGAGGGTCTGCTGGGCGGTGAACACCGCCTCCGCGTACCGGGCCGCGAAGCCCTTGCCGTCCTCCGAGGAGCCCGCCTGCACCAGCAGCGGGTAGCCCTGCGGCGAACGGGGCACGTTCAGGGCGCCCTCGACGCTGAAGTACGTCCCCTGGTGCCGGGGCGGGTGGACCTTCGCGTCGTCGCCCCAGACGCCGGACTCCTTGTCGGCGACGATCGCGTCGTCCTCCCAGCTGTCCCAGAGCTTCAGGGCCACGTCGAGGAACTCGGCGGCACGGGCGTACCGCTCGGCGTGCGCGGGCTCGGCGTCCAGGCCGAAGTTGCGGGCGGCCTCGGCGCCGGCGGTGGTGACGATGTTCCAGCCGGCCCGGCCGCCGCTGATGATGTCGAGCGAGGCGAACTTGCGGGCCAGGTTGTAGGGGGAGTTGTAGGACGTGGAGGCGGTGGCGATCAGGCCGATGTGCTCGGTGGCCGTCGCCAGCGCGGTGAGCAGGGTGAGCGGCTCCAGGGCGCCGGCCGGGCGCTGCGCGATGTTGCCCCACAGTTGCGGTGAGTCGGCCAGGAAGAGGGAGTCGAAGGTGCCGCGTTCGGCGATCCGGGCCAGGTGGACGTAGTGGTCCAGCTCCACATGGGCGTGCGGGTCGCTCTCCGGGAGCCGCCAGGACGCCTCGTGGTGGCCGGTGTTCATCAGGAAGGCGTTGAGGTGGAGCTGTCTGGTGGGTTCGGTGGTCACTGGTGGTCCTCCGTGACGCCCAGGGCGGCGAGCAGCCGCTCGCGGTACTCGCTCAGCAGCGGGTCCCGGTTCGAGCGGGGGTGGGGCCGGTCGATGGTCAGGTCGAGGCCGATACGGCCGTGGTCGAGGACGAGGACGCGGTCGGCGAGCACGATCGCCTCGTCCACGTCGTGGGTGACGAGCAGCACCGAGGGCCGGTGA
Organism: Streptomyces sp. NPDC001532; assembly: GCF_040298625.1. Classification (NCBI taxonomy): domain Bacteria; kingdom Bacillati; phylum Actinomycetota; class Actinomycetes; order Kitasatosporales; family Streptomycetaceae; genus Streptomyces; species Streptomyces sp. NPDC001532. Next base: position 90,144 of record NZ_JBEPAL010000001.1, read on the forward strand.
CGCTTCCACAGCTCACGCAGCAGAGCGTGCATCTTGATCCGGGTCAGCGCGTCCAGCGCGCCGAACGGCTCGTCGGCGAGGAGGAGTTCGGGTTCGCGGACCAGCGAGCGGGCCAGCGCGGCGCGTTGCGCCTCGCCGCCGGACAGTTCGTTGGGCCAGGCCCGCTCCCGGCCGGCCAGACCGACCTCGGCGAGGGCTTCTCGGCCCTTGGCCTCCGCGTTCTCGCCGTCGAGTCCGAGCAGGACGTTGTCCAGCACGCGCCGCCAGGGCAGCAGCCGGGAGTCCTGGAAGACGACCGACACCCGTTCCGGGGCGCTGAGCTGTCCGCTGCCGACGACCTCGTGGTCGAGGTCGGCGACCGCTCGCAGCAGGGTGCTCTTGCCGGAGCCGCTGTGTCCGAGGAGGGCCACGAACTGTCCGGCGGGGATGTCGAGGTCGAGGTTGTCGAGGATCTTGCGTCCGTCGAACGACCGTGTCAGCGAGCGCAGCTGGACGGCGGGCCGGGTCAGCTGCTCAGTGTGCGGCGCCACGACAGCACCCTCCGTTCGATGAGACGGACCCCGGTGTCGGAGAGGAGACCGAAGATGCCGTAGATGAGGAGGCCGACCAGGATGACGTCCGACTGGCCGTAGTTCTGGGCCTGGAACATCATGTAGCCGAGGCCGCTGGTGGCGTTGATCTGCTCCAGGACCACCAGGCCGAGCCAGGAGCCGGTCACTCCGAGCCGCAGCCCGACGAAGAAGCCGGGCAGGGCGCCGGGGATCACGATCTGCCGGATGAACTGGAGCTTCGACAGCCCCTGCACCTCGGCCAGCTCGACGAACCGGTTGTCGATGCCGGACAGCGCGGCATGGGTGTTGAGGTAGATCGGGATGTACACGACGATGGCGATGATCGCGATCTTGAAGGTCTCGCCGATGCCCAGCCAGAGGATGAACAGCGGGATCAGACCGAGCGTCGGGATGGCCCGGTTGAGCTGCACCGTCCCGTCGATCAGTGCCTCCCCGGTCCGGGTGAGCCCGGACGCGAGGGCGAGCAGCACGCCGGCGGTCAGGCCGATCGCGAAGCCGTAGGCGGCGCGCTCCAGAGAGGTGAGGATGTCGGTGGTCAGCGTCCCGTCGGTCCACAGGTGGGCGCCGGTCTTCACCACCGTCCAGGGCGCGGGGATCGCGCCGGTGTCCAGTTGTCCGGCGGCCGATGCGACGGCCCACAGGGCGATGACGAACAGGGGTCCGACGAGCCGGGAGGCGGGCAGCGGTTTGCCGGGGGCGAGTCCGCGGCGTCGGCGGCGGACCCGGGGGCCGTCGGCGCCGGTGTCGGCGACGGCGGGGACCGCGGTCGCGGTCGGGCTGGTGGTCGCGCTCGCGCTGGTGGTCATGGCGGTCACCTCCGGTACTCGGCTGCCACCGACTTGGCGGCGATGCCCTCGAAGCGGTGGTCGAAGAGCGAGGAGACGTCGAACCGCTTCACGAAGCCGCCCTCCGCGAGGAGGTCCGCGGTCTCCTGCTCCCACTCGATGGCCTCGTCCCAGCTCGGCGGGAACAGCGGCTTGTTGGCGAGCTCGGTGATCGACTGGGCCTGTTCGAGGGTCAGGTTCTGCGTCTTGACGTAGAACTCCTCGTTCCAGACGTCCGGGTGCTCGTACTGCCACACCTGGCCCTGCGCCCACTGCGGTATGTAGGCGGCGACGGCGGCCGCCTTCGCCTTGTCGTCGAGCACGGACGCCGGCGCCCACAGCAGGTTGAGCAGGTCGACGACGTCGGTGGTGATGACGCGGGCGCCCTTGGACTCGTACTGCTTGAGGTAGGCGGGCGACTGTGAGTTGCCGAGCGGGGCGATGTCCACCTGGCCGGACTGCAGGGCGGTGAGGAACTGGTTGCTGGTCAGCGGGACCAGCTTCACGTCGTCGTACTTCAGGCCCGCCTTCTTCAGCGCCCGCAGCAGGACGACACCCTGCGCCTGCCCCTGCGAGAACGCCAGCTTCTTTCCGCGGAAATCGTCGACGCTTCCGATGTCGCTGCCGGGCTTCGTGGCGAATACGTAGTTCGGCTTGCGGGTGATGTTGATCGCGACGATCTTCGCGTCGAATCCCTGGTAATGCGCCTGGATCGGCGGAATGCCCGCGTTGTTGGCCAGGTCCAGCGACTTCGCCCGGAAAGCGTTGATGACGTCGGGACCGGCGCCGATGTTCAGCCAGCTCGACACCTCGAAGGGCAGCTCGGGCAGTTTCGCGAGCTTGAACTGCAACTGCTGTGTGCCCTGATAGGAGGCGATCTTCAGGCTTGTGCCGGCCGGCACCTTGTCGGCGAGCGGAGCCGTGGAGGCGCCCTTTCCGCCGGTGGCGGCGTTGCTCTCGGCGCAGCCGCTGAGACCGGCGACCCCCGCGGCGGCACCGAGCAGTGAGGTGAGGAAGAGACGTCGGTCGACGCCGGACGCACGGGAAACGGGCATGGGAGGACCCCCAGAGGAAACGGAAAGCACAGACACAGCGAGGTGGAATTCCGGGCACGGCGAAACCGGCGGCAGGAATTCACGCAGATTTACAGAAGGAGCTCACACGGCGACGAAGGCGTGGAGAGGGGCGCGCTCCCGGCGCGCCGGGGGCGTCAGCAACAGAAAGTGCGACAGCTCATGAGGAAGATTTTCTTGTCTGTGTGCGAGGCCTGTCAACATTCAGAGTTTCTGAATTAAGTCAGCGCGGGTGAGACGCACGGCGATGCCAGCGGATCCCGGTAGAGCACGTCCAGGGCGACCGCCCCGCCCGCCATCGCGAGCACCGCGTCGGGGAAACTGCTCGGCGAGACGGCGGCGCTCCGCTCCGCCCCGACCTCCTCGCGCAGCACGGCCAGGCAGTCCTCCCGGTACAGCGCCCCGATCTCGGTGACGACGACACTCTCCGGGTTCAGCACGTCCAGCAGCAGCCCGGCGGCCCGCCCCACCATCCGCGCGCGCTCCCGCAGCAGCCGTACGGCCACCGGACTCCCGGCGTCGGCCGCGGCGACGACGTGCATCGGGTTGACGCCGTCGATCACCCCGGCCTCGCGGGCCCGCCGGCACAGGGTCCGCTCGCTGAGCTCGGCCTGGAGGCAGCCCACCCGCCCGCACAGGCAGGGCTCGGTGCCGCCGGCCAGCGGCAGGTGCGCGATGGTGCCCGCCTGGGAGCGCGGGCCGTGGTGCACCTCGTCGTGGGTGGCGAACGCCGCGTCGACCATGTTGCCGACGAACAGGTGCAGCGCGCTGCGGCTGCCGCGCGCCCGCCCGAACAGCCGCTCCGCGTTCACCAACGCCCGTGCGTGGCCGTCCACGTGCACCGGCAGTCCGGTGCGGTGGCCGACCGCGTCCCGCACCGGCACGTCCCGCCACCCCAGCAGCGGATGCTCGACGACGGTCCCCGAATCCCGGTCCACCCAGCCGCCGGTGGCCACGCCCACGCCCAGCGCACGCCGGCCGGGCGCGTCACCGAGCAGCGCGTCCAGCCCGTCGGCGGCCCGCGCCAGCACCTCGCGGGGATCGAGACCGCGGTGCTTCAGCTCCCGCCGTGCCAGCACCCGGCCGCGCAGGTCGAGCAGCGCGACGGTGGTGTACGGCACGGCCACATGCACCCCTCCCACCACGAACCGCGAGTCGTCCAGGTCCACGGGGACGTGCGGACGGCCCACCCCGTTGCTGCGCCGGGGCACGGCTGCCTCGCGGATCAGCCCGAGGTCGGCGAGCCGGGCGCAGTGGTCGGTGACGGAGGCGGGGGACAGCCCGGTCAGCCGGGCGATGGTGGAGCGCGCGACCGGCCCGTGCTCCAGCACGGACCGCAGGATCACGCTGGCGCTGGTGCGCCGCCGGTCGCTGTCGGCGACCCGGGTGACAGGGGAGGCGGGAAGGAGGGGAGCCGCGGTACGGGGCATGGGGAACTTCCTCGGACGTCGGGAGCCGGTCCAGCACTGCGCCGTCTGTGGGGCGCTGCGTGCCGGGTCATCGGCTCCGCCCGCCTCACACCGGAGGGCGACAGGCGGCCGCGCTCACGCGTCGCAGGTCGACGTGGCGACGCGACGAGAAGTTCCGGGCCTGGGCAACCATGGCTCGAAACTAGCAAAGTGGAACAGCCGTGCCCAGACGGCGACCGACGGGCGAGACGGGCGCCGTTCGACGGGCAGGCCCTCGCCGGCCCGCTCCCCGCCTCCCGGGGCCGAGCGGCACACCCGCGTCGGGCCCGGGCCGGGGCACGGTCAACGACGGCCCCGGGCACGGTCACACGGCCCCGGCACGGTCAACCACGGCCCCCGGCACGGTCAACCACGGCCCCAGGCACGGTCAACCCGGCCCCGCGCACGGTCAACGACGGCCCCGGGCACCGTCACCGACCGCCGGGCACGGTCACCGACGGCTCAGAAGCCCAGCTTCCGCAGCTGCTTGGGGTCGCGCTGCCAGTCCTTGGCGACCTTCACATGCAGGTCGAGGAAGACCGGGGTCCCGAGCAGCGCCTCGATCTGCTTGCGGGACTTGATGCCGACATCCTTCAGGCGCTTGCCCTTGGGGCCGATGATGATGCCCTTCTGGCTGGGGCGCTCGATGTAGACGTTGGCGTGGATGTCGAGCAGGGGCTTGTCGGCGGGGCGGTCCTCGCGCGGCAGCATCTCCTCGACGACCACCGCGATGGAGTGCGGCAGCTCGTCGCGGACGCCCTCCAGCGCGGCCTCACGGATCAGCTCCGCGATCATGACCTGCTCGGGCTCGTCGGTGAGGTCGCCCTCGGGGTACAGGGCGGGGCCCTCGGGCAGCATCGGGATCAGCAGGTCCGCCAGCAGGTCGACCTGCTGGTTGGCGGTCGCCGACACGGGGACGATCTGCGCCCACTCGATGCCCAGTTCCTTGCCCAGCTGGTCGATCGCGATCAGCTGCTCGGCGAGGGCCTTGGAGTCGACGAGGTCCGTCTTGGTGACGATGGCGACCTTCGGGGACTTCTTGATCCCCGCCAGCTCCTTGGCGATGAAGCGGTCACCGGGACCGATCTTCTCGTTGGCCGGCAGGCAGAAGCCGATCACGTCGACCTCGGCCCAGGTGGTGCGGACCACGTCGTTCAGCCGCTCGCCCAGCAGCGTGCGCGGCTTGTGCAGGCCGGGGGTGTCCACCAGGATCAGCTGGGCGTCCGGGCGGTGCACGATCCCGCGCACCGTGTGCCGGGTGGTCTGCGGCTGGTTGGCGGTGATCGCCACCTTCTGCCCGACCAGTGCGTTCGTGAGGGTGGACTTGCCCGCGTTGGGGCGGCCCACGAAACAGGCGAAGCCGGCGCGGTGGACGGCCCCGGTGGGGTCCGACGGCTCGGAGGACTGGGTACGAACGCTCATGCCGCCCATTGTCCCTGATCCCCGGAGCGCCGCCGCACCGTGAGCTTCAGGAAACCCGACGGCAACGAAACGTCACGGAAACACACTCGTACGCGACAGGAAACGCACACCGGTGACGCTCGGACGCAGCCCCGACCCCGTTGGAGACCCCGTGACGACCGTGACCCTCGCCGCCGGACGGCCGGCGCTCGACACCGGTGACACCGCCTGGCTGCTCGCCGCCACCGCCCTGGTGCTCCTGATGACCCCCGGTCTGGCCCTGTTCTACGGCGGCATGGTCCGCACGAAGAGCGTGCTCAACATGCTGATGATGAGCTTCGTGTCGATCGCCCTGGTCACGGTCGTCTGGCTGGCGGCCGGCTATTCGCTGGTGTTCGGCGAGGACGCGGCGGGCGGTCTCATCGGCGGCCTGGACCACCTGGGCATGGCCGGGATCGGCCCGGACAGCGTCCAGGGCACGGTCCCGACCCTGCTGTTCGCCACCTTCCAGCTGACCTTCGCGATCATCACGGCGGCGCTGGTCAGCGGCGCGATCGCGGACCGGGCGAAATTCGCCGCCTGGCTGGTGTTCGTCCCGGTCTGGACGCTGCTCGTATACGTTCCGGTCGCCCACTGGACCTGGGGCCCCGGCGGCTGGATCCTCGACCGGCTCGGCGCCCTGGACTTCGCCGGCGGTCTCCCCGTCGAGATCACCTCGGGCGCCTCCGGTCTCGCCCTCTGCCTGGTCCTCGGCCCGCGGCTCGGCTTCAAGAAGGACGCCATGCGGCCGCACAACCTGCCCATGGTCGTGCTGGGCGCCGGGCTGCTCTGGTTCGGCTGGTTCGGCTTCAACGCGGGCTCGGCGCTCGGCGCCAACGGCCTCGCGGCGGCCGCCTTCCTCAACACGCTCGCCGCCGGCTGCACCGGCCTGCTCGGCTGGCTCTTCGTGGAGCAGAGGCGGGACGGCCACGCCACCACGCTGGGCGCCGCCTCCGGTGCCGTCGCGGGCCTGGTCGCGATCACGCCCTCGTGCGGTTCGGTCTCCCTGCTCGGCGCCCTCGTGGTGGGCCTGGCCGCCGGTGTGGTCTGCTCGTACGCGGTCGGCTGGAAGTTCAGGCTGAACTACGACGACTCCCTCGACGTCGTCGGTGTGCACCTGGTCGGCGGTGTCATCGGCACCCTGCTGATCGGCGTCTTCGCGGTGGAGTCCATGACCGGCGGCGCCGAGGGCCTGCTGTACGGCGGCGGGCTCGGCCAGCTCGGCCGGCAACTGGTGGCCGTGGTCGCCGTGGGGGCGTACGCGTTCCTGGTGACGTACGGCATCGGCAAGCTGATCGACAGGGCGATGGGCTTCCGGGCGAGCGAGGACCAGGAGCACACCGGGCTGGACCTTACGGTGCACGCCGAGACCGCCTACGATCACGGGGTCCTGGGCGGCCACGGCGGCCCGGTCACCTCCTCCCCCGTCTCCTTTGCGCAGAAGGCCAGGCCGCAGGCATGAAGCTCATCACCGCGATCGTCAAGCCGTACCGCCTCGACGAGGTCAAGACCGCTCTCCAGGAACTGGGTGTGCAGGGCATGACCGTGACCGAGGCCAGCGGCTACGGCCGCCAGCGCGGCCACACCGAGGTCTACCGTGGCGCCGAGTACCAGGTCGACCTGGTGCCCAAGGTCCGTATCGAGGTCGTGGTGTCGGACGCCGACTCCGACGCCGTCATCGACGCCATCGTGAAGGCCGCGCAGACCGGCAAGATCGGCGACGGCAAGGTCTGGGCGCTGCCGGTGGAGACCGTCGTACGGGTCCGCACCGGTGAGCGGGGGCCGGACGCGCTGTGACGCCCGGCCCGCCGGTGGGGGTCGGACGGTCAGTCGAAGACGAACGGGCCCGGTGACTGCGGTCCGGACGCCGCGCAGGTGAGCGTGAATCCGGACAGCGTCAGCCGCAGCGAGCCGCCGTCGGCGGTCAGGCGGTCGCCGGAGGCGACGGTGCCCTTGAGCGGGCCGATGGTGACGGTGCCGCCGGCGGGCATCGCCGGGTTCTCCGTGCCGGAGAAGGCCACCGTGCCGCCGCCCGCTCTCGCCAGGGTGAGGGTCGAGCTGATCGAGTCCGCCGGGACCGCGATCGGGGTCGTGACGGCGGCGGCCCTGAGGGTGATCGTGGCGGTGCTGCCGCTCTGGGCGGCGACCAGCGTGACGGCGCCTTCGCCGAAGCCTCCGCAGGCGAGGGTGAAGGTCGCCGACTGCGGGGTCACGGCGGAGGCGGTGGGCGCGAAGGTCAGTCCTGCGGCCGCGAGGGCCGCGACGGTCAGTGCGGTACCTGTTCCGATGCGCTTGGCTCTCATGCCTTCCATGCTCCCCACCCGCGAGCCGTCCCGCATGTGGGGAGCGGAGCGCGGTCAGCCCGCCGTCACGGTGGCCCGGACCGTGCCGTCCGGAGCCGCGACCAGCACCGGCGTCCCGGGCCCGCCCAGGTCCCGTACGGCGGCCAGGTCGTCCGCGGCGGCGGTCTCCGCCTCGGTCACCACGGCGGCCGCCTCCAGCGACTTCGCCCCGGACGCCACCGCCATCGCCACCGCCGTGCGCAGGGCGCTGAGCCTCAGCGAGTCCAGGTCCACGGTCCCGGCGACGTAGGTGCGGCCGGTCTCGTCGCGTACGGCCGCCCCCTCGGGCACACCGTTGCGGGCCCGGGCGGAACGGGCCAGGGTGACGATCTTGCGGTCCTCGGCGTCAAGCGCGCTGCTGTCGGTCATGATCCGAGCATACGTAGCGCCCCCGGCTCACCCGGCGACCGGATGCAGCGCCCCGCGCCGCCCCTCCGGCGACGCCAGCCAGCGCAGCTTGGCGTCGGTGTTCGCCTCGTCCAGCGGGGTGTGCAGAACGATCGTCAGATCCGGCCGGACCGGGACCTTCATCGCCGTGGACTCCACGACCAGCAGGCCGACCACCGGATGGTCCAGCTCCTTGCGGATCTGCCCGGCGTCCTCGATGTCCCGCTCCTCCCACAGCCGGGTGAACTCCGGGCTGGCCTCGCGCACCTGGGACAGCACCGCCGCGAACCCCTCGTCGTCGGGGCGGCTGGAACTCGCGGCCCGGAACTGGGCGACGACCGTGCGCGCGTTGCGCTCCCAACTGCGCGAGCGGGAGCGGTACATGGGGTCGGTGAAGAAGTCGACGAGGCAGTTCTGCGTCTGGTCGGGGCGCATGCCGAGCACCGTCGCGGCCGCGTCGTTGTACAGCACGCAGTTGTAGTACAGGTCCATGATGTGCGCCGGGTACGGCATCCAGGTGTCGATCAGCCGCCGCAGCCCCTCGCACATGTCCCGCTTCTCCGGGGCCACTTGGGGCGCGGGCGGGTTGAGTCCGGCGAGCACGTACAGATGCCGGTGCTCGGCGTCGCTCAGCCGCAGCACCCGCGCGACCGCGTCGAGGACCTGCGGGGAGACGGAGATGTCGCGGCCCTGTTCCAGCCACTGGTACCAGGAGGCGCCCACCCCGGCGAGCACGGCCACCTCCTCCCGGCGCAGTCCCGGCGTACGGCGCCGGGCGCCGCCGTCGGGCAGGCCCGCCTCGGCCGGGGAGACCCGGGCCCGCCGGCTCCTCAGGAACTCGCGCAGCTCATACCGTCGACGACTCTTCGACACGCCTTCGGACACGTAACGGATCCCCCTCGTACCGCCGGTGCTCTGGCTGGTGGTGCCACCACCACCATAAGTGCCGACTCCCCAGGCGTATTCCGGCCGCCGCAAGCTCATGCACATGGCGATCGACACCGACACCTCCCCCGCTCCCCCGGCCCCGCGCACCTCCGGCACACCCGGGCTGTCGACGCGCGACCGGCTCGTCCTCTTCGTCCTGTGCGCGGCCCAGTTCATGGTCGCGCTGGACTTCTCCGTGCTGAACGTCGCCCTGCCCGTGCTCGGCGCCGACCTGGGCATGAGCCCGTCGGCGCTGCAGTGGGCGGTGACGGCGTTCGCGCTGCCGTCCGGCGGCTTCCTGCTGCTGTTCGGCCGGGTCGGCGACCTGTACGGCCGCCGCAGACTCTTCCTGGCCGGCCTCGCCCTGTTCGGCGCGGCCTCGGTGCTGGCCACCGTCGCCTGGGACCCGGCGTCGTTCCTGGCGGGACGCGTGCTCCAGGGCCTGGGCGCGGCGGCGATCGTGCCGACCGGGATGTCCCTGCTCACCACCACCTTCCCGGAGGGCCCGGCCCGGGACCGGGCGCTCGGGATCTCCGGCACGCTGCTGTCGCTGGGCTTCACCGTCGGCATGGTCGCGGGCGGTGTGCTGACCGATCTGCTCGGCTGGCGCTCCACGATGGGCCTGCTGGCGCTGTTCGCGCTGATCGTGCTGCCGCTGGCGCCCGCGCTGCTGCCGGAGTCGCGCACCCCGCTGCGGCCCCGGCTGGACGTGCCCGGCGCGGTCACCGTCACCGGCGGTCTGCTGGCCCTGATCTACGCCCTGTCGACGGCCGCCGAGCACGGCTTCGGCCGCGTGGACGTCCTGGCCGGGCTGGCCGCGGGGCTCGTGCTGCTCACCGTGTTCGCCGTGGTCGAGTCCCGTTCGTCCGCGCCGCTGGTGTCCCTGCCGATGCTGCGGCGGCGCACGGTGGCGTGGGGCAACCTGGGCGGCCTGGTGACGTTCTCGATGATGTCGACGGTCGTGTTCGTGCTCACGCTGTACCTGCAGGAGGTCCTGGGCCTGTCCGCCTTCGAGACGGGGCTGGTCTTCGGGGTGCAGGGGGCACTGTCGGTGGTGGCGGGCTCGTACACGCCGAGGGTCGTCGCCCGGCTCGGCGCCCGCCGCACCCTGGTCGTCTCCCTGGTCGGACAGGGCGCGCTGGTCGCCACGCTGCTCGGCCTCGGCACGGGCGGCTGGTCGGTCTGGCTCGCCACCGCCGCCGTGTCGCTGGCCAGCATGTTCCACCTGGGCGCGATCATCTCCTACGGCCTGGTGGTCACCTCCGGCGTCCCCGACGCGGAGCAGGGCCTGGCCACCGGCCTGGTCACCTCCACCCAGCAGGTCGGCATCACGGTCGGCATCCCGCTGCTCGGCGTGCTGGCCACGGCCTCCGGCGATCTGCTGTCCGGCGTCCGCACGGTGATCGCCCTGGACGCGGGGATCGTGCTGGCGGCGGCGGTGCTGGTCGCCGCGGGGCTGCGGCGCCGGGGGTCAGGGGCGGTCGAGGCGGAGGCGGTCGGCGCGCGGTAGCCCGGCGACGACCAGGTCGTACGAGTCCTCCACGAGCTCCCGGACCAGGCGGTCCGGGAGTCCGGCGTCGGCGGTGACGGTGTTCCAGTGGCGCTTGTTCATGTGGTAGCCGGGGACGATCAGGCCCGGGTGCTCGGCGCGCAGCCGGATCGCGTCCTCGGGGTCGCACTTGAGGTTGACGGTCAGGGGCCGCGCGTCCAGGTTCGTCAGGGCGAACAGCTTGCCCAGGACCTTGAAGACCGAGGTCTCCGGGTTGAACGGGAAGTCCTCCACGGCCGCGTTGAAGGACAGGCACAGGGCGCGCAGCTCCTGAGGGGTCACTCGGCCTTCTCCTCCTCCACCGGGTCGGCCGCGGGCACCGGCTCCACCAGCACCGTCACGATCTTGTTCCGGCGGCCGGCAGCGGCCTCGGCGGTCAGCCGCAGATCGCGGCCGTCGGGAAGCGGGACCACGGAGGAGGCACCGGCGATCGGCACCCGGCCGAGGGCCTTGGCGAGCAGTCCGCCGACGGTCTCCACGTCCTCGTCGTCGTACTCGTCGAGGCCGTACAGGTCGCCGAGGTCGGTGATGTCGAGGCGGGCGGTGACCCGGTAGCGGTCCTCGCCCAGCTCCTCCACGGGCGGCAGTTCGCGGTCGTACTCGTCGGTGATCTCGCCGACGATCTCCTCGAGGATGTCCTCGATGGTGACGATGCCCGCGGTGCCGCCGTACTCGTCGATGACGACGGCGACGTGGTTGCGTTCCTTCTGCATCTCGCGCAGCAGGTCGCCCGCGTTCTTGGTGTCCGGCACGAAGAACGCGGGCCGCATCGCGGTCGACACCAGTTCGCTCTCCGCGTCCCGGCTGATGTGCGTCTTGCGGGCCAGGTCCTTGAGATAGACGATGCCGACGATGTCGTCCTCGCTCTCGCCGGTCACCGGGATGCGGGAGAAGCCGGAGCGCAGGGCGAGGGTGAGGGCCTGACGGATCGTCTTGTAGCGCTCGATCACGATCAGGTCGGTGCGCGGGACCATCACCTCGCGGACCAGGGTGTCGCCGAGTTCGAAGACCGAGTGCACCATCCGGCGCTCCTCGTCCTCGATCAGGGACTCCTTCTCCGCGTAGTCCACCAGTGCCCGCAGTTCCGCCTCGGAGGCGAACGGGCCGTGCCGGAAGCCCTTGCCGGGTGTGAGCGCGTTGCCGATGAGGATCAGCAGCGACGGGATCGGGCCCAGCACCCGGGCGAGCGGCAGCAGGACGTACGCCGCCGCGGTCGCGGTGTGCACGGGGTGCTGGCGGCCGATGGTGCGCGGGGAGACCCCGACGGCGACGTACGACAGCAGGACCATCACCGCGATGGCGATGACCAGTGCCTCGGCGGTGCTGTCGAACTCCCGCAGGCAGCCGTGGGTGATGAGCGCGGCGGCGGCCATCTCGCAGGTGACGCGGACCAGCAGCGCCAGGTTGAGATAGCGGGTGGGGTCGGCGGCGAGCTGGGCGAGCTTGGCGCTGCCGCGCCGCCCGGAGCGCACGGCCTCCTCGGCACGGAAGCTGGAGACGCGCGCCAGGCCCGCCTCCGCGCAGGCGGCGAGCCAGGCGACGACGACCAGGGCGATCGCGCCGGAGACGAGCGGGAGGCTCATGAGACGGTCGGGGCCGGGGAGGGGCCGGTGATGCCCTTCTCCGTGCGCCAGCCGTCCACGATGGCCGCCTGGAGGCCGAACATCTCGGCCTTCTCGTCGGGTTCCTCGTGGTCGTAGCCGAGCAGGTGCAGCACGCCGTGGACGGTGAGCAGTTGCAGCTCCTCGTCCATGGAGTGCTGGGTGGGCGCCTCGGCGCCCTGCTTGGCGGCGACCTCGGGGCAGAGCACGATGTCGCCGAGGAGGCCCTGCGGGGGCTCGTCGTCGTCCTTCGACGGCGGACGCAGCTCGTCCATCGGGAAGGACATGACGTCCGTGGGCCCCGGCAGGTCCATCCACTGGATGTGCAACTGCTCCATGGCGTCGGCGTCCACGACGATCACCGAGAGTTCGGAGAGCGGGTGGATGCGCATCCGCGCGAGCGCGTAGCGGGCGATGTCGAGGATCGCCTGCTCGTCGACCTCGGTTCCGGACTCGTTGTTGACGTCGATCGACATGGTCGTGCTGGTCTACTTCCCTTGGTGGCCCTTGGCACCGGACTTGCCACGGCCCTGGTGCGCGCCGTTCGCGGTGCCGTGCTTGCTGTCGTACAGCTCGTACGCGTCGACGATACGGCCCACCAGCTTGTGCCGGACGACGTCGTGGGAGGACAGCCGGGAGAAGTGGACGTCCTCGACGCCTTCCAGGATGTCCTGGACCTGACGGAGACCGGACTTGGTGCCGTCGGGCAGGTCGACCTGGGTCACGTCACCCGTGATCACGATCTTCGAGTCGAAGCCGAGGCGGGTGAGGAACATCTTCATCTGTTCGGGGCTGGTGTTCTGGGCCTCGTCCAGGATGATGAAGGCGTCGTTGAGGGTGCGTCCGCGCATGTACGCGAGCGGCGCGACCTCGATGGTCCCGGCCGCCATCAGGCGCGGGATGGAGTCGGGGTCGAGCATGTCGTGCAGCGCGTCGTACAGCGGGCGCAGATAGGGGTCGATCTTCTCGTAGAGCGTGCCGGGCAGGAAGCCCAGGCGCTCGCCGGCCTCGACCGCGGGGCGGGTCAGGATGATGCGGTTGACCTGCTTGGACTGCAGGGCCTGCACCGCCTTGGCCATCGCCAGGTACGTCTTTCCGGTGCCGGCGGGGCCGATGCCGAAGACGATCGTGTGCTTGTCGATCGCGTCGACGTACCGCTTCTGGTTGAGGGTCTTGGGGCGGATCGTACGGCCGCGGGAGGACAGGATGTTCTGCGTCAGCACCTGGGCCGGAGTCTCCGGGCCGTCGCTCATCCCGTCCTCGCTCGCCTTGAGCATGGCGATCGAGCGTTCCACTGCGTCCTCCGTCATCGGCTGCCCGGTGCGGAGCACCAGCATCATCTCGTCGAACACGCGCTGGATCAGGGCGACCTCCCGAGAGTCGCCGACCGCGCTGATCTCATTGCCCCGGACGTGGATGTCGGCCGCCGGGAAGGCCTTCTCGATCACACGCAGCAGGGAGTCGCCGGATCCCAGCACGGTGACCATGGGGTGCTGGGCGGGGACGGTGAACTGTGCTCTCGCCTGTCCCTGCGCGGGGGTGTGAGCTGTGGGTGTCTGAGTCATGGGCCGGCGCTGAAGGCCTGCGGTTCCTCCTCATCACGGCCGCGTAGCTGAGGGCGGCCTCGCGATTCCAAGGGTACGACGGGGCACGGACAACGCCGTAGGGCTTTTCGCCGAGGGCTGTAGCGAGGGGCTGCCGCCGGGGTCACGCCGAGCGCCGGAACCCGATCGTCGGCACCGCCCGCCGCAGCGGCCACGGTCTCCCCTGCTCCTCGGGGACCAGGCCGGCCAGGAAGGCGTAGCGCTCCAGGGCGGCGGGGTCCTGGTCGTCGAGGGAGCGGACCTTGCGCCACCAGGCGGCGATCTCGGACCAGCCGGGCGCGGAGAGGGAGCCGCCGAACTCCTGGACGGAGAGGGCGGCGGTCAGTCCGGCGAAGGCGATGCGGTCGGCGAGGCGCCAGCCGGCGAGGGTGCCGGTGACGAATCCGGCCACGAAGACGTCCCCGGCGCCGGTCGGGTCCAGTGCCTCGACCTCGATGGCCGGGACCTCGGCGGTCTCGCCGGTGCGGCGGTCCACGGCGTAGGCGCCGTCCGCGCCGAGGGTGACCACGGCGACCGGGACGTGCTCGGTGAGGGCGTGCGCGGCGGCGCGCGGGCAGCTCGCGCCGGTGTAGCGCATCGCCTCCTCGGCGTTGGGCAGGAACGCCTCGCAGTGCCTCAGGTCGGTGAGGCCGGCCAGGTCCCAGGCGCCGGTGTCGTCCCAGCCGACGTCGGCGAAGATGCGGGTGCCCTGCGCGGCGGCCTGGGCGACCCAGGGCGCGGGGGCGCCGGGCACGAGGGAGGCGACGGCGGCCCGGGCGCGGGGCGGCTGGTCCGGTGCCGGTGCCGGTTCCCGGGGCGGCGGCTCGTGGCCGTGCGAGACCATGGTGCGCTCGCCCTCGTAGGCCATGGAGACGGTGACCGGGGAGTGCCAGCCGGGGACCGTCCGGGACGGGGCGAGGTCGATGCCCTCGCCGTGCGCCAGCGCGTCCCAGCAGTACTCGCCGTAGTGGTCGTCGCCGAACGCGGCGGCCAGGGAGGTCCGCAGGCCGAGCCGGGCCAGCGCGGTCGCCATGTTCGCCACGCCGCCGGGGCTGGAGCCCATGCCGCGCGCCCAGGACTCGGTGCCCCGCACGGGCGCGGAGTCGAGGCCGGTGAAGATGATGTCGAGGAAGACGGTGCCGGTGAGGTAGACGTCCCAGGGCGGGTCTCCGGGGGCGCGCAGGGCGGCGAGCGGGTCGACCTGGGGCGGGCAGCCCGCTCTCCTGCCGGCGGGCGCGGTCGGCACGGTGGCGGTGGCACCGGCGGGTGCGGTGGGGCGGACGGACGCGTTCACGGTGGGCACTCCCTGAACGTGGTGCGGATCCAGCCAGTGTGCACCACACCCCTGACAGCGCGTCCCGGGTCACGCCGGTGTCGGCAACCCGTACGGGGCCCTGTTCGAACGTGCGGCGTCCGGTGAGGACGTCCTCGCACCGCCAGGGGTACGCGGACGGCGAACCGTCGGGGACCCGGCCCGCCGCCGCACTACGATCGCCCCCATGTCGGAGTCAGGCGGCGGGGTCCGCGAGGTGAAGTCGGCGGCGCGCACCGTCGAGTTGCTGGAACTGCTCGCCGCGCGCGGCGACCGCCCGGCACGGCTCCAGGAGCTGGCGGACGAGCTCGGCGTCCCGCGCAGTTCGATGTACGCCCTGCTCCAGACCCTGATCTCGCGCGGCTGGGTCCGCACCGACGTCACCGGCTCCCTCTACGGCATCGGCATCCACGCCCTGCTGACCGGCACCAGCTACCTCGACTCCGATCCGCGCGTACGGGCCGTCCGTCCCTACCTCGACGAGGCGTCCCAGGCGCTGGGCGAGACGATCCACATGGGCCGGCTGGACGGCCCGGACGTGGCGTACCTCGCGACCCGGGAGTCGCACGAGTACCTGCGGACCATCAGCCGGGTGGGCCGCAGGCTCCCCGCCCACGCCGGCGCCCTCGGCAAGGCGCTGCTGGCCGAGCGGTCCGACGACGACCTGCCGGCGGAGCCCTACCGGGCGCTGACGCCCCGCACCCACACCACGCGGGCGTCGCTGGCCGCCGACCTCGCCGAGGTGCGGGCGCGCGGCCACTCCGTCGACCGCGAGGAGGGCGTGCCCGGGATCGTCGGCTTCGGGTTCGCGCTGCGGTACGACTCCCCCGCGCAGGACGCGATCAGCTGCTCGGTGCCGGTGGCCCGGCTGACGCCGGAGCACGAGGAGCGGATCGTCGCCGTCATGCGGGAGATCCGGGTGAAGATCGAGGCGACGGCACCGGCGGCCGGAGGCGCCGTGCACTGGCGCTAGCCGCCGCCGGCCTGGGGAAACGGCCGCTTCTACCCGGCCTTCCCCACCCCAAACCGAAGAGTGACCCAGATCACGTCACCCGGGCTTCATCGCGCAACTCCGTGCTTGATACAAATTGCCCGCGCGTTCCTGTCCGTCGACGGCTGCGCCCCTCCCCCACTTCAGCCGCTTCTTTCGCATGCCCCGGGAACGCCCGTGCTCGCCCCTCGCACCCTGCCCTGGCCCCTGATCGCCCTTTTCACGGCCGGGTACCTCGCCCCTTACCTGCTGCCGACCACCGTCGGCCGCCTCGACTCGGGCCTTGCGCTGACCGCCACCCAGGCGGGCGCCGTCGGCAGCGCCCTGCTCCTCGCCTCGGCCTCGGCCGGGTTCCTGCTGGCCGGGCGCGTCGACCGGCTCGGAGCCCGCGCCCTCGCCCGCGCCGGACTCGCCCTCGCCGCCCTCGGCTACGGCGCCGCCGCCCTCACCACCAGCGTCCCGGCCGTCGTCGCGGGCGCGGTGCTCGGCGGGTTCGGGTCGGGCACGGTCACCGCGGTCGCCGCGTCCGGCATCGCCGCCCACCGCGACCCGCACCGCGCCTCCACCACCGGCCTGCTCGGGGTGTCGGCGCTCGCGGGCGCGCTCTATCTGACGGTCCCGCACCTGGGCCCCGGCCACGGCCTCCCGCTCGCCGCGATCGCCCTCACCGCCCTCGCCGTCTGGCCGCTGACCGGCCGGCTGCCCGCCCGCGCGGCCGCCGTCGCGGTCCGGCGGGAGAGGGCCCGCCTCCCCCATCTGCGCTCCGGACTGCTGCTCGCCGCCGCCATGCCCTGCTGGTCGCTCGCCCAGAACGCCCTGTGGGGCGTCAGCGGCCGGATCGGGCTGACGCAGGCACACCTGACCGAGGCGGCCGTCGGCGTGGTCTTCGCCGTGGCGCTCGGCGCGGGACTGCTGGGCGTGCTCTGCGCCGGAGCGCTCGGGGCGCGGCTCGGACGGGCACTGCCGATCGGCGTGGGCACCACACTGATCGCCGGATGCATCGCGCTCAGCGCCTCCGCGACCACGCTGCCGGCCTTCGCCGCGGGCGAGATCGCCTGGAACGCCCTCTACCCGGTGGTGCTCTCGTACGTCATCGGCCTGGCCGCCTCCCTCGACCCGCGCGGGCGCTGGGCGGTGCTGGTCGGCTCGGCGTCCTCGCTGGGCACGGCCGCGGGACCGCTGACCGGCAGTCTGCTGTCCGCGCGGGCGGGCTTCGACGGCATGGGGCTGATCCTGGCCGCGGGCCTGCTGGTGATCGCCGTCCCGATGACCGCGGTCGCCCTCCGCACCCGCCCGCGCCCGGCCCCGGCGGAGATCCCGGCCGCCGAGATTCCGGTCGCCGACATCCCCGTCGTCGAGATCCCCGTCGTCGAACTGCCGGTCGCCGGCACCCCGTCCGTCGGCACCCCGTCCGTCGGCACCCCGTCCGCCGGCACCCCGTCCGCCGGCCTCCCGGCCGTCGACATCCCGGTGATCGAGTTCCCGCTGGAGAGCCCGGCCGGGCCCGCCGAGCGGGCCGCCTACGGCGCGGCGGGGCCGCGGGAGGCCGTCGCCGCGCCGGGTGCCGTCTGAGGCCGCCGGCCTACGGGAACTCGTACGCCTCCACCTCGGCGAGGTACCGGGCCCGCCGCTCCTCGTCGTGCTCCAGGAAGGCGGCGCGGAAGGAGTTGCGGGCCAGCTCGCGGAGCCGGTCCTCGGTCAGCCCGAGGGTGCGGCGCACGGCGTCCAGGTTGTCGCCGGCGTAGCCGCCGAAGTAGGCCGGGTCGTCGGAGTTGACCGTGCACAGCAGCCCGGCGTCGAGCATGGCGGGCAGCGGATGGTCGGCCAGGGTGTCCACGGTGCGCAGGCGGACGTTCGACAGGGGGCACAGGGTCAGCGGGATCCGGTCCCGGACCAGCCGCTCCACCAGCGCCGGGTCCTCCATGCAGCGCAGGCCGTGGTCGACGCGCTCGAC
The DNA here is from genome assembly GCF_040298625.1 of Streptomyces sp. NPDC001532. NCBI lineage: Bacteria > Bacillati > Actinomycetota > Actinomycetes > Kitasatosporales > Streptomycetaceae > Streptomyces > Streptomyces sp. NPDC001532. The sequence goes on from NZ_JBEPAL010000001.1 coordinate 108,147, forward strand.
GCCGAGCACGTCCAGGGCCTCGGTGATGTACTCCGGCGGCCCCTCCTCGCCCGCGTGCGCCACCCGGCGCAGCCCCAGCGCGGCGGCGGCCTCGTACACCTCGCGGAACTTCGCCGGCGGATGCCCGACCTCGGCGGAGTCCAGGCCGACACCGGCGATCCGGTCCAGGTGGGGACCCGCCGCGTCCAGAGTGGCGAGCGCCGACTCGGCGGACTCGTCGCGCAGGAAGCACAGGATCAGCCGGGTGGAGATGCCGTGGTCGGCCTCGCTGCGGCTCAGCGCCCGCCACAGCCCCTCCACGACGGTGCCCATCGGGACTCCCCGGGCCAGGTGGGCCTGCGGGTCGAAGAAGATCTCGGCGTGCCGGACCCCCTGCGCGGCGGCGCGGGCGAGGTAGGCGTCGGCCAGGTCCTCGAAGTCCCGCTCGGTGCGCAGCACGGCCATCAGCTCGTAGTACAGGTTCAGGAAGGACTGGAGGTCCTCGAACCGGTACGCCTCACGCAGCTCGTCCGTGGTCGCGTACGGCAGCGGCACCCCGTTGCGCGCGGCCAGCTCGAACGCCAGCTCCGGCTCCAGAGTTCCTTCGATGTGCAGGTGCAGTTCTGCTATGGGGAGGGGCATCAAGGAATCGTACGCCCCATTTACCTGCGTTTCGGAACCGGCACTCTCTGCAGATCGTGCGCCACCGTCAGCTCACCCTCGAACCCGGCGGCCCGCGCCTGGCGCTCGAACTCCTCGGGCTCGCCATAGCGCTGGCTGAAGTGGGTGAGCACCAGGTGCCGCACCTGGCTGTCCCTGGCCACCCGCGCCGCCTGACCCGCCGTCAGATGGCCGTGATCGGTGGCGAGGTGCTCGTCCTCGTCGAGGAAGGTCGACTCGATCACCAGCATGTCGCAGCCGTCCGCCAGCGCGTACACGCCGTCGCACAGCCGGGTGTCCATGACGAACGCGAACCGCTGCCCGCGCCGCACCTCGCTGACGTCCGCCAGGGCGACCGGGCCCAGCGAGCCCTCGCGCTGGATGCGGCCCACGTCCGGGCCCTTGACGCCGTGCGCGGCCAGCCGCTCGGGCAGCATCCGCAACCCGTCGGGCTCGACCAGCCGGTAGCCGAAGGACTCGACGGGGTGCGAGAGCCTGCGGGCCTGGAGGGTGTACGAGCCGGTCGTCACGAGGTCGCCGTCGGCGTCGACCGGCGCCTCGGTCACCCCGACCGTCTCCCGGTAGGCGGTGGCGTACCGCAGCCGGTCGAAGAAGCGCTGCCCGGAGCGCGGGTAGTGGGCGGTCACCGGGTGCGGCACCTGGTCCAGGTTGATCCGCTGGATGACGCCCGGCAGGCCCAGCGAGTGGTCCCCGTGGAAGTGCGTGACGCAGATCCGGTTGAGGTCGTGGGCGGCGACACCGGCGCGCACCATCTGCCGCTGGATGCCCTCGCCGGGGTCGAAGAGGATGCCCTCGCCGTCCCAGCGCAGCAGGTAGCCGTTGTGGTTGCGGTGCCGGGTCGGGACCTGGCTGGCGGTGCCGAGGACCACCAGTTCACGGACGGACACGCCGGATTATCCGGGAGGCCACTGGAGGCCGCGGCCGCCGAGGACGTGCGCGTGCGCGTGGAAGACGGTCTGGCCGGCACCGCTGCCGGTGTTGAAGACGATGCGGTAGCTGTCCAGTTTGTCGTCGTCGGCGACCGCCTGCGTCTCGCGCAGCACGTCGGCGGCGAGCTGGGGCGCGGCGACGGCGAGCTCGGCGGCGCTCGGCCAGTGCTCCTTCGGGATCACCAGGACGTGAGTGGGCGCCTGGGGGTTGATGTCCCGGAAGGCGACGGTCGTCTCCGTCTCACGGACGATCGTCGCCGGGATCTGGCCCGCGACGATCTTGCAGAACAGGCAGTCGTCCTGCGGTTCCCCTGCCATTTTCCCTCCGGCGTCTCGCGGTGATCGTCTCTGTGGGCATCGTATCGTCGCCGGGGGCGCGGGGCCGCGGCCGGTCGCGCCCACGCGGCACAGCCGCCCATCGGCTCCGCCCCGCGCCCCCGAGTGGCTGTCGCGCCCCGCTATTCGAGATTCGGCGGTGTTTTCGCCGGGGTCTCCTCCAGGGCCTCCAGGGCCAGGCGGATCGCCTCGTCCAGCTGGGGATCGCGGCCCGCGGCGTGGTCCTGCGGGCGCTGGACGACCTCGACGTCCGGGTCGACGCCGTGGTTCTCGACGCCCCAGCCGTACCCCTCCAGCCAGAAGGCGTACTTCGGCTGGGTGACCAGGGTGCCGTCGACGAGGTGGTAGCGGCTGTCGATGCCGATGACGCCGCCCCAGGTGCGGGTCCCGACCACCGGTCCCAGCCGCAGCGCCTTGATCGCCGCGTTGACGATGTCCCCGTCGGACCCGGAGAACTCGTTGGCGACGGCGACGACCGGCCCGCGCGGCGCGTCCTCCGGGTAGCTGTACGGCCGCATCCCGCGCGGCACGCCCCAGCCGACGATCCGCCGGGCCAGCTTCTCCACGACGAGCTGGGAGGTGTGTCCGCCCCGGTTCTCCCGGACGTCCACGATCAGCCCCTCGCGGGCGACCTCCACCCGCAGGTCGCGGTGGATCTGCGCCCAGCCGGGCGCCTGCATGTCCGGCACGTGCAGATAGCCGAGCCGCCCGCCGGACCGCTCGCGCACGTACGCCCGCCGGTCGGCGACCCAGGCGTGGTAGCGCAGCGGCTCCTCGTCGGCGACCGGTACGACCACCGCGTGCCGCGGCTCGCCGCCGCCGGCCGGGGAGACCGTCAGCTCGACCGGCTTGCCCGCGGTGCCCACGAGCAGCGGGCCCGGCCCGGTCACCGGGTCGACGGGCCGGCCGCCGACCGCGAGGATCGCGTCGCCGGCGCGCACCGCGACACCGGGCGCGGCGAGCGGGGAACGGGCGTCCGGGTCGGAGGTCTCCGAGGGCAGCACCCGGTCGACGCGCCAGGTGCCGTCCTCGTGCCGGGAGACGTCCGCGCCGAGCAGTCCCTGCCGGTCGCCGTCGCCGTGGCCGCCGCGCGGGGCGACGTAGGCGTGCGAGGTGCCGAGCTCGCCCTGCACCTCCCACAGCAGGTCGACGAGGTCGTCGTGGGTGGCGAGCCGGTCCAGGACGGGCCGGTAGCGGTCGAGGACACCGTCCCAGTCGACGCCGCTCATGTCCGGCCGCCAGAAGTGGTCCCGCATGATCCGGCCGTTCTCGTCGAACATCTGGCGCCACTCGGCGGCCGGGTCGACGGTCTGGCGCACCCGGGTCAGGTCGACGGCGACGTTGGTGTCGCTGTCGTCGTCGCCGGAGGCCCGGCGGTCGCTCGGTACGACCTTCAGCCGTCCGTCGGTCCACAGCAGCACCCGCTTGCCGTCGCCGCTGACCTCGAAGTGGTCGGCGTCGACGGCGAGGTGTTCCAGGCGCTGCTGGGCGAGGTCGTAGCGCTCCAGCTCGGTGTGCGGGTCGGGGTCGTCGGGGGTGGCCCGGGAGACGCCGAGGACGCCGCGGACGGGGTGCCGCAGCCACAGCACGCCGTCCTTGGCGGCCCGCAGGTTGGAGTAGCGGCCGGCCTCCACCGGGAACGGCACGATCCGGTCGGCGAGTCCGTCGAGGTCGATCCGGGTGGCCGGGGTGCCCTCGCTGTCCGGTGTCTCGTCCTTGTCGGGCGCCTCGAAGGGCCGGCCGTGCCGCTGCGGCCCGAACGGCGAGGGGGTGGTGGCGGCGAGGGTGATCAGGTGCGGGCGGTCGCCGATGACGAACGCCAGGTCGAAGACGTGTTCGTCGTAGACCGGGTCGAAGGAGCGGTTGGAGAGGAACGCGAGGTGCTTGCCGTTGAGGGTGAAGGCGGGCGCGTAGTCCTGGAACCGCAGCGGGGTCGCCTCGGTGACCGACAGGTCGGTGGTGTTGGCGAGCTTCAGCTGGCACAGCGGGTGCGGTCCCGGGTGCGACCAGGCGAGCCAGGCCGAGTCGGGCGAGAACACCAGCCCGGAGACATCGCCGTGCTCGCTGCGGTCGACCTCGCGCACCTCGCCGGTCTCCCGCTCGACGAGCAGCACCCGCCCGTCGTGCGCGGCGACCGCGGCCCGGCTGCCGTCGGGGGCCATCGCCAGGCCCAGCACCCGGCCGAGCTGCCCGGCGGCGAGCCGGCGCGGGGTGGCGGCGGGGGCGAGGCCGGTGGCGGGCGCGAACTCCAGGGCGTCCTCGCCCTCCGCGTCCGTCACCCACACCACCCACTCCTCGCCCTCCACCCGGAAGGTGCGCGGCAGCCGGGCCCGGACACCGGGTGTGGCGGCGAGGGCGCGGGTGGGACCGGCGCGGTGGGTGACCCAGTGCACGGTGCCGCGCACGGCGACCGTGCTGCCGCGCGCGGTGTGGTCGGGAGCGGCCGCCCCGAACCAGCGGGCGGCGTTCACCTGGTACGGCTGCCGGTCGGTGCGCTGCCCGCCGAGCCGGATGTCGAGCCGGCGCGGCTCGGCGCCGTCGAGGTCGTCCAGCAGCCACAGTTCACCGGCGGCGGAGTAGACGACGCGGCTGCCGTCGCTCGCGGCGTGCCGGGCGTAGAAGCCGCCGAGGGGCGTGTGGCGGCGCAGGTCGGAGCCGTCGGCGAGGGAGGAGTAGACGGCGCCGGTGCCCTCGTGGTCGGAGAGGAAGGCGATCCGCTCGCCGGCCCAGAACGGGTACTCGATGTTCCCGTCCAGCTCCTCGTGCAGCCGGACGAACTCCCCGTCACCGCCGCGGTCGATCCACAGCTTGCCCGCCGTGCCGCCCCGGTACCGCTTCCACCAGGCGGCCTCGCGTCCCATCGGCGCGGACAGCAGCACCGTGTGCGGGCCGTGGGCGACGTCGCCGACGGGTCCGTACGGCAGCCGGCGGGAGGGGCCGCCGTCGAGCGGGACGGCGTGCGCCCAGCTGCGGCGCAGGCTGGCCTCGCCGTGGGTGGTGAGGGCGAGGACCTGCCCGTCGGAGGTCCAGCCGCGCACCTGGGTGCGCCAACTGCCCCAGTAGGTGAGCCGCTTGGACGGGCCGCCGTCGACGGGCGCGATGTGCACCTCGGGGGCGCCGTCGCGGGTGGAGGTCCAGGCGACGGTGGTGCCGTCGGGCGAGATGCGCGGCTGGTTCACCGGCATGTTGTCGGCGCTGACCCGCCAGGCCCGTCCGCCGTCGAGCGGTGCGAGCCACACGTCGTCCTCGGCGGTGAAGGCGACCAACTCGCCGTGCGGATGCGGAAATCGGAGATACCCCGGCGTCGGCTGTGTCACCCGATCACCCTATGCAGCCGCGGCCTCGCCGAACAGCGGTTTCGATCACTTCCCCGCGGGCCGGCACTGCGGGTCGCTCTGGCACCAGACGGTCCGGGTGACGGTCACCGTGACGTTCGGCTCGGGGCCGGAGCCGGGCGGCTGGTTCACCGGCGGGGTGCTCGGCGCGTCGCAGTCGCCGAGGCCCTTGACGTGGAACCACTCCTTGCCGTCCACTTTGGCGACGATGTCCCCGCGCACGCAGCGGCCGTTCACCGCGCGGGTCACCTTCCCGGTGACGGTGATGTCCTTGCCGTCGGAGGTCTCGCCCTCGCAGTCGACGTCGGCGACGGTGTCCTCGCTCGCGGTGGGCGTCGAGCGGCCGTCGTCCCCGAAGTCCGCGGTGCAGCTGAGCCATTGCACGTCGGCCTTCTGCCGCTCCAGCTCCCGGGTCACGGTCTCGTCCGTCGTGTACGCCACGGTCGCCGCGCTGAGCCCGCCCGGATCACACGCCACGGCCCCGCCCACGGCCACCACCGCCAGCGACGCCATCGCGACCGCCCGGCGTGCGCCCGACCGCCCCCGAACCCGCCTCAACACCCCCATGAAGGGCATGCTGCCACCGCCTCGCCGGTCGCGGAAGAGGGCTTACGGCCACGCACCGCGGTGCCCGGTCTCCTGGCCTGGCGGCATGCGCAAGAAGGGCAGTCCGAGGAAGCTCGTGGTGGACGAGGCGGCGACGTATCTGTGGGCCGTCCGGCACCGGCACGGCGGCGCCGGACGACCGTGCGAGGAGGTGCTCGGTCTGCACCGGGACGGAAGGCGGACACGGATCGTCTTCCGGCAGGGGCCCGGCCGGTCGGTGGAGGGCGGCTACCAGCCCGGCGGACATGTGATCGACGAGCACGGCAACGGGCTCAACCTGAATCAGCCGGGCAGCGTGCGCGCGCTCGTCGACGAGGCCGTCCGGCGCGGACTGCTGCCCGCCGCCGAGGCCTCGCGGGAGCTGGACGGCTGGGATCTGCTGCCGGCCGCCGCCGCACGCGCGGCGGCCTCCCGGCGGTAGCAGCCGCGGGTCAGGACCAGCGGCCCGTGCGGCCGAGGAGGAGGGCGGTGGCCGCGGTGCCGGCGGTCGAGGTGCGCAGCACGCTCCGGCCGAGGACGTACGCCTTCGCGCCGGCCTCCCGGAACAGCGCCAACTCGTCGGCTGCGACGCCTCCTTCGGGGCCGACGACCAGCACGATCTCGCCCTGCTCGGGCAGTTCGGCGGTGGCCAGCGGCTCGCTGCCGTGCTCGAAGTCGGAGTGCAGCACGGCGGCGAAGTCGGCCTTCGCGAGCAGCGCGGCGACCTGCTTGGTCGTCGCCGTGTCCGCGACCTCGGGGAAGCGGACCCGGCGGGACTGCTTGCCGGCCTCGCGGGCGGTGGCCCGCCACTTGGAAAGGGACTTCAGCCCCCGGTCGCCCTTCCACTGCGTGATGCAGCGGGCGGCCTGCCAGGGCACGATCGCGTCGACGCCGACCTCGGTCATGGTCTCCACGGCGACTTCCCCGCGGTCGCCCTTGGGCAGCGCCTGGACCACGGTGATCCGGGGCTGCTCCGGCGGCTCCTCGGAGTACGAGTCCAGCTGCACGATCAGCCGGTCCTTGCCCTCGGTGCCGAGCACCACGCAGTCCGCCCAGCGTCCGGCGCCGTCGGTGAGGACGACGTCCTCGCCCGGCTGGAGCCGCTTCACCGAGACGGCGTGCCGTCCCTCGGGGCCGTCGAGGACGTACCGGCCGCCGCCTCCCGCGTCGAAGTGCTCGACCACGAACACCGGTGCCGTCATCGCGCGCCACCGCCCGACAACGCTGTCCGCGCCGCCGCCAGTTCGGCCGCCAGCACCTCCACCAGCTGACCGGCGGGCAGCTCGCGGGCCATCCGGTGGCCCTGTCCCGCCCACAGCGCCATGCCCTGCGCGTCGCCGGCCTTGGCGGCGGCCTTGCGCAGCGGCGAGGTGAGGTGGTGGACCTCCGGGTAGGCGGCGGGGGCGTAGGGCCCGTGCTCGCGCATGAACCGGTTGACCAGTCCGCGCGCGGGCCGGCCGGAGAAGGCGCGGGTGAGTTCGGTGCGCGTGAACAGCGGGTTGGTCAGCGCCTGCTTGTGCACGGCCTGCGCGCCGGACTCGGGGGTGGCGAGGAAGGCGGTGCCGAGCTGGGCGGCGCTCGCGCCCGCGGCGAGGGCGGCGGCGATCTGGCTGCCGCGCATGATGCCACCCGCGGCGACGAGGGGCAGCCGGACCGCCTCGCGGATCTGGGCGATCAGGGAGAGCAGTCCGACGCCGGAGCCGTCGTTCTCGGGGATGTCGCGGTGGGTGCCCTGGTGGCCGCCGGCCTCCACGCCCTGCACGATCACCGCGTCGGCGCCGGCCTGTTCGACGGCGCGGGCCTCGTCGGCGGTGGTGGCGGTGACGAGGGTGAAGGTGCCGGCCCGGCGCAGCGCGTCCAGGGCGTCCCGGCCGGGGACGCCGAAGTGGAACGACACCACCGGCACCGGGTTGTCCAGCAGCACCGCGAGCTTGGCGTCGTAGCCGTCGTCCCGGCCGCTGTCCCGGTCGCCCAGCTCGGTCTCGTACCAGGCGGCCTCGCCGGCCAGCTGATGGGCGTAGACGTCGACGGCTGCGGGGTCCGCGTACTCCGGCTGCGGCAGGAAGAGGTTCACGCCGAAGGGGCGGCCCGTCAGCCCCCGCAGCTGCTTGATCTCCTGGTACATGCCGTCGGCCGTCTTGTACCCGGCGGCCAGAAATCCAAGCCCCCCGGCCTCGGACACGGCGGCGGCGAGCCGCGGCACGGAGACGCCGCCCGCCATGGGGGCCTGCACGATCGGATGGGGGAAGAGATCGGTCAGTGCGGAGGACATGACGGCATGTTGTCACGTCCTCCGATCAAGTCCGAATCCGGCCACCCTCCGGCATGTGCCGGAGGCATCACCGCGGCTCAGACCCCGCGCGAGAGGCTCCCGGCGCCCTTCGAGAGCGCCGGGCCGGCCGCCTCAGCGGCCGTTGAACGCGTCCTTCAGCCGCGAGAACAGTCCCTGCTGACCCGGCTGGAACTGTCCCGTCGGACGCTCCTCGCCGCGCAGCTTGGCCAGCTCCCGCAGCAGGCGCTCCTGCTCCGGGTCGAGCTTGTTCGGGGTCTGCACCTCGACGTGCACGATGAGGTCGCCCCGGCCGCCGCCGCGCAGGTGGGTGACGCCACGGCCGTGCAGCGGGATCGACTGACCGGACTGGGTGCCCGGACGGATGTCGACCTCCTCCATGCCGTCCAGCGTCTCCAGCGGCACCTTGGTGCCGAGGGCCGCCGCCGTCATCGGGATCGTCACCGTGCAGTGCAGGTCGTCGCCGCGCCGCTGGAAGGTCGGGTGCGGCAGCTCGTGGATCTCCACGTACAGGTCGCCCGCGGGGCCTCCGCCCGGACCGACCTCGCCCTCGCCGGCGAGCTGGATCCGCGTGCCGTTGTCGACACCGGCCGGGATCTTCACGGTCAGCGTGCGGCGGGACCGCACCCGGCCGTCGCCCGCGCACTCCGGGCACGGGTTCGGCACGACCGTGCCGAAGCCCTGGCACTGGGGGCAGGGCCGCGAGGTCATGACCTGGCCCAGGAAGGACCGGGTGACCTGCGAGACCTCACCGCGGCCGCGGCACATGTCACAGGTCTGCGCCGAGGTGCCCGGCGCCGCGCCCTCGCCGCTGCACGTGGTGCAGACGATCGCGGTGTCGACCTGGATGTCCTTGGTCGTCCCGAAGGCCGCCTCGTCCAGCTCGACCTCGATGCGGATCATCGCGTCCTGGCCCCGGCGGGTCCGCGAGCGCGGTCCGCGCTGCGACGCCGTGCCGAAGAACGCGTCCATGATGTCCGAGAAGTTCCCGAAGCCGCCCGCGCCGAAGCCGCCGGCACCCGCGCCGCCGCTCTGCGACAGCGGGTCGCCGCCGAGGTCGTAGACCTGCTTCTTCTGCGGGTCCGACAACACCTCGTAAGCGGCGTTGATCTCCTTGAACCGCTCCTGGGTCTTCGGATCGGGGTTGACGTCCGGGTGCAGCTCGCGGGCGAGCCGCCGGAAGGCCTTCTTGATCTCTTCCTGCGACGCGTCGCGGCGCACGCCGAGAACGGCGTAATAGTCCGTGGCCACTTACGACTCCGCCAGGATCTGTCCGACGTACCGTGCCACCGCTCGTACCGCTCCCATCGTTCCCGGGTAATCCATGCGGGTCGGTCCGACCACGCCGAGCTTGGCGACTGCCTCGCCGCCCGAACCGTAGCCGACCGACACCACCGACGTGGAGTTGAGTCCCTCGTGGGCGTTCTCGTGACCGATGCGCACGGTCATGCCCGAATCCTTCGCCTCGCCCAGCAGCTTGAGGAGCACCACCTGCTCCTCCAGCGCCTCCAGGACGGGCCGGATGGTGAGGGGGAAGTCATGCCCGAAGCGGGTCAGATTGGCGGTACCGCCGATCATCAGCCGCTCCTCGGTCTGCTCGACCAGCGTCTCCAGCAGCGTGGCGAGCACCGTCTGGACGGTACCGCGATCCTCCGGTTCGAAGCCCTCGGGCAGATCCTGCACCAACTGCGGCACATCCGTGAAGCGGCGGCCGGCGACCCGGCTGTTCAGCCGCGCCCGCAGATCCGCCAGGGACGTCTCGCCGAACGGCGCCGGGCAGTCGATCATCCGCTGCTCGACCCGGCCGGTGTCGGTGATCAGGACCAGCATCACGCGCGCCGGCGCCATCGACAGCAGCTCCACATGCCGCACCGTGGACCGGGTCAGCGACGGATACTGCACGACCGCGACCTGCCGGGTGAGCTGCGCGAGCAGCCGTACCGTGCGCGCCACGACGTCGTCGAGGTCGACGGCGCCGTCGAGGAAGTTCTGGATCGCGCGCCGCTCGGGCGCGGTGAGCGGCTTGACCTCGGCGAGCTTGTCGACGAAGAGCCGGTAGCCCTTGTCGGTGGGGATGCGCCCGGCACTGGTGTGCGGCTGGGCGATGTACCCCTCGTCCTCCAGGGCGGCCATGTCGTTGCGGACCGTGGCCGGCGAGACGCCGAGGCTGTGCCGCTCGGTGAGCGCCTTGGAGCCGACCGGCTCCTCGGTTCCGACGTAGTCCTGGACGATGGCGCGCAGCACCTGAAGCCGTCGTTCACTGAGCATCCGCGCACACCTCCAGCGGTACGTCCCCTTGGCGCTCCCCCTGGCACTCTGCGCATGCGAGTGCCAGCCTTACCCGGCCCAGTGTACGGCTGTCGGGTACGCCCCGGGCAAGGCCGGTCCGGCCGGCTCGTACCCGCGGGGGCGTCACGGTTAGCGTCGCGGTATGACGGTGACTTGGGAAGACCTGGGGTGGGAACGGCTCACGACCGGCGTCGGCCGCTGCCGCCTGCCGGGCTGGGACTGCACGGCCGGACTGGTGCTGGGGCACGGTACGGCGCTGCTGATCGACGCGGGTTCCAGCCTCGCGGAGGGCGCGCGGCTGCGCACCGAGGCGGAGGAACTGGCCGGCCGGCGTGTGACCCATCTCGCGCTCACCCATCCGCACTTCGACCATGTCTTCGGCGCGGCGGCGCTGGCCGGCGCGGAGGTGTTCGGGGCGGTCGGCGTGGAGACCGCGCTGACGTCCCGGCGGGCGCGCGCGGAGCTGCGGGCGGACGCGATCCGCAACGGCCTGGCGGAGCCGGCGGCGACGGAGGCCGCGGACACCCTCGTCGCACCCCGCCACCACGTCTCCGGCGAGTGGACCCTGGACCTCGGCGACGGGCAGCAGGTGCTGCTGGCCAACGTCGGCCCCGGGCACACCGCCCACGACCTCGTCGTCCTCGTGCCCGGCGACCCGGAGGTGGTCTTCTGCGGCGACCTGGTCGAGGAGTCCGGCGAGCCGCAGGCGGGCCCCGACGCCGTGCCGTCGCGCTGGCCGGACGCCCTGGACCGGCTGCTGTCCTTCGGCGGCGAGGACGCGCGGTACGTGCCGGGGCACGGGGCGGTGGTGGACGCGGCCTTCGTCCGCCGGCAGCGCGACGCACTCGCGGCCCGCTTCGGCGTGTCGCGCTGAGCGGGCCCGATGCCGTCCATATCGTCATCCGAATGCGCCAGTATTCCTCCGACCTGACCCCGCCGTGGAAGAAGCCCCAGCCCGTCCCCGAGGTCCCCGCGGAGCCCGGCCTGGTGGTCGAGGAGGCGGGGACCGGGTTCTGCGGCGCGGTGATCCGCTGCGAGGCGGGCACGGTCACCCTGGAGGACCGCTTCGGCAAGCACCGGGTGTTCCCGCTGGAGCCGCGCGGGTTCCTGCTGGAGGGCCGGGCGGTGACCCTGGTGCGGCCGCCGTCCTCCGGCCCGCAGCGGCCCGCCCGTACGGCCTCCGGCTCCGTCGCCGTCCCCGGCGCCCGCGCCCGTGTCGCCCGCGCCGGCCGGATCTACGTCGAGGGCCGGCACGACGCCGAGCTGGTGGAGAAGGTCTGGGGCGACGACCTGCGGGTCGAGGGCGTGGTGGTGGAGTACCTGGAGGGCGTGGACGACCTGGTGTCGATCGTCGCCGAGTTCGCGCCGGGCCCGGACGCGCGGCTGGGCGTCCTGGTGGACCACCTCGTGCCCGGCTCGAAGGAGTGGCGCATCGCCGAGTCCGTCACGAGCGAGCACGCGCTGGTCGTCGGCCACCCGTACATCGACATCTGGCAGGCGGTGAAGCCGGCGTCGGTCGGCATCCCCGCCTGGCCGTCGGTCCCGCGCGGCCAGGACTGGAAGACCGGCGTCTGCCGGGCCCTGGGCTGGCCGGAGAACACCGGGGCGGTGTGGCAGGCGATCCTGAAGCGGGTGAACTCCTACAAGGACCTGGAGCCGGCGCTGCTGGGCAGGGTCGAGGAGCTGATCGACTTCGTGACCGCCCCCGAGGGCTGATCAGTCCACCAGGTCCCGCACCACCGCGTCCGCCAGCAGCCGCCCCCGCAGGGTCAGCACCGCGCGGCCCGCCTCGTACGGCCCCTCCTGGAGCAGCCCGTCCGTCAGGGCCCGGCGGGAGGCCCGCAGGCCCTCCTCGCGGAGCAGGCCCAGCGGTACGCCCTCCCGCAGGCGCAGCTCCAGCAGGATCCGCTCGACGCGGCGGTCCTCGTCGGACAGCACCTCGCGGCCGGCGCCCGGCGACCTGCCCTCCGCCAGGGCCGCCGCGTACGCGCCGGGATGCTTGACGTTCCACCAGCGCACCCCGCCGACATGGCTGTGCGCGCCGGGGCCCGCGCCCCACCAGTCGGCGCCGCGCCAGTACAGCTCGTTGTGCAGGCAGCGGCCGGCCTCGGAGGTGGCCCAGTTGGAGACCTCGTACCAGTCGTACCCGGCCGCCGTCATCGCCTCCTCGGCGATCAGATAGCGGTCCGCGTGCACGTCGTCGTCGGTCATGGGGACCTCGCCGCGGCGGATCCGGCGGGCCAGCTGGGTGCCCTCCTCGACGATCAGCGCGTACGCCGAGACATGGTCGGGCCCGGCCCCGAGCGCCGCGTCGAGCGAGGCCCGCCAGTCGTCGTCGGACTCGCCCGGGGTGCCGTAGATCAGGTCGAGGTTGACGTGCTCGAAGCCCGCCGCGCGGGCCTCCGCCACACAGGCCTCCGGGCGCCCGGGGGTGTGGGTGCGGTCGAGGATCCGCAGGACGTGCTGCTTCGCGCTCTGCATGCCGAAGGAGATCCGGTTGAAGCCGCCCTGCCGCAGCTCGGCCAGGTAGGCCGGGTCCACCGACTCCGGGTTCGCCTCCGTGGTGACCTCCGCGTCGGCCGCGAGACCGAACTCCTCACGGATCGCGCCCAGCATCCGTACGAGATCGCCCGCGGCCAGCAGGGTCGGCGTGCCGCCGCCGACGAAGACCGTGCGGACCTCGCGCGGGTCGTCGCCGAGGACCTTGCGGGCCAGGCGGATCTCGTCGGTCAGGGTGTCGGCGTAGTTGTCGCGGGAGGCGAGGACGCCGCCGGTGCCGCGCAGCTCGGTGGCGGTGTAGGTGTTGAAGTCGCAGTAGCCGCAGCGGGTCGCGCAGTAGGGGACGTGCAGATAGAACCCGAGGGGGCGGTCGGCCGCCCCGGCGAGCGCGGACGCGGGCAGCGCGCCGTCGGCGGGGACGGGCTCGCCGTCGGGGAGTGCGGAAGGCATGTCCTCCATTGTCCCGCACCGCGCGTGCTACTCCGCCTGGAGCACCAGCAGCGCCAGATCGTCCTCCGGCGGCAGCCCGCCGAAGCCGTGCACCAGCTCTCGGATGCGTTCCGCGATCAGCTCCGCGCTCAGGCCCGCACAGCCGGCCAGCGCGGCCGCGAGCCCGTCGCCGTCGTCGAACTGGCGGGGGCCGCAGCGCCGCTCGGTGACGCCGTCGGTGACACAGAGCAGGGTGTCGCCGGGGAGCAGCTCGAAGGTCTCGCTGACGTACGTCTCGTCCTCGACGACGCCGAGCAGGGTCTGCGGGCCGGCGGCCGTGCGGACGGCGCCGTCGGGGCCGAGGACCAGCGGGAGCGGGTGGCCGGCGGAGGCGAGGGTGCAGCGGACGCCGCCGTCGAAGGGGACCAGCTCGCCGTAGAGCAGGGACAGGAACCGCGTCTGCGGGCCGTCGCCGGGGCCGACCGGGCCGGCCAGGGCGCGAGCGGCGGCGTCGGCGGCCTCGGTGGCGTCGTCGAGGAGGAGCTGGTTGAGGCGGTCCAGGACATCGGCGACCTGGTAGCCCTCGCGGGCCAGCAGCCGCAGCCAGGGGCGGGCCAGGCCGATGACGACGGCCGCCTCCGGGCCCTTGCCCTGGACGTCGCCGATGGCGAAGCACCAGCGGCCGGCCCCGGCGGGGAAGAGGTCGTAGAAGTCGCCGCTCGGGCCGCCCACGTCACAGGGCTCGTGCACCAGGGCGCTGCGCAGCCCGGGGATCTCCGCGACCGCGTCGGGCAGCAGCCCGCGCTGGAGGACGGAGCTGATGGTGACCTGCCGGGCGTACTGCCGGGCCGCGCCGATGGCCAGCGCGACCCGGCGGCTCAGGTCCTCCACGAGCCCGGTGACCTCGTCCGGGAACCCCGTGTCACCGTCCCGCCCGATGACCAGCGAACCCAGCGGCCGGCCTCCGGCGACGAGACGGAAGGCGAGGGCCGCGCCGGGAGCGGGTATGGCGGAGGGACCCGGCGCCGGGCGGCCGGGGCCGGGTTCCTCGCGGATGCCGGACCGCTCGCCGCCGTCCGCCGCCCGCTCCTCGTGCCGCTCCTCGTGCCGCTCCTCGTACCGCTCCTCGTGCCGGGGGTACGGGGCCGGGCCGCCGTCCAGATCCTCGCCGGTGTGCGGCGGCTCCTTCTCCAGGGCGTGGCGCAGCTCCTCCATGCGGTCCTCGCTGGCGTGCCAGACGCGGGCGAGCCGGGGGCCGGGGGCGCCGGTGCCGCCGTCGGTCCAGCGGCCGCGCCCCATCGCCTCGTCCTCCAGCCAGATCGCGCACCAGTCGGCGAGCCGCGGCACGAGGAGCTGGCCGGTGAGCGCGGCGACCAGGTCCTCGTCGAGCTGCCCGGCGAGCAGGTCGGACGCCTCGGCGAGGAAGGACAGCGCGCCCCGCCCCAGCCACTCCCGGTCGCGTTCCGCGCGCCGCGGCCGCGGGGCGAGCAGCCCGGCCACGCCGAGCGTGTCGCCGTACGCCGGGTCCGCTGCCTCCTCCTCGCCCGCCTCGCGCTCCGGGCCGCCGAGCCGCGCCCACACCGTCTTGGCGCCCCGCCGGTAGGTGACGCCCCAGGACTCGGCGAGGGTGGCGACGAGGCGCAGACCGCGGCCGTACTCGGGGGTCTCGTGGGCCGGGGCCGGGCCGGTGTCGCCGTCGCGCGGGGCACGGGCCGGATGCCGGTCGGTGACCTCGACGACGAGCGCGCCGGTCTCGGTCTCCAGCCGGTAGGCGAGTTCGACGTCGGTGCCGGCGTGCACCACGGCATTGGTGACCAGCTCGCTGACGATCACCGCGGCGTCCTCGCCGACCCGGTCCGCGCCGGGCAGTCCCAGCTCGGCCCACTCCCGTAACGCGGTGCGCAGCAGCCGGCGGCCGGCGCCGGGCGCGAGGGGGCTGCCGTCCAGGGACACGCACACCTGTGCGGACATCTGCGCAGGCGGGTACGCGGCGACGAAGTCGGCGCCCCAGTCCCGCGGCGACTCGCGTTGCGTCGGAATGGCCCCCATCTCCAGCTCCCCGAGCAGTCGGACGATCGGGTACGTCTCGATCGATGCCGACAGGGTGACAGACCGAACCGGTCCAGCAGCACGGAGTTATCGAAGTGGGCCGCCATGAGAGAGAACCGTGGTACGTGCGTGGTCGTATCCGGTTTCGACCGGGACCGGTTGACGCACGGTTTCGAGCATCCGACGGACACGGAAACCGCGCGGGCGGCCACGGTGAACCTTCCTCCGTGGCCGCCCGCGCGGTCGTGGCGGCCGGCTCGGGGCCGCCCGCGGGACCTGCTACGCCTCGCGCGTGCCCTCGTACATCTCCTCGATGAGGTGCTTGTACTCGCGCTCGACGACGGGCCGCTTCAGCTTCAGGCTCGGGGTGATCTCGCCGTGCTCCACGTCGAGGTCGCGCGGCAGCAGCCGGAACTTCTTGATCGTCTGCCAGCGCTGGAGCTGGGTGTTGAGCCGCTGCACGTACCCGTCGATCAGTTCGACGGTCGCGGGCGCGGCCACCACCTCGGCGTACGACTTGCCCTCCAGCCCGTGCTCCTCCGCCCAGCCCAGGATCGCGGCCTCGTCGAGGGCGATCAGGGCGGTGCAGTAGTTCCGGTCGGCGCCGTGCACGAGGATGTTGGAGACGAACGGGCAGACCGCCTTGAACGAGCCCTCGATCTCGGTCGGCGCGATGTACTTGCCGCCCGAGGTCTTGAACAGGTCCTTCTTGCGGTCGGTGATCCGCAGGTAGCCGTCGGCGGACAGCTCGCCGATGTCGCCGGTGTGGAACCAGCCGTCCGCCTCCAGCACCTCGGCGGTCTTCTCGGGCAGCCCGTGGTAGCCCTCCATGATGCCGGGGCCGCGCAGCAGGATCTCGCCGTCCTCGGCGATCCGCACCTCGGTGCCGGGCAGCGGCTTGCCGACCGTGCCGGTGCGGTAGGCCTCGCCGGGGTTGACGAAGGAGGCCGCGGAGGACTCGGTGAGGCCGTAGCCCTCCAGGATGTGGATGCCGGCGCCGGAGAAGAAGTAGCCGATCTCGGGTGCCAGGGCGACCGAGCCGGACACACAGGCCCGCAGCCGGCCGCCGAAGGCCTCGCGCAGCTTGGAGTAGACGAGGGTGTCGGCGACCTTGTGCTTGGCGGACAGCCCGAACGGCGCGGAGGCGGTGCCGGTGCGGCGGAAGTTGTCCTGGGTGACCTTGGCGTACTCGCGGGCGACTCCGGCGGCCCACTGGAAGATCTTGTACTTGGCGGCGCCGCCGGCCCGTGCCTTGGCGGCGACACCGTTGTAGACCTTCTCGAAGATGCGCGGCACGGCCGCCATGTACGTCGGCTGCACCACCGGCAGATTGTCGATGATCTTGTCGACCCGGCCGTCGACCGCGGTGACGTGCCCGACCTCGATCTGCCCGGAGGTCAGCACCTTGCCGAAGACGTGCGCGAGCGGCAGCCACAGGTACTGCACGTCGTCGGGGCCGACCAGGCCGGTCGCGGCGATCGCCTTCGCCATGTACGACCAGTTGTCGTGCGGCAGCCGCACGCCCTTGGGGCGTCCGGTGGTGCCGGAGGTGTAGATGAGGGTGGCGAGCTGGTCCTTGGTGATGGCGCCGACGCGCTGCTTGATCAGCCCCGGCTCCTTCTCCAGCCGGGCGGCGCCCCGGGCCTGGAGCTCGTCCAGGCTGAGCACCCAGTCGCCGGTCTCCACACCCTCGGCGTCCAGGACCACCACATGCGTCAGCTCGGGCAGCTCGTCGCGCTTCTCCCGCGCCTTGGCCAACTGCTCGGCGTTCTCCGCGATCAGCACCCGGCTGCCGGAGTCGGACAGGATGAACGCCGACTCCTCGGCGTTGGTCTG
This sequence comes from Streptomyces sp. NPDC001532, assembly GCF_040298625.1. Classification (NCBI taxonomy): domain Bacteria; kingdom Bacillati; phylum Actinomycetota; class Actinomycetes; order Kitasatosporales; family Streptomycetaceae; genus Streptomyces; species Streptomyces sp. NPDC001532. The sequence goes on from NZ_JBEPAL010000001.1 coordinate 125,384, forward strand.
CGGATAGATCGTGGTGGTGGCCGCGCCGGCGCACATGATGCCGAGGTCGGCGAGGATCCACTCGATCCGGGTGGAGGAGGCGAGCGCGACCCGCTGCTCCGGCTCGACGCCCAGCTCGATCAGCCCGGCCGCGATGGAGTACACCCGTTCGGCCGCCTCCGTCCAGCTCAGCGACTTCCACTCGTCCGGGCCGTCGCCGGAGGCCGAGGGCACCGGGTAGCGGTAGGCCTCGGCGTCCGGTGTGGCGGTCACGCGCTCCAGGAAGAGGCCCGCGACGGACGGCGGACGGTTCTCGATCAGGGTCTGTGTGTCGGTCACGACATCCTCCGGGGCCCGCGGCGGTGCGGCTGGCTCAGTGCGAATTGTCTGCGGAAAGTCAGTAAGGCTTTTCACTCACGACGCGTTGTTTAACTCGCGAGTAACTAGCGAGCAGGGACAGGTTAGAGCCCGACCGGCCGCTGCGTAAGACTCCGCGCCCTGTCACTTCCTACAGAGAGCGCCCCGGCACATGCGCGAGGGGCCCGCCGCACTTTCGTACGAGGGGCCCCTCGGCGTCCGTTTCGTCGGTGACCGGGCGTGTAACCCTTGGTTACTTCTTGCCCTTGCCGGATCCCGCGCTCTCATCGCTGGAGAGCACGGCGATGAAGGCTTCCTGCGGAACCTCCACGGAACCCACCATCTTCATCCGCTTCTTGCCCTCCTTCTGCTTCTCCAGCAGCTTCCGCTTACGGGAGATGTCACCGCCGTAGCACTTGGCGAGGACGTCCTTGCGGATGGCGCGGATGGTCTCGCGGGCGATGACCCGGGAGCCGATGGCGGCCTGGATGGGCACCTCGAAGGCCTGCCGCGGGATCAGCTCGCGCAGCTTGGCGACCAGCCGCACACCGTAGGCGTACGCGGCGTCCTTGTGGGTGATCGCCGAGAAGGCGTCCACCTTGTCGCCGTGCAGCAGGATGTCGACCTTGACCAGGCTGGAGGTCTGCTCGCCGGTGGGCTCGTAGTCCAGCGAGGCGTAGCCGCGGGTCTTGGACTTCAGCTGGTCGAAGAAGTCGAAGACGATCTCGGCGAGCGGGAGGGTGTAGCGGATCTCGACACGGTCCTCGGAGAGGTAGTCCATGCCGAGCAGGGTGCCGCGCCGGGTCTGGCACAGCTCCATGATCGAGCCGATGAACTCGGTCGGCGCGAGGATCGTGGCGCGCACGACCGGCTCGTAGACCTCGTTGATCTTGCCTTCGGGGAACTCGCTCGGGTTGGTGACGGTGTGCTCGGTGCCGTCCTCCATGACCACGCGGTAGACCACGTTGGGCGCGGTGGCGATCAGGTCGAGCCCGAACTCGCGCTCCAGCCGCTCGCGGATCACATCGAGGTGGAGCAGACCGAGGAAGCCGACACGGAAGCCGAAGCCGAGGGCGGCGGAGGTCTCCGGCTCGTAGACCAGCGCGGCGTCGTTGAGCTGGAGCTTGTCCAGGGCGTCGCGCAGCTCGGGGTAGTCGGAGCCGTCCAGCGGATACAGACCGGAGAAGACCATCGGCTTCGGGTCCTTGTATCCGCCGAGCGCCTCGGTGGCTCCCTTGTGCTGGCTGGTGACGGTGTCACCGACCTTGGACTGGCGGACGTCCTTCACACCCGTGATCAGGTAGCCCACCTCGCCGACGCCCAGGCCGTCGGCCGGGAGCATCTCGGGCGAGTTGGTGCCGATCTCCAGCAGCTCGTGGGTGGCGCCCGTGGACATCATCCGGATCCGCTCACGCTTGTTGAGCTGGCCGTCGATGACACGGACGTAGGTGACCACGCCCCGGTAGGAGTCGTAGACGGAGTCGAAGATCATCGCGCGGGCGGGGGCGTCCTTGACGCCGACCGGCGCGGGGATCTCGGCGACGACCTTGTCGAGCAGCGCCTCGACGCCCAGGCCGGTCTTGGCGGAGACCTTCAGCACATCGCTCGGGTCACAGCCGACCAGGTTGGCCAGCTCCTCGGCGAACTTCTCGGGCTGCGCGGCCGGCAGGTCGATCTTGTTCAGCACGGGGATGATCGTGAGGTCGTTCTCCATCGCCAGGTACAGGTTGGCGAGGGTCTGGGCCTCGATGCCCTGGGCGGCGTCGACGAGGAGGATGGTCCCCTCGCAGGCGGCGAGCGACCGCGAGACCTCGTAGGTGAAGTCGACGTGCCCCGGGGTGTCGATCATGTTGAGGATATGCGTGTTGCCCTTGTCGTGGGTCGGCGCCCAGGGCAGGCGCACGGCCTGGGACTTGATCGTGATGCCGCGCTCGCGCTCGATGTCCATCCGGTCGAGGTACTGAGCACGCATCTGCCGCTGCTCGACCACACCGGTCAGCTGGAGCATCCGGTCGGCGAGCGTGGACTTGCCGTGGTCGATGTGCGCGATGATGCAGAAATTGCGGATCAGAGCCGGGTCGGTACGGCTCGGCTCGGGCACATTGTTAGGGGTCGCGGGCACGCAGGGTCCTGTCTCTTGAGGCGCCTTATGCCTCGGGTCGGATCGATACGTAGCTTCCATGGTCCCACGGGCGGCGACCGGCGACCGGTTTGGGCCACCGGCGAGGCCGCTGGTAGTCTGGGTGGCTGTGTCTCTTGCCCTCTCAGCGCGAGACACGACTCCGGAAATCACCTGGTACGGGACCCGATGGATCCGCTGGATCGCTCTGGCCCCGTGCCTGAACCTGAAAAGGCTCATTCGTGGCGAACATCAAGTCCCAGATCAAGCGGATCAAGACCAACGAGAAGGCTCGGCTGCGCAACAAGGCCGTCAAGTCCTCCCTGAAGACCGCGATCCGCAAGGCCCGCGAGGCCGCTGCCGCGGGTGACGTCGAGAAGGCCACCGAGTACCAGCGCGCTGCCGCGCGTCAGCTCGACAAGGCCGTCTCCAAGGGCGTCATCCACAAGAACCAGGCCGCCAACAAGAAGTCGGCGCTGGCTGCGAAGGTCGCGACCCTCAAGGGCTGAACCCCTTATCTGGTCTGATCGCCGGTAGGACCCAGAGCGGGCCCTCTCTCTCCGCTCCCGACCGGCACCCCGGATCCGTACGCGGCCTGCGTTCGCCACGCGGGTACGGACTCCACACGAGCTCGAACCGAAGGCCCCGCCGTCCCGCCCTTCCCCAGGGCGACCGGCGGGGCCTTCGGCGTGTCCGGCGTGCGCGGCAATCGGTGTGTGGTGTGCGGTGTCCGCGAGGGCTCGGTGTGCGGTGAGCGGTGTCCGCGAGGGCTCGGTGCCGGTGCCGGCCGGGGCCGGTGCCCGCGGGGCGGCTGGGGAGGCCGGTATCGGCGGGGGGCCAGGGTCCGGGGGCCGGTGTCCGGCGGCGGCCTGTGTCGGCTGGGGCCGGGGGCCGGTGTCCGCCGGCCCGTGTCGGCCGGGCCCGATGTTGGCCGGGGGCCCAGTGTCGGGCGAGGCCGGCGCCCGCCGGGGGCCCGCCGGGGGGTGCCCCCGGGGGCGTGTCGGCCGGAGCCCGGTGTCCCCCGGGGCCGTGTCGGCCGGAGCCCGGTGTCCCCCGGGGCCGTGTCGGCCGGAGCCCGGTGTCCCCCGGGGCCGTGTCGGCCGGAGGGCCGGTGTCCCCCGGGGCCGTGTCGGCCGGAGCCCGGTGTCCCCCGGGGCCGTGTCGGCCGGAGCCCGGTGTCCCCCGGGGCCGTGTCGGCCGGAGGGCCGGTCTACGACCAGAACTCGTCGGCCCGGTCCATGTCCTCGACGCACTCGTCCAGGTCGGTGATCTTCTCCCCGACGATCCGGAAGACGATGCCTCCGCCCTCGTCCATGTGCTTGTCGCCCCGGTCGGCGGTGGCGTGGTGCACGGAGACCGCGTGACCGCGACCGTCGACGAACACGTTCTGGAGCTCGACCCGGAACGAACCGCCGGTCTCCGAGAAGAGGCGGCCGTAGTACCCCTCGAGGATCGTGTCGATCCCCTTGTGGTCACCCGAGAGCGGGTGCGAGCCGGGAACGTGGTGCGTGCAGTCCCCGGTCATCATGCCGCGCAGGGTGTCCATGTCCCCGCGCGTGAAAGCGTCGTACCCCTTGCGGACCAGAGCCGCGTGCGGGTGTTCAGCCATGGTGATCGCCACCTCTCCGTTGCCCGGCGACATACGGCTGACACGCACGATTCTCCTCCCCCGCGGCTACGCCCGCCCCCGGGACCTCGCCGCCCGCGCGATGGCGACCACGGCCTTCTCCAGCGCGTACCCCGGGTCGTCCCCGCCGCCCTTCACACCGGCGTCCGCCTCGGCCACCGCCCGCAGGGCCATGGCCACGCCGTCCGGGGTCCAGCCCCGCATCTGCTGACGCACCCGGTCGATCTTCCACGGCGGCATGCCCAGCTCCCGCGCCAGATCGGCGGGCCGGCCGCCGCGCGCGGAGGACAGCTTGCCGATCGCCCGGACACCCTGCGCGAGCGCGCTGGTGATCATCACCGGGGCGACCCCGGTGGACAGCGACCAGCGCAGCGCCTCCAGGGCCTCGGCCGCCCGCCCCTCGACCGCCCGGTCGGCGACGGTGAAGCTGGAGGCCTCAGCACGGCCGGTGTAGTACCGCCCGACCACGGCCTCGTCGATGGTCCCCTCGACATCGGCGACCAGCTGCGACACCGCGGAGGCCAGCTCCCGCAGATCGCTGCCGATCGCGTCGACCAGCGCCTGGCAGGCCTCCGGTGTGGCCGACCGCCCGACCGCGCGGAACTCCTGCCGGACGAAGGCCAGCCGGTCCGCCGGCTTCGTCATCTTGGGACAGGCCACCTCGCGCGCGCCCGCCTTGCGCGCGGCGTCCAGCAGCCCCTTGCCCTTGGCGCCGCCCGCGTGCAGCAGCACGAGAGTGATCTCCTCGGCGGGCGCGCCGAGATAGGCCTTCACGTCCTTGACCGTGTCCGCGGACAGGTCCTGCGCATTGCGTACGACCACGACCTTGCGCTCCGCGAAGAGCGACGGGCTGGTCAGCTCGGCGAGAGTGCCGGGCTGCAGCTGATCGGGGGTCAGGTCGCGTACGTCCGTGTCGGCGTCGGCGGCCTTCGCGGCGGCCACCACCTCCTGCACGGCACGGTCGAGCAGAAGGTCCTCCTGGCCCACGGCAAGCGTCACCGGGGCGAGAGGGTCGTCGTTCGCAGTCTTCCTGGCCATCGGGACAAGCATGGCACGGGGCACTGACAGCGGGCGCCGGCGGCTGCGTCAGCCCATGTGACGGCGCCCGCCCGGGGCCGCGGGCCTACGGCTCCTCACGCCACCCGTCCCACTCCCCCGCGAACTCGTCCAGCTTCCGCGCGTCCAGCCGCCCGGCCTCGTCGGCGACGACGACGAGCCACTGCGCGTCCTCCGCGTCGTCCTCACCGGCCAGCGCGTCCCGCACCAGCTGCGGCTCCTCGTCCAGCCCGAACCGCTCCCCCAGCGCCTCGGCCGCCTCCTCCGCGGCGTCACGGTCGGGCAGCACCAGCACATGTCTCACATCGCTCACGGCACCATTCTCGGGCACGCCGAACCGGCCGCCGCACCCGCCACCGACCACCGGTGACCACGACGGGGGTCAGTCGCTCCCGTCCGAGGCACGCACCTGCGGCACCCGCTCCAGGACGATCCCGAACCGCTCCCGGTACACCGCCAGCACCTCCTCGTCGTCCCCCTCGCCGAACTCGAACTCCTCCCGCGTCCCGTCCGCCGCCGTCGTCTTCAGCTTCCGTCCGGACAGCGTGATCCGCCCGCCGTCCTCGGTGACCAGGGAGCACACCAGCGACCGGGTGAAGTGCGACTGCGGGGAGGTGCTGTGCCACCAGGCCCCGGTCACGAAGTCGGCGAGCACCCGCGGACGTGTCTCCAGCCGGTACTCGGGCTCGCCGTCCTTCCACACGTCCAGATCGAGTGCGTCCGCCGCCTTCGCGCCGCCCCGGACCCCGGCCGCGTCCGGTCCCGCCTCGACGATCCGGAACACGCCCCCGGGATCGCTCTGTTCGTGCCGGTCCTCGATCGCCAGCGGATAGTGGCTGTGCGCCCCGAACCCGACATCGGCCAGCCACTCCCCGGCGTCCACCGTCCGCACCCGCAGCGCGAGATGGTCGTACGGGACACCGAGCCGTCCCTCCTCCCCGTACACCCGCCCCGCCAGCAGCGTCACATCGAACCCCAGGGCGTCCAGCAACACGGCGAAGGCACCGTTGAGTTCGTAGCAGAATCCACCCCGTCCCGCGCCCACCACCTTGTCCAGCAGGCGCTTCTCGTCGAGCACGATCTCCTCGCCGAGGTGGACCGACAGATTCTCGAAGGGCACGGTCCGCAGATGCCGCAGATGCAGTTCGCGCAACACGTCCAGAGTGGGCCGGGCGGGCCGGGCGATGCCCAGGCGCTGAAGGTAGGCGTCGACCTCATCGGTGTTCATGCTCTCAGTGTCGCGCCACCCGCACCTCCCCGTCCGAGCCGACGACCGCCACCGCCCCGTCCCGGTCCGTCCGCAGCACCGCGGCACCCTGGGCCCGCAGCGCCGCCAGCGTGCCGGGCGCGGGATGGCCGTAGGGGTTGTCGGTGCCGCAGGAGATCAGCGCGAGACGCGGTGCCGTCAGGCGCAGCAGCTCGGGATCCTGGTACGCGGAGCCGTGGTGGGCCACCTTGAGGACGTCCACACCGCCGATCAGGCCCGCCGCCGGAGTGCGCAACAGGGCGCGCTGGGCCGGGGGTTCGAGGTCACCGAGGAGCAGCATCCGCAGGCCCGCCGACCGGACGAGCAGGGCGACGCTCGCGTCGTTCGGCCCCTCCGGCACCGGCGCCGCGGGCGGCGGCCACAGCACCTCCCAGGACAGGCCGCCACTGCGCCGCCGCTCGCCGGCGACGGCCCGGGTGACCGGGATCCGCCGCGCCGCCGCCGTCCTCCTGACGAACTCCGCCTGGTCGGCGGGCTCTTCGTACCCCGTCGTCTGGATCGCGCCGACCGAGCGTCCGCGCAGCACTCCGGGCAGTCCGGCCACATGGTCGGCGTGGAAGTGGGTGAGCACCACGAGCGGAACCCTGGTGATGCCCAGCCGCCGCAGACACCGGTCCACCGGCGCCGGATCCGGCCCGGCGTCCACGACCACTCCGGTGCCCTCGCCCGCCGCCAGCACGGTCGTGTCCCCCTGACCCACATCGCACAGCGCCAGCCGCCAGCCCGGCGGCGGCCAGCCGGTGATGACCCGGGTCAGCGGCGGCGGCTGCACCACCGCCAGCATCAGCAGCGCCCCGCACAGCGCGCACAGCCAGGGGTGCCGCAGCAGTCGCCGGCCGGCCGCCACGATCACCGCCGTCGCGCACAGCAGCAGCCCCGCGCCCGCCCAGCCGCCCGGCCAGTCCACGCCCGCGCCGGGCAGCGACGCCCCGGTGCGTGCGATGGTCGCGATCCATCCGGCCGGCCAGCTCGCGCACCAGGCCAGCGCCTCGGCCACCGGCATCGCCACCGGAGCGGCCGCCAGCGCCGCGAAACCCAGCACGGTCGCCGGTGCCAGCGCGCCCTCGGCGAGCAGATTGCACGGCACCGCCACCAGACTCACCCGCGCCGACAGCACCGCGACGACCGGCGCGCACACCGCCTGCGCCGCCGCGGCGGCCGCCAGCGCCTCCGCCAATCGTGGTGGCACCCGGCGTCGGCGCAGCGCCGCGCTCCACCTCGGGGCGAGCGTCAGCAGCGCCCCGGTGGCCAGCACCGAGAGCAGGAAGCCGTAACTCCGCGACAGCCACGGGTCGTACAGCACCAGCAGCAGCACCGCCGTCGCCAGCGCCGGGATCAGGGATCTGCGGCGGCCGGTGGCGAGGGCGAGCAGGGTGACGGCTCCGCAGGCCGCCGCCCGCAGCACGCTCGGGTCCGGTCGGCACACCACGACGAACCCCAGTGTGAGCGCTCCGCCGAGCACCGCGGTCCCGCGCAGGGAGACTCCGAGCCGTGGCGCCAGTCCCCGCCGCTCGGCGCGCTGGGCCAGCCCGGGCGGGCCCAGCAGCAGGGCGAGCACGATGGTGAGGTTGCTGCCGGACACCGCCAGCGTGTGAGCGAGGTCCGTCTCCCGGAACGCCTGGTCCAGCTCCGGTCCGATCCGCGAGGTGTCCCCCACCACCAGTCCCGGCAGCAGGGCCCGCGCGTCCGCCGGCAGCCCGTCCGTCGCCTCCCGCAGCCCGGCCCGCAACCGCCCCGCGAACCGCTGGGTCGATGACGGCCCCACCACCACCTCCGGCGCCGTCCCTGCCCTCACCCGCAGCACACCCGCGATCCGGTCACCCCCGACCGCGGCCGGCGCCAACCGCCCGGTCACCCGCACCCGAGTGGACGGCAACAGCCGAAGCCAGGACGCCCGCACAGCTTGGGCCCGGGCGGCTCCGCCGGACTCGTCGCGGGACGAGCCTGCGACCGCGGGCGCCGCCGGCGCACCGAACCGCACACCAGGCAGCCCCTCGGCCCGGAGCGCCGCCTTCTCGGCCGCTGCCCTCACCGCACCCAAGGGCACCCCGCCAGGCGACCTCCCCTCAGGAGACCCCACAGCAGCTCCGGCCTTCCCGTAACGCAAGCCGTCGCCCTCAGGCACCCGCGCGGCGGATGCCCCCACCACACTCGTACGCACCCTGTCTGGCGTCTTCCCGGCCAGGTGCGGCACCGCGGCGCCGGCCCCCGCACCAGGCAAGCCCACGCCCCCAGGCACCCGCCCGGCAGACCCTCCCACCGCGCTCGCGCGCACCCCGCCGGGCTCTTTCCCGGACTGAGGCACCGCCTCCCCAGGCCCCGCGTCCACGATCACCAGCACCGGCGCCCGAGTCTCCGTCATCGTCGCCGCCGCACTCGACACCGCCCGCGGCACCCCGGTCGCAGTGGTCGGCGCCACCACCCCCCGGACCTCTCCCCGCACCAGCACCGAGGTCCGGGCCAGGCGGTTACCGGTGACCCGGGGACGGGACAGCCGGGGGTCCGAGGTGAGCTCGACCTCGGCCGTCACCGTGGCGTAGGTCCGCGCGAGTCCCGGCACCGGTCCCCGGCGCAGATCCGCTCCGTGCAGCCCCGCCGAGGCGGCGGCCCCGGCGACGCAGAGCAGGACGGCGGCGGCAGACACCCGCGGCCACCCGGTCGGCACCCTGCGGGCCGGCCACCCCGTCGGCACCCTGCGGGCCGGCCGCCCGGTGCCCGCGGGCATCGCGGCCCGACCGAGACGGGACCCCCGTCGGCCAAGCCCCGCCACCAGCAGCGCACCGGCCACGACCGTGCACCCCGTCACCACCCCGACGGCCCATCCCGCCGGTGCCCCGAGCAGCAGCGCCGCCGTCGCCCAGGCCGCGAGTGCGGGCGCCACGAGCCGTAGGTCCGCCGGCCCCTCCTGACGCGGATGGGCCGCTCCCAGCCGGTTCCCGGACGCCGCGTGCACCGCGTGCCGGCCCACGGCGCGCGGCTCCTCCCCGTGCCTCATGGCTGCACGAGATTCCGCAGGTCGGCGAAGCGGCGCTCGCCGATGCCGTTGACCTCCCGCAGTTCGTCCACCGAGCGGAAGCCGCCGTGCCGGATGCGGTAGTCGACGATGTGCTGGGCCAGCACCGGACCGACGCCGGGCAGGGTGTCGAGCTGTTTCACCGTGGCGGTGTTGAGGCTGACGGGGCCGGCCGGTGCCGTCCCGGTGGCCGGAGCACCTGCCGGAGGCGCCGCGGCCGAGGCGGGGCCGCCGACGACCACCTGCTCGCCGTCCACGAGGAACCTCGCCCGGTTCAGCCCTCGAAGGTCCGTGCCCGGCCGTACTCCGCCCGCCGCCTCCAGGGCGTCCACGACCCGCGCCCCGGCCGGCAGCCGGTGGATCCCGGGCTCCCGCACCTTCCCGCTGACGTCCACCACGATCTCGGTGGCGGGCGTAGCGCCGACGGCCACGCCGGGTGCGGCCGTCGACCCCGCCTCAGGGCCCCCGCCCGCGTGCCCGTGCTCGCGAGCGGCCGCCGCCTCCACCACCTCCGGTGGCGGTACCGTCTCGGTCCGCCCGCTCCAGAAGTGCTGCGCGGCGAACCCGGCTGCGACGACGAGCAGGACGGTCAGCGCCACCACACTCCGGCGCTCCAGCCCGACCCTGGCCTGCAACCACAGCGGCATCCGCTCCCGCAAGGCCAACCCGGCCCGCTCCCGCCAGGACCCGCCGGGCACCCCGACGGCCGACGCCTCGACGACAGACGCCGCAGCGGGCTCCCCTACGACCCCAGACCCCGGCTCCACCGACGGCCCCACCCCCGGCTCCCGCCCCCGCTCTCGCTCCCACTCCCGCAACGCGAGCCCGGCCCGCTCCCGCCAGGACCCGCTGGGCACCCCGACGGCCGACGCCTCGGCGACAGACGCCGCGGCGGGCTCCCCTACGACCCCAGACTCCGGCTCCACCGACGGCCCAACCCCCGGCTCCGGCCCCCGCCCCAGCTCCGGCTCCCGCTCCCGCTCCCGCAACGCGAGCCCGGCCCGCTCCCGCCAGGACCCGCCGGCCACCCCGACGGCCGACGCCCCGACGGCAGACACCTCTGCGACGGACTCCCCGACGGCAGACACCTCTGCGACGGACTCCCCGACATCGGGCACCCTGGCGACGGACGCCCCGACGGCCGGCGCCCCGGCAGACCCTCCAGCGACCCCAGACTCCGGCCCCGCCGACAACCCCGCCTCCGGCTCCACCGACAACCCCACCCCCGCCCTTTCCCCGAACAGCACCCGCGCCCGGCGGCGCAGTTCGTCGGCGGAGGCGTGCCGCTGCCGGGCGGCGCCCACGGCGCCCGCTGCTCGCGAGGGCGTACGGCGTCGACGGGTCCGGCCGTCGGAGGCGGGGCCCCGGCCCGGGCCGCTGGTGGCGGACGTGGTGCGTGTGCGTGATCGAAGTGCCATGCGACGAGGATCGGACAGCTCCCCGCCCTCGCGATGATCTTGGTCAATTCCCGGGGAGAACCGCCCGGTTGTGGACAACCGCGTCACCCGTGAGAGGGCACCGCCCGGCGTCCGTCACCGCGAGGAGACCACAACTCCCAGCAGTCCGGGCCCGGTATGCGCCCCGATGACCGCGCCGACCTCGCTCACATGCAGCTCCGCCAGCCCCGGCACCCGCGCCCGCAGCCGCTCGGCCAGCGCGGCGGCACGGTCGGCCGCGGCGAGGTGGTGGACGGCGATGTCGACGGGGGCGACACCCGCCCGCTCGGCGACGATCTCCTCCAGCCGGGCGATGGCCTTGGACGCCGTCCGCACCTTCTCCAGCGGCCCGATCCGGCCGCCGTCGAGCTGGAGCAGCGGCTTCACCGCGAGCGCGGAGCCGAACAGGGCCTGCGCGGTGCCGATCCGGCCGCCGCGGCGCAGATACTCCAGGGTGTCGACGTAGAAGTAGGCGTCGGTGCCGGCGGCTCGCTTCTCCGCCGCCGCGACGGCCTCGTCCACGGAGCCGCCGGATTCCGCCGCCTCGGCCGCGGCCACCGCGCAGAAGCCCAGCGCCATGGCGATCATGCCGGTGTCGACCACCCGTACCGGCACCGGTGCCTCTTTCGCCGCGAGCACCGCCGCGTCGTAGGTGCCGGACAGTTCGGCGGAGAGGTGGAGGGAGACGATCCCGGACGCGCCCGCCTCGGCGGCCTTGCGGTAGGTCTCGGCGAACTGCTCGGGGCTGGGGCGCGAGGTGGTGACGGGCCGTCGCTTCTGGAGCGCCTGGGCCAGCGAGCGGGTCGAGATCTCGGTGCCCTCTTCGAGCGCGCGGTCGCCGAGGACCACGGTCAGGGGCACCGCGGTGATGCCGTGGCGCTCCATCGTCCGCGGCGGCAGGTAGGCCGTTGAATCGGTGACGATCGCGACATGGCGGGACATGAGCTGGAGGTTACCTGGCGTAGCGCCCGGACGGCAGCCCGGCCCTCTCACCTGCGCCGGAACGCGGCCGACGAGGGCCGCCTCAGGTGGTGCTCTCGGGGCGCGGCTTCTTCTGCCAGGGGTAGGCCGGCCGCGGGTCCGGCGGAGTGATGGCCGGGCGGGCCGGCTCGTCGGCGGTCCGGGTCTGCGGGGTGTCCGGCCAGGTCTGCTGCCGCGCGGCCGGATCGGCGGCGGGGTCCGCGGCCGGCGCGGCGGGCCAGGGCGGCGGCGGGGTGGCGCCGGCGGTGGCCGCGGGGGGCTCCTCCGTGGTCCAGTGCCGCAGGGCGCCGGTCTCCACGTCGATCTGGGCGCTGAGCGAGTCGAGGTCGTCGTCCGCGAAGTGGCGGGCGCGGTCCCGGGCGGCCCAGCGCAGGGAGTCCGCCGAGCGGGTGATGCGCTCGGTGCGCTCGCGCAGGGCGGGCAGCCGCTCGGCGAGGGTGGCCCGGTCCGGCTCGGTCTCCAGGCGCCGCAGTTCGGCGTCCAGTTCGTGGCCGTGGGCGCTGAGCCGCTGGAAGAGGCCGAGCGACTCCTTCAGGGACTCGTCCTCGGGGGCGCCCGCGTGCAGCGCGTCCTGGGTGGCCCGCATCGAGGTGCGCAGCTTCAGCCGGAGCTGGGCGAGCTCGCCGACCGGGCCGGGCTGGGCGAAGGACTTGGCGCGCAGGGTGTGGTCCTCGACGGTGCGCCGGGCCTGGGTGATCGTGCGGTCCACGCCGCGCTTGGCGGCGCCGACGGCCTTCACCGTGGCGTACACCCCGAGTGCCACGAAGAGCACGAAGAGCAGGGCCACCACTGCGATCACTGCTTCCACGACGCTCCTCCTCGGCCCTTGCGCTCGCCGCGGCACTCGCCGCGCCGCTCTTCCACGGTAAACGCAGCGGGCAGGTCCGGAGTTCCGGAAGAACCCCGAACCTGCCCGCATCGATCCCCGAGCGCACCCCTAGGGGACACGCCAGACGCTCGTCACCGCGTCACCGCGTCGTCACATCACCGCGTCGTCGAGTCACCGGCAGCATCACGCCACCGCGTCACACCACGCCATCACGTCACCGCGTGACCACGCCATCACGTCACCGCGTCATCACGCCGGAACGATGTTCACCAGCTTCGGCGCCCGCACGATCACCTTGCGGATCCCGGCGCCGTCCAGCGCCGCGACGACCTTCTCGTCGGCCAGCGCGACCTTCTCCAGCTCCTCCTCGGAGATGCCCGGGGAGACCTCCAGACGCGCCTTGACCTTGCCCTTGATCTGGACGACGCAGGTGACCGTCTCGTCCACGACGTACGCCGGGTCGGCGACCGGGAAGTCCTGGTGGACGACCGAGCCGGTGTGGCCCAGCTTGCGCCACAGCTCCTCGGCGATGTGCGGGGCCAGCGGGGCGACCAGCAGCACCAGCGGCTCGGCCACCGACCGCGGCACGGCGCCGCCGGTCTTGGTCAGGTGGTTGTTCAGCTCGGTGACCTTGGCGATGGCGGTGTTGAACCGCATGCCCTCCAGGTCGCCGCGGACACCGTCGATCGCCTTGTGCAGCGCGCGCAGCGTCTCCTCGTCGGCCTCGGCGTCGGAGACCGTGATCTCGCCGGTCGCCTCGTCGACGATGTTGCGCCACAGGCGCTGCAGCAGCCGGAACTGACCGACCACCGCGCGGGTGTCCCACGGCCGGGAGACGTCCAGCGGGCCCATGGCCATCTCGTACAGGCGCAGGGTGTCGGCGCCGTACTCGGCGCAGATCTCGTCCGGGGTGACGGCGTTCTTCAGGGACTTGCCCATCTTGCCCAGCAGCCGGGAGACCTTCTCGCCCTGGTAGTAGAAGGCGCCGTCGCGCTCCTCCACCTCGGCGGCCGGCACCGCGATGCCGCGGCTGTCCCGGTAGACGTAGGCCTGGATCATGCCCTGGTTGAACAGCTTGTGGAACGGCTCGGCCGAGGAGATGTGCCCCAGGTCGAACAGCACCTTGGACCAGAAGCGCGCGTACAGCAGGTGCAGCACGGCGTGCTCGGCGCCGCCGACGTACAGGTCGACGCCGCCGTGCGGCAGGCCCTCGCGCGGGCCCATCCAGTACTGCTCGATCGCCGGGTCGACCAGCTTCTCGGAGTTGTGCGGGTCCAGGTAGCGCAGCTCGTACCAGCAGGAACCGGCCCAGTTGGGCATGGTGTTGGTCTCGCGGCGGTACTTCTTCGGCCCGTCGCCCAGGTCCAGGGTGACGTTGACCCAGTCCTCGTTGCGGGACAGCGGGGTCTCGGGCTGGGTGTCGGCGTCGTCCGGGTCGAAGGTGCGCGGGCTGTAGTCCTCGACCTCGGGCAGCTCCAGGGGCAGCATCGACTCGGGCAGCGGGTGGGCGATGCCGTCCTCGTCGTAGACGATCGGGAAGGGCTCGCCCCAGTAGCGCTGGCGGCTGAACAGCCAGTCGCGCAGCCGGAAGTTGACGGTGCCCTCGCCGATGCCCTTGCTCTGCAGCCAGTCGGTGATGCGGGCCTTGGCCTCGACGACGCCCAGGCCGTCCAGGGAGACCTCGTCGCTCGCCGAGTTGACGATCTTCGCGTCGTAGGAGGCGAAGGCGTCGTCCCAGGTCGAGGGGTCGGTGCCGCGGCCGTCGCTGGGCTGGACCACACAGCGCATCGGCAGCTCGAAGGCGCGGGCGAAGGCGAAGTCGCGGGTGTCGTGAGCCGGGACGGCCATGATCGCGCCGGTGCCGTAGCCCATCAGGACGTAGTCGGCGATGAAGACCGGGACCTGTTCGCCGTTGACCGGGTTGGTGGCGTAGGCGCCGGTGAAGACGCCGGTCTTGTCCTTGGCGTCGGCCTGCCGCTCGACGTCGGACTTGGAGGCGGCCTGCGCGCGGTAGGCGGCGACGGCCTCGGCCGGGGTGGCGTGCCCGCCGGTCCACACCTGGTGGGTGCCCTCGGGCCAGGCGGCCGGGGTGACCTCGTCGACCAGCGGGTGCTCGGGCGCCAGCACCATGTAGGTGGCGCCGAACAGGGTGTCCTGGCGGGTGGTGAAGACGGTGATGTGCTCGCCGCCGACGGGGAAGTCGACGCGGGCGCCCTCGGAGCGGCCGATCCAGTTGCGCTGCTGCAGCTTGATGGCCTCGGGCCAGTCCAGCTCGTCCAGGTCGTCCAGCAGCCGGTCGGCGTAGGCGGTGATGCGCATGTTCCACTGGCGCAGCTTGGCCTTGAAGACCGGGTAGTTGCCGCGCTCGGAGCGGCCGTCGGCGGTGACCTCCTCGTTGGCCAGCACGGTGCCCAGGCCGGGACACCAGTTGACCGGCGCGTCGGAGGCGTAGGCCAGGCGGTACTCGCCCAGGACGTCGGCGCGCTCGGTGGCGCTCAGCTCGTTCCAGGAGCGGCCGCCGGGCACCGCGCGCTCACCGGACTCGAAGGCGGCGACCAGCTCGGCGATGGGCCGGGCCTTCTTCGCCTCCTCGTCGTACCAGGAGTTGAAGATCTGCAGGAAGATCCACTGGGTCCACTTGTAGTAGTCCGGGTCGATCGTGGCGAACGACCGGCGCTTGTCGTGGCCCAGGCCCAGCCGGCGCAGCTGGGCCTTCATGTTCTCGATGTTGGCCTCGGTGGACACGCGCGGGTGCGTGCCGGTCTGCACGGCGTACTGCTCGGCGGGCAGGCCGAAGGCGTCGAAGCCCAGGGTGTGCAGGACGTTGTGGCCGGTCATGCGCTGGAAGCGCGCGAAGACGTCGGTGGCGATGTAACCCAGGGGGTGGCCGACGTGCAGGCCCGCACCGGAGGGGTACGGGAACATGTCCATGATGAACTTCTTGGGCTTGGCGGCCAGTTCCGGGTCGCCCGCCAGGTCACCGCTCGGGTTCGGCGCCGCGTAGGTGCCCTCGGCGTCCCAGAAGTCCTGCCAGCGTGCCTCGATCTCCGCGGCCACGGCGGCCGTGTAGCGGTGCGGCGCGGCATCCGCGGACATGCCAGTGGTGGCTGCGGGGTTCGTCTCGCTCATGATCCTCAAAGCTCCATCGATCGTCTCTGCCTACGGCTGTCGAGAAACGAAAAATCCCCTCGCACAGGAGGGGACGCCGCGCCGATGCCGGCCACTCGACTCGTCCGGTGGCCGGGACTGATCAGCGCGGCCCGCTAAGCAGAAGGCGTACGGCACGCATGGCGTCAGGGTACCGCAGGGCCGCGCGGGGCCGCGACGACGTTCCACGAGCCCCGGCGGGCCCGGAAAAGCTGAACCAAGGTCAAGGGTTACTTCGCGTAACAGCCACTAAGGGGCATCACAACAACCGCATTGTCATTTGATAACAACGCAATAACTCAAACCTCGTACCCCTCGGTAGGTCGCGACCTAGAGTGCCGCGCGGGACCGCTTTACGAATCCGCTCGGAGTTGCCCCATGAACTCTCGTCGCAGTAACAGCACGCTCGCCAGACCGGGCCGGTCGACCACCGGCGCGGCATCGGCGGCCGTGCTGGTCCTCATACCCGTGCTCGTCCTGGCCGGAGGTGACACCTTCCGCGAGTTCCTGAACTTCGGCGCGGGCGTGCTCAGCCTGGTGTCCCTGAGCTGCTCGGTGATCTGGGGCCTGATGGCCCAGGACCGGATCTTCCTCAACGCGCGCCAGCGGATCATCGGCCAGGCCGTGCACCGGACGACGGCGGTCGCCTCGATCGCCTTCCTGTTGCTGCACGTCATCACCAAGCTGGCGCTCGACCACGTCGACCTGCTCGCCGCGCTGATCCCGTTCTCGCTCGGCGTCACCGGAAGCGCCGGCCTGATCGGGCTCGGCTCGCTGGCCGGACTGCTCATGATCTTCGTGGGCATCACCGGCGCCCTGCGCAGCGCCTTCGCCTCCCCGGCCCCGGTCGCCGCCCACTGGCGCACCATGCACATGCTGGCCTACCCCGCCTGGTGCGCGGCGCTGGTCCACGGCCTGTTCGCGGGCCGCCAGGCCAAGCCGGTCTTCGTGTTCCTCTACGGCCTGTGCCTGGTCGCCGTCATCGCGGCCCTGGCGCTGCGCGCGGCGCCCCGACCGGTCAAGCGCGAGGTCGCCGACCGGCTCGCCGCACTGCTCGGCGGCGGTGAGCCGCAGGGCCGCGAGGACCTGGACGCGAGCCGCGCGCGGGGAGCCGCCCCGTCCGCCCGGCCGGGCCGCGAGGCACCGCGCGGGGGCCACGACGGCACCCGCGCGGGCTACGACAACCCGCGCCCGTACGAGACCGCGGAGCGCTCCGCCGAGTCCACCGGCGGTTTCGCGGCCGCCTACCGCGCGGTGTCCACCCCGCGGCCCCGGCAGGGCTTCGGGACCGACCGCACCCCGGGGACGGACCCGACCGGCCTCCAGCCCACCGAAGCGCTGCCCCGCGTGGACAGCGCCTGGCCGATCCCGTCCCCGCCGCCGGTCGGCGAGGCACCCCGGTCGGCGTACGACCCCCTCCAGGACACCGGACACACCATCCCGGCCTATGGCAATCCGGGCACCGAGGGCTTCCCCGTCAGTGATGTGTACGACACCACTGAGTCGAACGCCCTCTACGGCACGTACATCCCGGACGACACGTACGACAACAGCGGTCCCGCCACACAAACACTGCCCGGTGCGTCCTACGACTTCGACGCACCGGGTACTGCCGAACCTTGGAACACGCCTTCCGGAGGCTTTTAGGTGAACGAGGCCCTGCCCGACGTACCCGAAGTCCGCGTGGTCGGGCTTCCTCAGCTCACGTCGGGCTTCGACCTTGTCGAAAGACTCGATCTGCCCATGCACCTCAAGGTGCACGGGCCGCTCGAACCGCTCGGCGGCGAGCAGCTCGCACAGCTCGCCGAACGCATCAATCTCAGGGGCCGCGGCGGCGCGGGCTTCCCCTTCCACAAGAAGCTGCGGTCGGTCGCCGAATCGGCGATCCGCCGCGGCGTGCGCCCGGTGGTCGTGGTCAACGGAAGCGAGGACGAACCGGCCTGCCGCAAGGACACGGTGCTGATCAACCGCGCCCCGCACCTGATCCTGGACGGCGCCCTGCTGTGCGCCGAGGCCCTGGGCGCCCGCACGCTCGTGGTGGGGGTCACCCGGGAGTCCACCCAGCGCTCCATGGAGGCCGCGCTCGCCGAGCGCGGCCTGAGCAACGGCCGCCGCTCGGCGCTGCGCGCGCGCGTCCAGCGCAATCCGGTCCGGATGGTCACCGGGGCCGCCGCCTCCCTGATCCGCTCGATCGACGGCGGCCCGGCCATCCCGCCCGGCCGCAAGATCAGCGCCTCGCAGAGCGGCGTGGGCGGCGCGCCCACCCTGCTGTCGAACGCCGAGACGTTCGCGCAGCTGGCCATCGCCGCGCGGATCGGCCCGGAGCGCTACGGCAACACCGGCCTGTACGACGAGCCGGGCACCGTGATGCTCACGGTGTCCGGCGCGGTCGCCCGGCCCATGGTGATCGAGGTCCCCACCGGCGTGCCGCTGCGCTACGTCCTCCAGCTCGCCGGCGCCCCGCCGGTGCCGCAGGGCGTGCTGACCGGCGGCTACCACGGCAAGTGGATCGACGCGGCGACCGTCGACGAGGCGATCGTCTCCCGCAACTCGCTGGACGCGGTGGGCGGTTCACTGGGCGCCGGGGCGATCCTGCCGATCGGGCAGGAGACCTGTCCGCTGGGCGAGTCGCTGCGGGTGGCGCAGTGGCTGGCCGAGGAGAGCGCGGGCCAGTGCGGCCCCTGCTACCTCGGCCTGCCGGCCGCCGCGCGCGGACTTGAGGACATCCTGAACGGCGGCGGACCGGCCGCCCTGGAGGCGGTGAAGCAGGTCGCGAAGAACGTGAAGCGGCGCGGCGCCTGCTCGCACCCGGACGGCTCGGCGATGTTCCTGGAGTCGACCATCAAGGCGTTCACCGACGACCTGGCCGCGCATGTCCTCGGCAACGGCTGCGGACGGCCCGTGCAGGGCGTCCTGCCGCTCTTCGAGGGCGGCATGGGCCCGACCGGCGCCCCGGGCGGCGGCACCGCCGAGGAGAACGGCCCGAGCCGTCAGAAGATCTACGTCGACTGGACGCTGTGCCGGGGGCACGGCCTGTGCGCCGACATCCTCCCGGAGGTCTTCGAACTGGGCGCCGACGGCTTCCCCACCGTCGCCCAGGCGGCCGTCCCCCGGTACGCCGAGGCGAAGGCCCTGCGCGCGGTCCGCCGCTGCCCGGCGCTCGCTCTGCGCCTGGAGGAGGACACCCGCTCCCAGCAGCCGGCCCGCAGCAATCTGCCGGTGCTGTCCCAGGGCCGCGGCCGCCGCGCGCTCGGCCGCTGAGCGGAGGGCGGGACATACGAAAAGATCCCGCCGGATCGTTTCCGATCCGGCGGGATCTGCTGTGGAGCTAAGGAGAATTGAACTCCTGACCTCCTGCATGCCATGCAGGCGCTCTACCAACTGAGCTATAGCCCCTTGCGGTGTGCCGTCCGCTTCGGTTTCCCTTGCGGGTTTCCCTCGCGGCGACACAGAGAACATTACACGGTCCCCCCGGTGGAACACCAAATCGTTTCCAACATGCCCGGATTCAGGGCACTATGTCCGAATCTGGTGGCCGGTACCGAGGCGGGAGTCAGGCCGTCACGAAAGAGTAGAACCGCTTGAGGGTGCAGTGCTCCTCCAGGAGCCGGCCGTAGATCGGCTCGCCCTCCAGCTCGCGGTAGGTCTCGATCGGGTCGCCTTTTATGATCAGCGCCCGCGCGCATTCCTCGCACCAGTACTGGTAGTCGGGGTTCACCGGTTCCATGTCGCGGACGATCGGCGTGCCACTGCCGCACCAGTCGCACTTCCGCCTGTGTGCACCCATCGATCAGCTCCAGCTGTGGCCGCAGGCCGTGCACACGTAGGAGATCCCGCCGTTGTCGCCGAGGACTTGGGCGACATGCGCGGAACCGCAGGAAGGGCAGCTGAGCCGGGTGACCGTGCCGTGTATCAACGCTGCTTCACCGAGGAGGTGGCCGCCCTCCTCAGGGATGCTCGCAGGCATCGCTACTCCCTCCCGTCGGGCCGCGTCCCCTTCCGGCCGTTTGATTCTGCCACGACCGGAGCGACACGGTCAGCGACGCCTCGGTACCAGTCCGGACACGGCACCCGCCGACACTCCACCACAGAGGTATACGCCTCTTGGGCCTCATGTGCTCAACAGCTCAAGAGCTCAGACGAAAAATCCCGCCCCCCTGCGGGGGACGGGATTCAACCGTGGAGCTAAGGAGAATTGAACTCCTGACCTCCTGCATGCCATGCAGGCGCTCTACCAACTGAGCTATAGCCCCATCTGTTCTTCCCGCTTGGCGGGCCGAACAAGAAGAACTTTAGCCTGCGACCTGCCGGAAAGTGAAATCCGGGCCCCCGGGGCCCGGAGTCCGCGCCGTCACGGCTCAGTCGTCGTCGCCGAGCACCGGCTCCGGCAGGGTGCCGGCGTTGTGCTCCAGCAGCCGCCAGCCGCGGGCGCCCTCGCCGAGCACGGACCAGCAGCAGTTGGACAGGCCGCCGAGGCTCTCCCAGTGGCGGGCCTCCAGGCCGAGCAGCCGGCCGATGGTGGTGCGGATGGTGCCGCCGTGGCTGACCACGACGAGCGTGCCGTCGTCGGGCAGCTTCTCGGCGTGCCGGAGCACCACCGGGGCCGCGCGGTCGGCGACCTCGGTCTCCAGTTCGCCGCCGCCGCGGCGCACCGCCTCGCCGCGCTTCCACGCGGCGTACTCCTCGCCGTGCCGGGCGATGATCTCGTCGTGCGTCAGGCCCTGCCAGACGCCCGCGTAGGTCTCCCGCAGGCCCTCGTCGAGGGTCACGTCGAGGCCGGTGAGGGCGGCCAGTTCGGCGGCGGTGTTCGCGGCCCGCCGCAGGTCCGAGGCGACGATGGCGTCGGGCCGCAGCGAGGCCAGCAGGCGGGCGGCCCGGCGGGCCTGGGCGACGCCGGTCTCGGTGAGCTCGACGTCCGTGGTGCCCTGGAAGCGGCGCTCCACGTTCCACGAGGTCTGCCCGTGCCGCCACAGGATGACGCGGCGGCCCCGGCCCTGGTTCCCGGCGGTCACCTCACCGGTGGGGCTCACCGCCACTCACCGTCCGCTTCGGCGGCGTCGTCGGCGGCCTGGAGCTTGGCGTGCTCCTCGGCCTTGCCGCGCGTGGCCTTGGCGTCGGCGGGCAGCTCCAGCTCCGGGCAGTCCTTCCACAGCCGCTCCAGGGCGTAGAAGACACGCTCCTCGCTGTGCTGGACGTGGACGACGATGTCGACGTAGTCGAGCAGGATCCAGCGGGACTCGCGGTCGCCCTCGCGGCGCACCGGCTTGGCGCCGAGTTCCTTCTGGAGCCGTTCCTCGATCTCGTCGACGATCGACTTGACCTGGCGGTCGTTGGGCGCGGACGCCAGCAGGAAGGCGTCCGTGATCGACAGGACGTCGCTCACGTCGTAGGCGATGACATCGTGCGCGAGCTTGTCGGCGGCCGCCTGGGCGGCGGTGGTGATGAGCTCCAGCGAGCGGTCGGTTGCGGTCACTACACGGCTTTCCCTAGGCGGTCAGTTGCCTTCAAGGGTCTCACGACCGCAGAGGGGGCCCCACGCCGTTTCGCGGGACCCCCGAACGCCTGCGCTATGGGGCTACGAGGACGGGTCGTAGTCCTGGCCCAGGACCACCGACACGTTCGCGTTGGCGGAGACCTCGCCCTTGGTGACCGCGCTCGCGGGCAGGCCCAGGGTCTTGGCGACCTCGATGGCGTTCTCCTTGTCGGCGGCCTGCGCGTAGGTGACCGTGGAGGTGGCCCGGGCGCTGCCCGCCGCTCCGCCTCCCAGGAAGGTGAAGCCGCCGTTGAGGAGCACCACGCGGGCCTTCTCCGTGTTGTCCTTCACACCGCTGGCGTTGCGCACCGAGACGCGGACGGCCGCGCCCTGGTCGGGGCTCTTGGCGGTGCCGCCGAGGACGTCCTCGACCACGCTGTCGCTCGCCTCCGCGGTGAGCGTGCCGTCGGTCTGGACGGGCAGCAGCGCGGTCTTGTAGGCGCCGCTCTTGGCGAGGTCGGCCAGGGCGGCGAGGAAGGTTCCGAGGTCCTTGTCGGTGAGCGGCGGTTCGAGGATCTGCGCCAGCGTCTGCACGGTGGTGGTGGCCGCGTCGGCGTCCGACGACATCTTGCGCAGCACGCCCTGCATGACCTGCCCGAACCGCGCCAGCTGGGCGTTCTGGGCCTCGCCGGGGGCACGGTAGGTGGCGTAGGCGACGGCCATCTTGCCGCTGAGGGTCTGGCTCTTGCCCTGGCTGACCAGGGGCGACTGGCCCTTTTTCTCGGCGGCCGGGTCGGGCACGTCGGTGTCGGTGTCGACCTCGATGTTGCCGACGAGGTCGACCAGGATCTCCAGGTAGGGCGTGTCCAGCCGCCAGGTGCCCTGGATGGAGGTGCCGAGGACGGTGTCCAGGGCCTCGCGGGTGCCGGAGGAGCCGTCGTCCTCGACCGACTTGGCGAGCGTGGTGGTGCCGTCGTCGCCGGTCAGGGCGAGGGAGTTGGGCAGCAGGACGGTGGTGCCCTGCTCGGTGGTGGTGTTGTCGACCAGCAGGGCGGTGGAGGTGCCGCCCTTCTTGGTGTCGTGCAGGTGGACGACGAGCACGTCGCGCTTCTGGGCGCCGCCGGCCGTCGTGCTGCCGGTCTTGTCGTCGGAGGAGGACAGTCCGGGCAGCTTCCCGGCGTACCAGAGCCAGCCGGCGCCGCCGACCGCGACCAGGGCGAGGACCACGACGAGGGCGACGAGCCGGCTGCGGGCGCGGCGCCGGGCCTCCTCGCGGCGCTCGGTGCGGTTCTCGGTGAACGCCAGCCAGTCGATGACGTCCTCGGAGTCGCCGTCGGGCTCCTCCACGAACGCGAACTGCTCGGTGCGGTAGTCGCGGTCCTCGCGGTGGAAGTCCTCCCGCGCGGGGGCGGTGCGGCCGTCCTCGTCGGCGGGCCGGGCCTGCTGCGGGATGTAGGCGGTCTGCTCGGCGACGCGCGGCTGCGGGGCGGCGGCCGCGGCGCCCTGCCCGTAGGGGTCGTGGGCGTCCTGGGACCCGTGGGAGCCGTAGCCGTCGTAGCCGCCGTCGTACGAGGACGGCACCGGCGGCTGCTGCCCGGTCCCGTAGGGGTCGTAGGCGGGTGCGGGCGGCTGCTGGCCGGTGGCGTACGGGTCGTAGCCGTAGCCCTGGGAGGCCTGCGGATGGCCCTGCTGCTGCCCGTAGGGGTCGTAGGACTGCGTGCGGTCGTAGGACTGTGCGGGGTCGTAGGACTGTGCGGGGTCGTAGGACTGCCCCTGCGGCGGCTGCTGCGGCACCTGCCGGTAGACAGGCCGGCCGTACTCGTCATAGCCGACGAGCTCGTACGGGTCGCCCTCGTACTCCGACCCGTAGCCCGCGTCGTATCGGTCGTTCACCGGTGCCCCTCTCGGCTCACTCGCCGCGGTACAGCTCGCGCTTGGTGATGTAGCGCACGACTCCGTCCGGCACCAGATACCAGATGGGGTCGCCCTTGGCGACTCGCGCACGGCAGTCCGTGGACGAGATGGCGAGGGCGGGGACCTCGACGAGCGAGACGATGCCCTCCGGGAGTCCGGGGTCGTTCAGGTGGTGCCCCGGACGGGTGACTCCGATGAAGTGTGCCAGGGAGAACAGCTCTTCGGTGTCCCGCCAGGTGAGGATCTGGGCGAGGGCGTCGGCACCGGTGATGAAGAACAGGTCCGTGTCGGGGTTGAGCGCGCGCAGATCCCGCAGGGTGTCCGTGGTGTAGGTGGGTCCGCCGCGGTCGATGTCGATGCGGCTGACCGAGAACTGCGGGTTCTCGGCGGTCGCGATGACCGTCATCAGATAGCGGTCCTCGGCCGGGGAGACGGCGCGGTGGCTCTTCTGCCACGGCTGGCCGGTCGGCACGAAGACGACCTCGTCGAGGTGGAACTGCGCGGCGACCTCGCTCGCGGCCACCAGGTGGCCGTGGTGGATCGGGTCGAACGTTCCGCCCATGACGCCCAGGCGGCGCTTGCCGCCGCTCGCTGCCCGCGGCGAGTCGTTCGCCGGACCGGTAGGCATGTCCTGCTTCCCCATGCGTGCAGACCCTACCGGCCCGGTCTGTGTGCTCCGACGGCCGGACTCGACCCGGACCTCAGCGGTCGCGGTTGAAGCGGGTGGTGACCCACAGGAGCAGCAACAGGACGACGAACGCACCGCCCCCGGTGAGCAGCGGGTTGAGGCTGTCGTGGTTGCCGCCGTGCTCCCCGCCCTCGGAGGCGAGGGTGACCAGCTGGGCGGCGGTGGTGTGGAGGCTCATCTTCGTCAGGACCTATCGCTGTGGGCGGGATAAAGATGTCGGCCCATCGTAAGCGGGCGGCTCCGCGGCGATCACCCCGACTCCGCCGTCGGGCAACCCCGGCGGTCCGTCAGTCGTCCTTCCGCCTGTAACCCCGCAGCAGGATCCAGGCGGCCAGCACACAGCCCAGCAGCATCACGACCAGGATGATCCGCAGGAGATTCCCGGCCCCTTCCTGCTCGGCGGCCATGAGCCAGGCGGACGCGGCGTTGTGGTCCATGACGTGGTACTCCTTCGCTGTGCTGCCCGTCCACGGTATCTCCGCCTAGGCTGGGCCCTGCTTCGGGGGCACGGCCAGGCCCACGGTCCGGGCGCGGAGCCCGTACCGGGCACACCGACGCGACAGGGGGACACGATGTCCTACGACGGCCATCCGCGGACCGGGCCCGGGCATCCGCCGGGCAGACGGCGCCGGCGCTTCCCGGAGATCTCCTCGCGGGCGTACGAGCACCCGGCCGACCGTTCCGCGCTGGTCGCCCTGCGCCGGCTGAGCGGCTTCGACACCGCGTTCAAGGCGCTCAGAGGACTGCTGCCCGAGCGGAGCATGAGGCTGCTGTTCCTGTCCGACTCGGTGCGCGTCTCGGAGCGGCAGTTCCCGCATCTGCACGCCATGCTCCTGGACGCCTGCCACATCCTGGACCTGGAGAAGGTCCCGCCGATGTACGTCCAGCAGGACCCGCAGCCGAACGCGATGTGCGTCGGCGTGGACGAGCCGGTCGTCGTGGTCAGCACGGGCATGGTCGAGCTGCTGGACGAGGAGGAGATGCGGGCGGTGATCGGCCACGAGGTCGGCCACGCGCTGTCCGGTCACTCCGCCTACAGCACGCTCCTGCTGTTCCTGACGAACCTGGCGTCGCGGGTGGCGTGGATCCCGCTGGGCAATGTCGCGATCATGGCGATCGTGACCGCGTTGCGCGAGTGGTTCCGCAAGTCGGAGCTGTCCGCCGACCGCGCGGGCCTGCTGGTCGGCCAGGACCTGCACGCCTCGCTGCGCGGCCTGATGAAGCTGGCGGGCGGCGGCCATCTGCACGAGATGAACGTGGACGCGTTCCTGGAGCAGGCCGAGGAGTACGAGGCGAGCGGCGACCTGCGCGACTCGGTGCTGAAGATCCTCAATGTGCTGCCCCGCTCGCATCCCTTCGCCACCGTCCGCGCGGCCGAGCTGAAGAAGTGGGCGGCCACCCGGGACCACCAGCGGCTGATGGACGGCCACTACCCGCGGCGCGGCGAGGACCGGGACGCCAAGGTCTCGGACGGTCTGCGGGAGTCGGCGGCGCACTACGCGTCGGAGGTGCGCGGCTCCAAGGATCCGCTGATGAAGCTGGTCACGGACATCGCGGGCGGCGCCGGGGACCTGGGCGGCCGGGTGCGGCGCGGTTTCACCGGCTTCACCGGCGCGCGGGCCTCCGAGGACCGACCCGCCGACGACCGCCCGGCCGGGAACCGCCCCGCCGACGACCGCCCCGCCGAGGACGAGGACGTCGAGGGTCAGGCGTAGCAAGCTTCAGACCTTCGGCTGGGCGCTGTCCGCCAGGGTGCCGCACAGTGCCGTGGCGCCGTCGGAGGCGTACGGGTCGGTGCCGGCCGGGAGGCCCGCCTCGGCGGTCTGGCCGGCCAGCAGCGGGCGCAGCCGGTCGCTGGAGTTCTCGGCGCAGGACAGCGGCCCGGCCTGGAGGTGCGAGCCGACCACCTGGGCCTGGTGCAGACGCAGGTCCTCCCGGTCGAAGCGGAAGTGCAGCTCGCGGCGGACGGTGAAGAGCGAGGCCTCGGCCGCGCCGCCGGCCTCGGGCGGCCGCAGCGCGTACACGAAGGTGTGGTCGGCGGTGACCTCCAGGGTGGCCGCGTCGGTCTCCTCGGCGTACAGGCTGCCGCGGACGCGGATGCGGGGGTCGGCGAGTTCGGCCTTCGCCGGGTCGAAGCGGACCAGCCAGCCGGTCGGGGCGTGCTGTCCGTCGGCGGTGGGCTGGTCGAAGCTGCGGTCGAACTGGTCGAGTTGGTCGGGGTCGAGCAGCACCCGTACGGGCCGTACCTGGCCGCCGGTCAGCACCTCGGGGTAGAGCGAGGAGCGGACGACGTAGTCCTTGGCGGTGCTGAGGGCGCTGAGCACCTGGCCGTCGGAGAAGTGGGCGGTGCGCCGGGCGGCGGGCAGCGGGATGCCCTCGGCGCCGACGCGGTACTGGGCGGCCGGACTGGAGGCGTACAGGTGTTCGGTGTCGGGGGTGCCGGGGACGGGTCGCTGCGGGACGAGCGGGATGACGGTCATCCGCAGCGGTTCGACGGCGGGCTGCCGGGCGGTCTGGGCGGACTGGTAGGGGTGGCGCACCCCCATGTAGACCGCGGTGCCGAAGGCGACGGCCACCAGCAGGACCAGGATCAGGGCCTGCCGGGACAGCCCGCGGTGCCTCGGGGGACGGCGGCGGACGGCGGGCGCGTGGTCGGAGACCCGTTCGCGCGCGGAGTACTCCTGGAGGCGGGCAGCGCGGACGAAGGACTCGTCGAACACGACGGATCGGTACTCGTCGTCTGCACCGTTGGGGGCGCCGTCGGGTGTCCCCTCAGGTGGGTCTCCAGGCCCGCCCATATCTTCAGGGTAGGTCTCGCGGAGCCCCGGTAAACGCCTGGCCGCAGGACACTTTCCGGCAGGCGCCCACCGGGCCGGATTCCGTCCGTGCGAGGCCTGTTGAGGCCCCTGTCAGGGGGTGCGGGGCACCGCCGGGACGGCGGGCTGGGAGTAGTCCGCGGAGGCCGACGGAGTGGCCGTGCCGCCCTGCTCCAGGTTGGTGGAGGCGGGCAGCGGGGCGTCCTGGCGGCCCGAGGAGGCGCCTCGGTAGACGGCGGCGAAGGCCAGTGCCACCATGCCGACGCCCATCACCACGGCGAGCAGCCAGGCGACCGGGCGGTGCCAGCGGGCCTGCTTGCCGTAGGCCCCGGTGCCGGGCTCCGGGCCGTCGGCGAAGTCCGGGTCGTCGAGGGTGTCCAGTTCGCGGTCGCGGCCGTAGCCGCCCGCCCCGTCGCCGCCGTACCCGTCGTCGTAGCGCTCGCCGCGGCCGCGGGCCCGGCGGGCCTCGGCGTCCGCTCTGGCCTGGGCGGCGGCAAGGAGGCGTTCCACGGCGGTCGGCTCATGCACCGCGGCCGCGCGTACGAAGGCCTCGTCGAAGACCACGGAGGCGAACTCTTCGTCCGACACTCCGCGGTCGTGGTCGTCGTCGGGCTCCCAGCCGTCAGGGAACGGCGTACCCCCCACGTCCTCCGGCACGGATCCAGAGTAGACCTGGGGGGTCAATTTGGGCAGACGGTATGGAAATTCATCCGGTGGGTGAGACACCGTGCGGGAGGCGCACTCGGGACGAACCCGGCGCGCGCCGGCCGGTACGCGCCTGCCCGGTGCCGGTGCGCTCGCTCAGCGCCGGATGTGCCCGTCGCCGGTCACGATGTACTTGGTGCTGGTCAGCTCGGGCAGGCCCATCGGGCCCCGGGCGTGCAGCTTCTGCGTGGAGATGCCGATCTCGGCGCCGAAGCCGAACTGGCCGCCGTCGGTGAACCGGGTGGAGGCGTTCACGGCGACCGTGGTCGAATCGACCAACTGGGTGAACCTGCGGGCGGCCTGCTGCGAGGTGGTCACGATGGCCTCGGTGTGACCGGAGGTCCACAGCCGGATGTGCTCCACGGCCCGGTCCAGCGAGTCGACGACCGCGGCGGCGATGTCGTACGACAGGTACTCGGTCTCCCAGTCCTCCGGCGTCGCCTCCACGACCGTCGCCCGGGAGTCCTTGGCGTACGCCATCACCCGCTCGTCGGCGTGCACGGTCACCCCGGCCTCGGCCAGGGCGTCCAGGGCGCGCGGCAGGAACTCGGCGGCGATGTCCTGGTGGACCAGCAGGGTCTCGGCGGCGTTGCAGACGCCGACCCGCTGGGCCTTGGAGTTGATCAGGATCTCGACGGCCATGTCGAGGTCGGCCTGCGCGTCGACGTAGACGTGGCAGTTGCCGGTGCCGGTCTCGATCACCGGGACGACGGACTCCTGGACGACCGCGTTGATCAGGGAGGCGCCGCCGCGCGGGATGAGCACGTCGACCAGGCCGCGGGCCCGCATCAGCTCGCGCACGCTGTCCCGGCTCTCGCCGGGCACCAGCTGGACGGCGTCGGCGGGCAGTCCGGCCCCGCCCACGGCGTCGCGCAGCACCCGCACCAGCGCGGTGTTCGACCGGTAGGCGGAGGAGGAGCCGCGCAGCAGCACCGCGTTGCCGGACTTCAAACACAGGGCGGCGGCGTCCACGGTCACGTTCGGCCGGCCCTCGTAGATGATCCCGACGACGCCGAGCGGCACCCGGATCTGGCGCAGGTCGATGCCGTTGGGCAGCGTGGAGCCGCGCACGACCTCGCCGACCGGGTCGGGCAGCGCGGCGACGTCCCGGACGTCGGAGGCGATCGCGCGGACCCTCTCGGGGGTGAGGGTGAGCCGGTCGATCATGCCCTCGCTGGTGCCGGCCTCCCGGGCCCTCGCCACGTCCTGGGCGTTGGCCTCGACGATCTCGCTGGTGCGGACCTCCAGCGCGTCCGCGATGGCGAGCAGCGCGTCGTCCTTCACGGACCGCGGCAGCGGCGCGAGGTCGGCGGCGGCGGCCTTGGCGCGGTAGGCGGCCTGGGTGACCGGGGACATCGAGTCGTACGGCGAGAGCGTGGTCATGAGGGAAGGGTAGTGCGCCGCGGGCGCCGCTTCCTCGGTCGTTCCACACCCCGAGACGGGATCAAAACGGGTGAACTCCGACAGGGCTGGCCGGCGGCGGGCCGTAGCCCTCGGCGATGCGCTGGTGGTAGGTGGCCCGGTCGATGACCTCCAGGCCGACGATCTCCCAGGGCGGCAGCCCGGCGGTCTGCCGGTGCTCGCCCCACAGGCGCAATGCCACGGCCGCCGCGTCGTGCAGGTCGCGGGCCTCTTCCCAGTAGCGGATCTCGGCGTGATCGCCCGCGTATCTGCTGGTCAGCAGGAAGGGATGGTCGTGGGCGAGCTGTTCCAGGGCTCGCCGGACCTCGGTCAGCGGGGCGGCCTCGCCGGAGACACTGAGGGTGACATGCCACAGCCGGGGCAGGTCCGCGGGCCCCTCGCCCTCGAAGCGGGCCCCGGCCGACACACTGGTCAGCGGGGCCCGGTCCGCTCCGGCCGCCGCACGGGAGCCGGCACCACCGCGGGACGCCGCCGCCCCAGGGCGCACTCGTCTCACGACGGCCTCCTTCACGCGCGCGGAATGTACCTTCGAGTCAAAGTTGAGCAGGCCGTCGCGGATCGCGTGGCGGTTTTGCGGAACGTCCACCACCCGGAGCGGATGATTCGCCGCAAGAAGGACACCAGTGCGGATGTCCTCACGCGCCTTCGCGGACGCTCTTACGGGTTCAGCAGCACCAGGTCGTCCCTGTGTACGACCTCGCGTTCGTACGCCGGGCCCAGGTCGCGGGCCAGCTCCCGGGTGGAGCGGCCGATCAGCAGGGGGATCTCCTTGGCGTCGAAGTTGACCAGCCCGCGGGCCACCGCGTGCCCGGCGCCGTCGCGCAGCTCCACCGGGTCACCCGCGGTGAAGTCGCCCTCGACCGCGGCGATGCCGGCGGGCAGCAGCGACGTACGGCGCTCCACGACGGCCCGCACCGCCCCCTCGTCCAGGGTCAGCGCGCCCTGCGGGGTGGAGGCGTGCTGGAGCCACAGCAGGCGGTCGGCGGAGCGGCGGCCGGTGGGGTGGAAGTAGGTGCCGGTGTCCTGGCCGGCGAGGGCGTCGGCGGCGTGCACCGCGCTGGTCAGCACCACCGGGATGCCGGCCGCGGCGGCGATCCGGGCGGCCTCCACCTTGGTGACCATGCCGCCGGTGCCGACCCCGGCCTTGCCGGCGCTGCCGATCTCGACGTCCGCGAGGTCCCGCGGTCCGCGCACCTCGGCGATCCGGGAGGTGCCGGGTGTGCTGGGGTTGCCGTCGTAGACGCCGTCCACGTCGGAGAGCAGCACCAGCAGGTCGGCGTGGACGAGGTGGGCGACGAGGGCGGCGAGCCGGTCGTTGTCGCCGAAGCGGATCTCGTCGGTGGCGACCGTGTCGTTCTCGTTCACGACCGGGAACGCGCCCATCGCGAGCAGCTTGTCCAGGGTGCGGGAGGCGTTGCGGTGGTGGGCCCGGCGGCTCATGTCGTCCGAGGTGAGCAGCACCTGGCCGACGCGCACGCCGTAGCGGGCGAAGGAGGCGGTGTAGCGGGCGACCAGGAGGCCCTGGCCGACGCTGGCGGCGGCCTGCTGGCGGGCCAGGTCCTTGGGCCGGCGGCGCAGGCCCAGCGGGGCCAGCCCGGCGGCGATGGCGCCGGAGGAGACCAGCACGATCTCCCGCTCCCCGCCGCTGCGCACCTTGGCCAGGACGTCGACCAGCGCGTCCACGCGGTCGGCGTCCAGCCCGCCCGAGGCGGTGGTCAGCGAGGAGGAACCCACCTTGACGACGATCCTGCGGGCCTCGCGCACGGCCTGCCTTGCCCCTGACACCTTGCTGCCTGTCCCCTCGCCTCGCGTCACATGCCCACCAGGCAATCTACGGGAACGGGAAGTACCGCGCGTACTAGGTCCAGGCTGCGGACACACCGGCAACGACGACCGACCGGCGGGCGGCGACGGCGTGTGTTCCCGTGCCCGGAGAGCTTGCCTACATCGTTGCTGTCGCTGTGGACGATGCGTACAGAGCACCCCTGGTCGGCCAGCGACCTCAACTTCTGCGCCACCGCGTCCCGGTGCGGGGCGAACGCCGCCACCCGCACCGTGGCCGTTCCGGCACAGGAAAGATTGTCAAGGATATCCACCACGATATCCCCGGTCTGCCGCGGGAAGAAGGAGCACTTCACCTCTCCCGCTTTTCCTTCGGTGAAGCATTTCTCGTTCTTGGCCATCGCCGCCAAGTCGTGAACCCAACTCGTGCGTGCGCGGGCGGGCGGGCGGGATGCGGCGATGCCCGCTGCGCCGGTCAGCGGGCATCGCTCGGGTACGGGATTCGTCAGAAGTCCCGCATGACTCCGTTGATCCAGTCCAGGCTGTCGGGCACGGAGGAGTAGACCGTCCGCCCCGCCGAACAGTTCACGGGGTCGCCCTGCGGAAGCCTGGAGACCACACCGATCTGGTAGCGCGCACCGTCGACCAGCTTGAACAGGGGGCCGCCGGAGTCCCCATGGCACGGCTTTCCGTCGATCGCCGTTGTCAGGATGCCGGGGAAGGAGTTGTCCACGACGCGCTCGGTTCCCCGACGCAGTCGGTAATCACTGTCGCCGCTGGTCGAGTTCACTCCGTAGCCGAAGACGTAGGTCGTCGCACCGACCTCGGAGTGCTTCGTCGCCATGCTCACGGGCTCCGCGTCCGCCGACCGGTTGAGCTTGATCAGCGCCAGGTCGTGGTCGTCACGCGACTTCGTGAGGGACACGCCGACAACGCCCCCGCCGCTGTCCGCGTAGACGCTCTTCACCCGCACCTTGAGCCTGCTGTAGTCGTACTTGTCCCCGTCGCCGCTGTTGGCTCTGACGCAGTGTTTGGCAGTGAGGATCCAGTGGTTGTCGACTATCGATCCGCTGCAGTTCGGTTTTCCGTCGAGCGATATCGCGGCCATACCGCGGGACTCGGGCAAGGTGCCACCGATGATCCGCGTTTCTGCCGTCCCGTCAGCGCTGCTCACCGAGGGCGCGGTCAAGGCCCCCTGACGCTCGTGCGGCTGAGCCGACGCCGGTGTCAGCGCCCCCACGAGCGGCACCAGGAGTGCCGCGAGCACAGCAGTCCGACGGATTCTGCGGCTACGCATCCATGTCCCCCTGACATGTTTCGCATGAGGCGGAAGTTACTCATGCGTTGAGGTGGACATGAACCTACCTGAACATTTGAGCGAATCATTAGTTCCGTAACCGGATGGCTGAAAAATAACGAACAGGCTCAAAAGAATCTCAAAAGAATGGGGCTTTCGGCTGCCGTACATCAGGCGGCGAAAGGGCCGACGTCGCACCGCTCCCACCTCGTGGGGCTCAACGCCGCAGCATGCGCCGCGCCTTGCGGACCGCGCGGCGCAGAAGTGCGGCCGCGGCCGTCGGCTCGCGGTAGCCGTCGTAGTCGCGGGCCTCGCGGGGTTCGGCGAGGTAGAGGGAGTCAGGGAGGCCGGCGGCGGGGTCGCGGAAGTGGGGGTAGGCCAGATAGAGGCGGCGGCCGCGGTTCTCCTGGACGGCCGCGGGCTGCTTCTTGGAGCGGATGAACTCCAGTACGTCCACCAGGAGATCCGCGCGGCCCTCGGCCACCAGGTGCAGCCGCAGCCGCTCGTCGACCCGGAGGCGGCGGGCCACGCTCTCGGTCCAGTACGCGTCCGTGAGCGGCTTGGCCAGCTCGAACTTGTGCCGGCGGACCTTGTCGTCGTCCTTGAGGAACTTCGGGCCGAACTGCGGCAGCAGGGTGATGAGGAACGGCCGCACCATCAGGGTGTCGCGCCGCTCGCCCGGCGGCACGAGGTCGGCGATCAGCCGCATCAGCGCGCGGGCGGAGTCGAAGCGCAGGGAGTAGCCGCCGGTCTTGGTGACGTGCTTGCCGTCCGCGCGGCCCACCAGGTAGTAGCAGGTGTGGTCGGCGATGACGGAGACGCCGTCGGCGCGCAGATAGGCCTCCATCGTGAACAGCGCGTCCTCGCCGGTCCACAGCGACTCGTCGAACCGCATGCCGTGCCGCTCCAGGAACTCCCGCCGGAACAGCTTCTGCGCGCTGAGCGTGAACTTGATGTTGGAGGAGAAGACGTCGGTCCGCTCCAGCGTCCGGCCCCACATCGACTGCGGCGGCTTGCGGTTGATGCCCTCGACCCGGCCGAGGACCACGTCCGTGCCGTTGCGGTCGGCCATGGCGACCATCCGCTCCAGCGCCTCCGGGCCGAGCCGGTCGTCGGCGTCCAGGAAGAACACGTACCGCCCGGCGGCCTTGCCGAGGCCGGTGTTGCGCGGGCCGCTGGGGCCGCCGGAGTTCTCCTGCCGGATCACCGTGACCGCCATGGGCGCGCGGGCGGCGAACTCCTCCAGGCACTCCCCCGTGCCGTCCGTGGAGCCGTCGTCCACCGCCACGACCTCCATGCGCGCGGGGTCGATGGTCTGCGCCTCGACCGACGCGAGGCAGTCGACCAGGTACGGCATGGCTTCGTACGCCCCGATGATCACGGTGACATCAGGCTGCGTCACGGGCACGTTTCCCCCTCGTCGACGGGATATTTCTCCCGTATCTCCCTATTGGCTACCTGGAAGACGGTTGATCGGGGCAAGCGGTTGCCCGGCGCCCACCCCTTCGTGGCCCACATCACAGTACGAACGCGGCATGAAAAGGGTTCGGCCCCCGAGGGAGATCCCTCGGGGGCCGAACCGCTCGGCGTGTGGCCTCAGCCGGCCGTCACACCGTCCGTCTCACCGCTCGTCGCCACCCGCTGGCCGGGCACCGACTGCTGCTCCGGCAGCGCCGGCTGACCGGACACCGCCAGGAGCCGCGACTCCTGGCCGAGGTTGCGGGTCTCCGCCTTGATCGACAGGTTCGCCACGGCGGTGTTGAACTGGTCGATCGACTTCGGCTCGTCGGGGCCGAGCAGGTACTCCTTCAGCTCCTTGCGGTCCTCCGCCAGCGGGTCGCCGGCCGGGTCCCGTACGGCGTCCAGCAGCTCGCCCAGTTCGGTCGCGCCGTTGGAGAGGATCACCGCGGCGCGCACCGCGGTGTTCTGCCGCTTGAACTCCTCCACGCCGAGTTCCGCGGAGTCCGTCACCGCGTACGGCTTGCCGCTGGCGATGAAGTCGGAGACCACGGAGGAGATGTCGGAGACCATCGCCTCGGAGACGTTGAAGCAGTCGTACAGCCGCGGCTCGGCGCCGGTGATGATCCGGTGCTCCCAGGCCGGGAAGGCCCGCCAGTAGGCGTCGTTCCACTCGGCGCGCAGCCGGGCGACCTCTTCGTGGCGGGCAACGTCCACGAGTCCGTCGCGGGTCGCCTCGGCCTCGTCGCGCTTGTCGCGGCCGCTGCCGGCCAGCTCGGCGAGGCGGGCCTCGATCCGGTCCAGCTCCGCCTTGGCGGCGGTCTGGGCGGCGGCGTCGACGGTGAACCGGGCGTCCGCGGCGCGCTCGGCGGCGGCCTTCTCGACCAGGGCCGCGACGCGCTGGTGGGCGGCCTTGGCGTCCTTGCTGACGGTGCCGGTGAACGGGTGCGGCTTGTACAGCACGCGGACCGGCGGCTCGGCCGTCACCAGCCGGGTCACGATGTTCTCGCCGGCCAGCACCAGGGAGGTGTTGCCCGGGTTGCCGTCCCAGCCCTCCCAGGTGGGGGCGTAGAGCACGGTCGGGATGCGGTCAGCGGGCGCGCCCCGCCACGGCTGGATCGGGGCGAGCTGCGGGCGGCCGACCTCGACGATGTCGTCGTCGCGGACGCCGACGTCGGCGATGGCGTAGCGGTCGCGGCCGGCCCGGCCGGCGGTCCACACCTCGTCGTAGACCTTGCTGAACGGGTTGACGCTGGCCAGCTTGTCGCTGTCGCCGTGGCCGATGAAGACGTGCTTCATGGTGGGCACGCGCAGCATGTGGATGTTCTTGCCGACGTTCGCCGCGTACAGCGCGACGCGCACCGTGGACAGGTCCATGTTCATCAGGTGCACCCCTCCGGGCACGCAGACGACCGGGACCGTGGTGGGCGCCAGGTTGTTCAGGATGGCGCGCTCACGCAGGATGATCAGCGGCTTGGAGTCCAGCTTCTCCATGGTCTCCAGCCACATGTTGACCTGGTACGCGGAGTCGCGGGAGCCGGAGAAGTACAGCACCGTCTCGGGCCGGTACTCGCGCAGCCAGTCGTCGACGGCCTCCAGCACCACCTCGGCGCGCGGCGGGATCTTCCGGCCGCGCACGTACGGGGCGAGCACGAGCACGT
Source organism: Streptomyces sp. NPDC001532 (assembly GCF_040298625.1). Classification (NCBI taxonomy): domain Bacteria; kingdom Bacillati; phylum Actinomycetota; class Actinomycetes; order Kitasatosporales; family Streptomycetaceae; genus Streptomyces; species Streptomyces sp. NPDC001532. The sequence continues at coordinate 160,411 of NZ_JBEPAL010000001.1, forward strand.
AGCCGACGCCCAGCACCAGCGTGGCGCCGATGCCGGCGAAGCCGACGGCGGGCAGGTCGGCGGCCGCGGCGACCAGCACACCGACGACGGCGGCGAGGTCGAGGTGGAGCATCTTCTCCGCGGAGCGGTGCAGCAGCTTGCGCGGCGGGGCGTCCGGGATGCGGATGCGGGACTTCAGGTCGATGTTGCGGGTGGCGACCGGCATCCGGCGGCGGCTGCGGATCAGGGTGACCAGGGCGCCGTGCGGGGCCTGGAGACCGTAGAAGGCGATGAAGCAGGCGACCGCGCCGTAGAAGATCAGGTCGTCCGAGAGGGACAGCCGGGCCAGCAGCAGGACCAGCAGGAGCTGCCGGATCAGGAAGCGGATCGACAGACCCGCGCGCACCTTGCTGAGGCGGTTGATCAGGTAGCTGCCCTTGCGGTGCAGATAGTGGTCCGCCAGGTACGTCACGGCGGCCGCGGCCGCGAAGGCGGGAGTGCTCGGGACGAGCGCGGCCAGCATGAGGGCCGGAAAGCCCAGGATCATGAGGACCGCCGCGGCCAGCTCGGCCGCGCTGCCCACCCGGGCGACGCGTATAGCGGTGGAGATCACGGAGAAACCTGCTCTGGGAGGGGGAATGCCGGTTTTGTGCTGGAATGCAGCGACTTTGTGCAGAATTCGGGGATGTACGGATTCAGGCCCCCGCGAACACCCGGTGAACGAGCGGACGCAGAGGCCTGAATTCCATAAACCTATTTACCGATTATTACACGTCGGCCTGGCGGTCCAGGACACTGGCCAGCGCCTGCTCGAAGCCGGAAGCCTTGCTCGCACCGGCCGTCGGGTCCTGCTGGCGGACGTCGATGACATGGCCCGTCAGCTCGGACAGCAGCACGTCCAGCGAGGTACCGGCGACCGCCTCCGAGGAGAGCAGGCTGCCCGCGGGCTCCTGGCCGAAGGCCTTGGTCCGCATCGGGGTGGCGGTGCGCTCGGGGTTGATGCAGTTGACGCGGATGCCGTCGCCGGCCCACTCGTCGGACAGCGCCTGGGTGAGGTTCACCATGGCGGCCTTGGTGGAGGAGTACAGGCTGTACTCGGCGCGGCCGCGGGTGTAGCTGCTGGAGGTGTAGAGCAGCAACTGGCCCTTGGTCTCCGCCAGGTACTTGTACGACGACCGGGCGATCTGCACCGGGGCCAGGTAGTTGACCTTCAGCGCCTCCTCGATGGTGGCGTTGTCGGTCTCGGCCAGCTTGCCGATGCGCAGCACACCGGCGGTGTTGACGACGTAGTCGATCCGGCCGGTCTCGGCGTAGGCCTTGGACAGCGCGTCGTCGACCTCCTCCGGGTTCTCCACGTGCGTACCGGTGGTGGAGCGGCCCAGGGCGTAGACGTTGGCGCCGAAGGACCCGGCCAGTTCGGCGATGTCCTTGCCGATGCCGTAGGAGCCGCCGAAGATCACGATCGTCTTGCCGGTCAGCAGCTCGCGGTAGGCGTCCTCGCCGACCTGCTCGGGCGCGGCGGTGGAGGCGAGCTGGAAGAGCTTGTCGGCGATGAAGACGTCGACGGGCTGAGTGACCTTCATGTTGTACTCGTCACCCGCGACGACGTGGATCGGCACGTCCGGCAGGTACTTGAGCACGACCGAGCAGTCGTCGGTGGCCTGGAAGTTGGGGTCGCCGGAGGCGACCTCGTAGGCCCGCTTGATGGTGGACAGCTTGAAGGCCTGCGGGGTCTGGCCGCGGCGCAGGCGGGAGCGGTCCGGGATCTCGGTGATGAACTCGCCGTCCTCACCGTGGGTGCGGGTCACGATGATGGTGTCCGCGGACGGGATGGCGACGTCGACGGCCTGGTAGCGGTCCAGCGCGGCGACGCAGTCGTCGATGACGCGCTGCGACAGCAGCGGGCGCACGGCGTCGTGGAAGAGGACGTTGACGTCCTCGCCCTCGGCCAGGCCCTCGCCCAGCGCGGAGATGGCGCGCTCGGTGGTCTCGTTCCGCGTCGTGCCACCCTCGATGATCTTGGACACCTTGGTGAAGCCGGCCTTGGCGACGATCTTCTCGACGTCCGGCACGTAACCCGGCGCCATCAGGACGATGATGTCGTCGATGGAGTCGGCCTTCTCGAAGGTGGTCAGGGTGTGCTCGATGACTGCCTTGCCGGCGATCTTCAGCAGCTGCTTGGGGATCGACAGACCCACCCGCTGACCGGTGCCACCGGCCAGGATCACTGCGGTGGTACGGGGCTTGGCTATGTGCTGGGACACAGGTGACCTACCTTGGGGCGACAGGGAACCTGGAAATGGTCCCACTTGTGGTTACCGCAGTGCAAGGTGAGCGACCGCCGACGCATATGTGCGCGCAACCTGTCATTCACCTTGCACTCCTGGTGATTGGCGAGAGGGTTCCGACGACGGCCTCCGCCGCCCCGGGAATTGCTGTGAGTAAGTCCACAGAAGTCCGTGTTGGGGCTTCAGCGGCGCCGCAGCCTCCTCAGGCACCGGTGCCCGAGCACCCTCACCAGATCCATCGACGGCGTCTGGTGAACGGTACGCGCCTTCACGGGCGCCGTGTGCCGCACCGGTGCCGCGGCCGCCGCCGCGAGCACCCCGTACAACGCGCGCGCCGCCACCTCGGGCGCGATCCGCGGCTCGGCCGGCGGCCGCCCCTCGCCCGACGGCACGGCCGACAGCAGCGCGGGATCGCCGACCACCCGCACGCCCAGCGCGGCGATCCGCCCGGCCATCTCCGCGCCGATCCCGGCGGCGGCCTCGACGGCCCACCGGGGCGTCGAGATCCTCACGTCCTGGGGCGAGGGACTGCACGAGTTCTTCATATGCATCACCGCGCCGTGCCGGACCAGCCGTGAATACAGCTCGTCGGGCAGCTCATTGCCGCGGAATTCCATGTTGAGATTGCGCAGCATTTCGGTCTCGGCGAGGGTGAGCGATCGATTCGCCGCGTCCGGAACGGCTTCCAGGAGATTCCCCGGCAGGCCCAGAAGCGCCTCGAAGACGCGCAGCAGACCGTCCCGGTCCCGGTCGTCGACCACCACCACGGTGACCCGCTCGGGACCGACCACCCGCGCCCACCGCTCCACCAGCCGGTCGTGCCGGTGCCGGCGCCAGAAACTCGGGTTGGGCTTGTCGTACGGCGGCTTGCGGAGCATGTGCTCCAGCCACTCCTCGTAGCGCATGCGCAGCCCGTTCTGCACATACTGCTGCCACTGCGAGGGCATGATCCGCGCCAGCGGGCGCAGGGTGATCAGCACCCGCACCCGGTCACCGCCGAGCTGGTCGACGATCCGGGCGACGGTGGCCTCGTCCTCGGCGTCGGCGAAGAACTCGCTGCTGATCACCGAGGTGTGCCCGCCGGTGGCCCGCACCTGGTCCAGCAGCCGCGTCCAGTGCCGGTCGGTGGGCACCGCGTCGCCCATCATCGCGGGCCGCGCGCAGGCGGCGAGGGCGGCCTCCATCGGGTGCCGGGTGTGCGCCGGGAACGCCACACCGTGGGCGGGCAGCCGGTCACGGGCGGCGAACAGCGCGCCCTGGATGGCGGTGGTGCCCGTCTTGTGCGGGCCGATGTGCAGCAGCCGGGTGCCCCGGGGCAGCGCGGCGGGCAGGGTGAGTCTCTGACAATCCGTCTCCATGGTGAAGGGACGGTAAGAGGCGTGTCTGAGGCTGAGCTGAGAACGCCCTGGGACTCCGGTGAGTCCCAGGGCGGCCGGCCGGCGCGGCGGCTCAGACCCGCTCGACCCCGGGCCTGCCCGCCTCCACCCGCAGCCGGGCCAGAGTGGACGGCGTGGCGGTGGGTGAGCGGACGGTGTCGACGATCCGCACCTGGGCGTCGATGCCGTCGCGGCGGATGTCGAAGAGGTGGTAGCCGCGGTGCGCGTCGAGCAGCTTCCAGTGCGGGTTGTCCGGCAGCCGCGGGTCCCACTCGCGGTGGAAGGCGTCCTGGTCCTGGTCGCCGTTGCTGGAGATCGAGGTGCCGACGAACTCGGCGCCGACCACCGCGGAGCCGGGGTCGGCGAAGTCCACCTTGAGGTCGCTGACCATCGTCAGATGCCGGTCGCCGGTGAGCACCACCGGGTTGCGCACCGCGCGGAACTCCTCCAGGAACCGGTTGCGCTCGGCCTGGTAGCCGTCCCAGGCGTCGTAGTACCACTGCTTGCCCTCGCCGACCAGGAGATCGGTCTCGGCCATCATGATCTGCGAGGCGATCAGGTTCCAGCGGGCCGGCGAGCCGTGCAGGGAGTCGAGCAGCCACCGCCGCTGGCCGGCGCCGAGCATGGTGAGCGACGGGTCCATGGCACCGGCCTGGGTGGTGGCCTGGTCGCTGCGGTACTGCCGGGTGTCGAGGACGTTCAGCCGGGCGAGGCGGCCGAACTCCAGCCGGCGGTACATCCGGATGTGCGGACCGTCCGGGATCGCGCTCGCGCGCACCGGCATGTGCTCGTAGTACGCCTGGTAGGCCGCGGTCAGCCGGGCGGTGAAGGCGTCGTGGGTCTGCTTGTCGGGGTCCTGCGGGATCTCGCCGGCGAAGTCGTTGTCGACCTCGTGGTCGTCGAAGGTCACCACGAAGGGCGCGTTGGCGTGCATCGCCGCGAGGTCCGGGTCGCTGCGGTACTGGGCGTACCGGTTGCGGTACTGCGTCAGGGTGTACGGCTCCCCGGTGCCCTCGTGGCGGCGCGGGGCCGTCGCCGACGGCCCGGACTCGTAGATGTAGTCGCCGACGAAGAGCACCGCGTCGGGGTCCTGGTCGAGCATGTCGGCGTACGGGGTGAACCAGCCGTGCTGCCAGTTCTGGCAGGACGCGAGGGCGAGCCGCACGGTGCCGCCGGAACTGGTGCGCGAGGGCGCGGTGCGGGTGCGCCCGGTCGGAGAGAGCTGCCCGCCGGCCCGGAAGCGGTACCAGTGGGTCCGGCCGGGACGCAGGCCCCGGACGTCCACGTGCACGCTGTGCCCGTACTCGGGACGGGCGTACGCGGTTCCGTGCCGTACGGACTTCCGGAACCGCTCGTCCTCGGCGATCTCCCACTCCACGGCGACCACCCGGTCGGGCATGCCGCCGCCGTTCAGCGGGTCCGGGGCGAGCCGCGTCCACAGCACCACGCCGTCGGGCAGCGGGTCACCGGAGGCGATGCCGAGGCCGAACACACCGTCCGGCAGCGGGGTCTCGGCGGCGCGTGCGGCGGACGGCAGCCACAGCTGCGCGGAGGCCGCGGCGCCGAGCGCGGCGGCACCGGCGGTCAGGAAGCGGCGCCGGCCGGGCGACGCGGGTCCGGCCGGTCTCGCGGAGTCGACGGTGGGGGCGGGTCCGGGTTCGGATGCGGTCACTCCGGTCATCGCGGGGAACTCCCTTGCCACAGCAGCCTCTTGGACACTCCGGAAGCTCCCTGTCCGGTCGGGCCGCGGGCTGAACGCGGGAAAGCGCGTGCATGACAACTGGAGAGACAACAGAAGACCCGCTGCGGCGAGGGGCGCCCATGGACGCGCCCTCGCCGCGACGGGTCCGGCAGTCGGCCGGCGTCCGGTCAGTAGGCGAAGCCGGCGCCGAGCTTGGCGCCCGTCGCCACCGTGCCGAGGGTGCCGTGGCCGAAGGTGATCGAGCCGGTCGTGGCGATCCCGGTGGAGGTCGGCTTGAAGACCCACACCGACCCGGCGCCGGTGTTCTCCCCCGGCGCGCCCACGGCCAGTTCGGCACGGCCGTCGTGGTTCACGTCGAGCAGGCGGGTGGCCCCGCCGAACCGGTCGGCGCTCTCGGCGGTGCCCGGCACCCCGTCGTCGTTCTGGCCGAACGACCGGGCACCGGTGCCGGACAGACCGCCGGCGGCACCGCGCAGCACGACCGAGGAGCCGGCGGCGCTCAGGCCGTCGTAGTCCTCGCCGGGCACGCCCGTGGCCACGTCCGCGTAGCCGTCGCCGTTGATGTCGGCGACCGAGACGTCGGTGCCGAAGGCGTCGTCGTTCTCGGCGACGCCCGGGATGCCGGCGCTGTCCTGGTTGAGCAGCTTGGCCTTGGTGCCGTCGGGGCCGTTCGCCGTGCCCGGCACGTAGGTGATCAGGCCGCCGACCGCGAGCGGGATGTCCACGTCGCTGTCGTAGCCGTCGACCGGGCGGCCGACGACCACGTCGTCGATGCCGTCGCCGTTCACATCGCCGAGGTCGAGGGACTCCCCGCCCTCCAGCCGGTAGCCGTCGGAGCCGATCACCGACCGGGGCTCCGCGAGCCCGTTCGGCGTGCCCTTGAACACCTTGATGTGGCGCATGTCGTACTCGTCGCCGTGGTGAGCGGCCGCGACGAGGTCGGTGATGCCGTCACCGTTGACATCGCCCGTGGCCATGTCCATGAAGCGCGGGTCGGAGCCGTCCGCGACGCTCCCCGTCCCGCCGCCGGCCGCACCGTCCCGCCCGAACGGGCCCTTCGCCACCACCAGCTTCCAGTGGTCGTCCACGGTCACCAGTTCCGGCGCACCGTCCCCGTCGAAGTCCCCGGCGGCCAGGTTGCCCGCCGCGCCCACGGAGTCCCACATCGAGTTGCCGGTGGTGAGCGTGGCACCGCCCACGAGCCCTTGGGCGCCGCCCCAGACGACCTGCACCGACCCCGAGTCGGCGGTGGCGTTGTCCTCGCCCGCCGCGCCGACGACCAGGTCGGTGTACCCGTCCCGGTCGAGGTCGGCCGTGCTGACCGCGCTGCCGAACGTGTCGCCCGCCTCGGCGTCGTCGGGCACGCCCGCGCTGTTCTGCGTCCACACCTGCTTGCTGGTGGTGCTCAGCCCGCTCGCCGTGCCGTACAGCACGGCCACGTACCCGGCCTTCACCTTGCCGTCGACGGTCGCCTCCGGCGCCGCGACCGCCAGGTCGGCGTACCCGTCGCCGTTGAAGTCGTCCCGGAGTTCGGCGGCCGCCGCGGGTCCGGCCGCCGAGGCCTGCACGGCCGGGACGGCGACCACGCCGGTCACCGCCATGACGACGGCGAGCCCGGTGCGCCAGGAGGCGGCCCTGCGGTAGGTCATGTGATCTCTCCTCGTTCTGTACGTGCGCGCGGCGAAGTTCCGGTGGCGGTCAGTCGCTCAGCGAGCCGCCGAAGGCCGACCCGGTCACGGGCGCGCCCATCGTGGTCGCGCCGAACGTCGTGGCGCCGGTCGCGGTGATGCCGGTGGAGGTGGCCGCGAAGACCCACACGGCACCGTTGTTCGCGTTCTCCGCCGGGTCGCCGACGACCAGTTGGTGCCTCTTGTTCTGGTCCGGGTCGACCAGGGCCGTCGTCGCTCCGAAGCGGTCACCCGACTCGGCGGCGCCGGGCACCCCGGCCGTGTTCTGGCTGAACACCTTGGCCCCGGTGCCCGTGAGCCCCTGTGCGCTGCCGCGCAGCACCAGCACGCTGCCCGCGTCGGTGAGTCCGTCGAAGTCCTCGCCGGGCAGACCCGTGGTCACGTCCTGGTAGCCGTCGCCGTCGATGTCGGCGACGGACAGGCCCGAGCCCATGCCGTCGCTCCACTCCCCGGCGCCGGGCACACCCGCGGTGTCCTGGTTGATCCAGACCGGCTTGCGGGTGGTGGACACGCCGTTCGGGCCGCCGTAGACGACGCCGACCGCGCCGCCCTTGACCGGGAGGTCCATGTCGTAGTCGGTGCCGTCGATCGAGTGGCCGATGACGATGTCCGCGTAGCCGTCCTTGTTCAGATCACCGACCTCGATGGCGTCGGCGCGCATGCTCCGGCCCTGGGCGTCCTTGACGAAGCCCTTGTAGGTGAACCCGGAGGGACCGCCCGTCAGCAGGACGACACCGCCGGAACCGCTGTCGAGGTCGGTGTGGTGGGCGTCGACGGCCAGGTCGGCGTAGCCGTCGCCGGTGATGTCACCGGCGGCGAACCCGGAGGCGTACCAGAGCTCGTCGCCCGGGACGAGCGTGAACGGCTCCGAGCGTGCCCCGCCCCCGTCCCGCCCGAACGGACCGCGCAGCACCAGGCCGTCGCCCTGCTCCGGGTCCCCGTACCGCTCGCCGCTGACCACCACGTCCGGGTTGCCGTCCCTGTCGTGGTCGGCGACGGCGAAGCCGCCGCTGCCGTGCGGGGGGACGTCCTTGAGCAGGGTCGGCGCGGCCGACAGCCCCTGCGGGCCGCCCCAGTGGACCACCACGACACGCCCCTGATAACCGTTCACCGGCGCGTTCACCATCGACAGAAGGTCGGCGTAGCCGTCCCGGTCGAGGTCGCCGCTGTGGAGGCTGGAGCCGTACCAGGTGAACTGCCGATCCGTCGGCCGGTCCGCCCAGGTCAGCACCTGCTTGCGGGAGGTCGACAGACCGCTCGCCGAGCCGTACACCACACTGATCGCGCCTGCGTTCGCCAGCGTGCCGACCTTGCTGCGCGGGGCGCCGATCGCCTGGTCCGGGTGGCCGTCGCCGTTGAAGTCGTCGTGCAGCCGCTTGGGGCTCGGGGTGGTGGCGGTGGTGGCGGTGGTGGCCGCCGGGGTGGCGGCGCCGGCCACGGGGACTGTGACCGCGCCCGCGAGGAGCGCGACACCGGTCGCGAGGGCCAGCCGGGCGCGGCGGTGGGATGTCGAAGTCATGGAAGTCTCGTCTCTGCGTGGAGCATGGGGAGGGCGGGGAGCATGGGGAGGGCGGGGAGCATGGGGAGGGCGGGGCGTCAGGGCGAGAGTGAACGGCCCAGCCACGCACCGGCCTTGACCTGGCCGAGCGTGCGGGCGCCGAAGGAGAACGAGCCGCCGGTCTGGACGCCGGCGGAGGAGGTCCGGAACACCCAGACCGCCCCGGCCCGCTGGTCCTCGCCGACCGCCGCCACCACCGGCTCGGCCCGGCCGTCGGCGTCGCTGTCGACGAGCGCGGCGTTCTCCGCGAACATGTCGGCCGACTCGGCGGTTCCGGGAACTCCGGTGGTGTGCTGGCTGAGGACCACCGTGCCGGCGCCGCTCGGCCCCTGCGGCCCGCCCGGTACGACGGCGAAGGTGCCCGCGTTGTCCAGCCCGGCGAAGTCCTCGAACGGGATGCCGGCCAGGATGTCGCCGTAGCCGTCGCCGTCGACGTCACCGATGGCGAGACTGCGGCCGAAGCCGTCACCGGCCTCCTGGACGCCCGGCACGCCGGGGCTGTCCTGGCTGATGACGCGCGGGACGGCGACGGCGGGCCCGTCGGCGGTGCCGGGCAGGACGCCCAGCGTGTCCCCGCCCGTGACGATGTCCGCGCGGCCGTCGCCGGTGACATCGCCGACCGCCAGCGAGACGTCCCCGACGGGGACCGGGCGGCCCTGGGCGTCGCGCAGGATCCGCGGCTCCCCCAGGCCCGCTCGGCTGCCGCGCACCTGGTTGAGCTGGTAGCCGTAGTTGTGGTCGTCGTCCCAGTCGAAGGTCCGGGCGAGCGTGACGAGGTCGGTGATGCCGTCGCCGTCGGTGTCACCGGCCACCACGTCGTCGAGGTTCATGTCGCCCTCGACCAGCGCGGTACGGGCGGTGCGGGCCGGGACGCCGTCCCGGCCGAACGGGCCGTAGGCGACACGGTCCTGCTGGAGGAGGTCGCGGTGCCCGTCGCCGTCGAAGTCGCCGGAGACCGTCCGGCCGCCCTGGTACGCGGACGTCCCGAGGAGCCGCAGCACGGTGCCCGAGGCGAACCCGTTCGGCCCGCCCCACAGCACGGTGTTGCTGCCGGTGCGGACGATGCCGTCGGTCCGCCAGGCCTCGCGCCGGGACTCGACCACGAGGTCGGTGTACCCGTCCCCGTCGAGGTCGTCGGCGGTCAGGGACTCACCGAAGCCGTCGTCGGTCTCGGGGGTGCCGGGCACACCCGGAGACGCCTGGTGGAACACCTTCTTGCCCGCGCCCAGCCCCTCCGGCGCCCCGTACAGCACGGCCACGTACCCGGCCTTCGCCCGGCCGCTCACCGTGGCGTTCGGCGCGCCGACGGCCACGTCCTCGTAGCCGTCGCCGTTGAAGTCCTGCCGCACGGTCACCCGGTCCGCGGCACGGGCGGGCACGGGCAGGACCGTGACCGTGGCGGCGAGCAGGGCGAGGGCGACGACGACACTGCGTCCCAGCCGGGGCGCTACGGGATCGGGCACGTCGACTCCGGGAATCGAGAGGGCGGTTGACGGCGGAGAGGATCAAGATCCTCATCCGTACGCCCTGTTCGACTCACGGACACACAGGTTGGTTGCCCCGGGATACGCCGTGAGTTTCCACGGAGTTCACCGGAGTGCGGACCACCGAAAGAGCCCGGGCCGCTCGAAGCGGTCCGGGCTCTCCCAGCGGCCTAGAACGGCTCGAAGTCGTCGAACTCGCGCTGCACGTCGTCCCGCTCCGCCTGCCGGTCGCGACGCCGCTGCGCCGCCGGACGCTGCTCCTCCAGCCGGTGGTCCTCACCGCGCCGGCCGAGCATCTCGGCGCCCGCCATCACGGACGGCTCCCAGTCGAAGACGACCGCGTTGTCCTCGGGGCCGATGGCCACGCCGTCGCCACCGCGGGCACCCGCCTTCATCAGCGCCTCCTCGACACCGAGGCGGTTGAGCCGGTCGGCGAGATAGCCGACGGCCTCGTCGTTGTTGAAGTCGGTCTGCCGCACCCAGCGCTCCGGCTTCTCGCCGCGCACCCGGAACAGCCCGTCCTCCTCGCGTACGACGGTGAAGCCCGCGTCGTCCACGGCCTTCGGCCGGATGACGATCCGCGTCGCCTCCTCCTTCGGCTTGGCGGCGCGCGCCTGGCCGACCAGCTCGGCGAGGGCGAACGACAGCTCCTTCAGACCGATGTGCGCCACCGCCGACACCTCGAAGACGCGGTAGCCGCGCGCCTCCAGGTCCGGCCGCACCATCTCGGCGAGGTCCTTGCCGTCCGGTACGTCGATCTTGTTCAGCACGACCATCCGCGGCCGGTTGTCCAGCCCGCCGTACTGCCGCAGCTCCTCCTCGATGATGTCGAGGTCGGAGACCGGGTCGCGGTCGGACTCCAGCGTCGCGGTGTCCAGCACGTGCACCAGCACACTGCACCGCTCCACATGCCGCAGGAACTCCAGGCCGAGGCCCTTGCCCTGGCTGGCGCCGGGGATCAGACCCGGCACGTCGGCGATGGTGTAGACGGTCTGGCCGGCGGTGACGACGCCCAGGTTCGGCACCAGCGTGGTGAACGGGTAGTCGGCGATCTTCGGCCGGGCCGCGCTCAGCACCGAGATCAGCGAGGACTTGCCCGCGCTCGGGTAGCCGACCAGCGCCACGTCGGCGACGGTCTTCAGCTCCAGCACGACATCGCGCAGGTCGCCCGGCTCACCGAGCAGCGCGAAACCGGGCGCCTTGCGCCGCGCGGACGCCAGCGCCGCGTTGCCGAGACCGCCGCGGCCGCCCTGGGCGGCGATGAACGACGTGCCGTGCCCGACCAGGTCGGCGAGCACGTTGCCGGCCTTGTCGAGGACGACCGTGCCGTCCGGCACCGGCAGCACCAGGTCCTGGCCGTCCTTGCCGGAACGGTTGCCGCCCTCGCCGGGCTTGCCGTTGGTGGCCTTGCGGTGCGGGGAGTGGTGGTAGTCCAGCAGCGTGGTCACGGACTGGTCGACGGTCAGGATGACGTCGCCGCCACGCCCGCCGTTGCCGCCGTCCGGACCGCCGAGCGGCTTGAACTTCTCACGGTGGACGGAGGCACAGCCGTGACCTCCGTTACCCGCGGCGACATGCAGTTCGACGCGGTCCACGAAGGTGGTCATGGTGGGGTGCCTCCAGAAGCCGTACGAGGTTGTCTGTCCTGCTTAACACGCGAAAGGCGGACCCGCCTTCCCGCCCGGGAAGTGAGGTCCGCCTCGCGAAAGTGTTCGGTGCTGAATCAGGCGATTCAGGCGACCGGAACGATGTTCACGACCTTGCGGCCACGGCTGGTGCCGAACTGCACCGCACCGGCCTGCAGGGCGAACAGCGTGTCGTCGCCGCCGCGACCGACACCGGCGCCCGGGTGGAAGTGGGTGCCGCGCTGGCGGACCAGGATCTCACCCGCGTTGACGACCTGACCGCCGAAGCGCTTCACGCCGAGCCGCTGGGCGTTCGAGTCGCGACCGTTCCGGGTGGACGATGCGCCCTTCTTGTGTGCCATCTCTCCTCAGTCCCTTACTTCGCAGCCGCGGGGATCTCAGTGACCTTGATCGCCGTGTACTGCTGGCGGTGGCCCTGACGACGGCGGTAGCCGGTCTTGTTCTTGTAGCGCAGAATGTCGATCTTCTGGCCCTTGTGGTGGTCCACGACCTCGGCCTGGACCTTGATGCCGGCCAGCACCCACGGGTCGCTGGTCACAGCGTCGCCGTCGACAACGAGCAGGGTCGAGAGCTCGACCGTGTCGCCAACCTTGGCAGTGGAAATCTTGTCAACCTCAACGATGTCGCCGACAGCAACCTTGTGCTGGCGACCACCGCTGCGCACGATGGCGTACACGCGGATCTCTCTTTCGCTCGGAGAACGGCACCCCCGCAGGCCAGCCAACCGGCGCACCGGCGCGCGGACGGCCTCTCCCGGTCACTGCCCGTGCCCGGAAGGAAGAGGTTTACGGGGATGTGGCGTGGTCAATGGACACGCCGACGGTCAAGGTTACGGGGCCGCGGCCGAGGGGGTCAAACCGGGCCCCTCGGGTGTGCGGCCGGTCACACGACCGGCCGCACACCCGAGGGCATCAGCCCTCGTCGGTGGAGGCCGAGACGGAGGACACCGTCTGCTCGGCCGCCGCCGTCTTCTTCGACGCGGTCTTCTTGGCGGTGGTCTTCGCCGCCTTCTTGGCCGTCGTCTTCTTTGCGACGGTCTTCTTGGCCGCCGTCGTCTTCTTGGCCACGGCCTTCTTGGTGGCGGCCTTCTTCGCCGTCGCCTTCTTCGCCGCCTTACGGGCCGTCTTCTTGGCCGGAGCGGCCTCCTCGCCCTCCGCAGCCTCCGCGGCCTCGGCAGGCTCCTCGGCGTCGGCGGACACCGCCTCGACGGCGGCCTCCCTGGCCTCCACCAGAGCCTGCTCGGCCTCCTCGGCGGCCTGCTCGGCGACCGTGGACGCGGGGACGACCACGACGGCCGCCTCCTCGGACGTGGTCGGCGCGGTGGCCTTGCGCACCGCACGGCGGCGCGGACGGGCCGGCGCGGCGACCTCGGCGGGCGCCTCGGCGGCGCTCTCCGCGGGCGTCTCGGCGACCTCGGCGGCCGGAGCGGCCTCCGGGGCCACCTCGGGCACGGTCACCACGGCGGCCTCCGCCGCCGCGGGCGAACCGGCCGGCGCGGACACCTTGCGGGTGGCCCGACGGCGGGTACGGCCCTTGGGCGCGGCCTCCTCCGCGGGGGGCGCCTCGACGACCGGAGCCTCGGCGGCCGGCGCCTGCGCGGCGGCGGCCTCGACGACCGGGTCCTCGACGGCCACCGGCTCGGCGTGCGCCTCGGCGGCCGGCTCCGGCAGCACCGGACGCGCGGCCTCCTTCTCGGCGGTCACCCGCTGAGCGGTGGGCGCCGCGGCGGCCTCGGCGCGCGGCGCGCCCGCCGGAGCGGACGCCCGGCGGCTCGCCCGGCGCCTGCCCCGACCGCGCACCGCGGCCTCGGCCTCGGCGACGCTGCTGTACAGCTCCTCGTCCGGGGCGAACTCGGGTGCGGGCAGCGCGACCGGCTCGGCGGCCTCCGCCGCGACCTCGGCCTCGGACTCCGCCTCCTGCTCCGCCGTCTCGACGGGCTCGGCGACGGCCACGGCCTCGTGGTCGTGCTCGTGCGGCAGCTCGGCGGCACCGGCACGGGCCCGCTTCTTGCGCTTGCCGCCGCCACCGGCGGCCGTCGGCTGCTCCATGTGGACGATGACACCGCGGCCGTTGCAGTGGACGCAGGTCTCGGAGAACGACTCCAGCAGCCCCTGGCCGACCCGCTTGCGGGTCATCTGCACCAGGCCCAGCGAGGTCACCTCGGCGACCTGGTGCTTGGTGCGGTCCCGGCCCAGGCACTCCAGCAGCCGGCGCAGCACCAGGTCCCGGTTGGACTCCAGCACCATGTCGATGAAGTCGATCACGATGATGCCGCCGAGGTCGCGCAGCCGGAGCTGGCGCACGATCTCCTCGGCCGCCTCCAGGTTGTTCCTCGTGACCGTCTCCTCCAGGTTGCCGCCCTGGCCGGTGAACTTGCCGGTGTTGACGTCGACGACGACCATCGCCTCGGTCCGGTCGATCACCAGCGAACCGCCGCTGGGCAGCCAGACCTTGCGGTCCAGCGCCTTGGCGAGCTGCTCGTCGATCCGGTAGGTGGCGAAGACGTCGACCTCGCTGGTCCACTTCGACAGCCGCTCGGCCAGGTCGGGCGCCACGTGCGAGACGTAGCCGTGGATGGTCTGCCAGGCCTCGTCGCCGCTGACGACGACCTTGGTGAAGTCCTCGTTGAAGATGTCGCGGACGACCCGGACGGTCATGTCCGGCTCGCCGTAGAGCAGCGTTGGCGCGTTGCCGCTCTTCGCCCTCTTCTGGATGTCCTCCCACTGCGACTGGAGCCGCTCGACGTCACGGCGCAGCTCGTCCTCGCTGGCGCCCTCGGCGGCGGTGCGCACGATGACGCCCGCGTCCTCGGGGACGATCTTCTTGAGGATGGTCTTCAGCCGGGCCCGCTCGGTGTCGGGCAGCTTGCGGCTGATGCCGGTCATGGAGCCCTCGGGCACGTACACGAGGTAGCGGCCCGGCAGGGAGACCTGGCTGGTGAGGCGGGCGCCCTTGTGGCCGATCGGGTCCTTGGTGACCTGCACCAGGACCGACTGGCCGGACTTCAGGGCGGACTCGATACGGCGCGGGCCGTTGGCCATGCCCAGCGCCTCGAAGTTGACCTCGCCGGCGTACAGGACGGCGTTGCGGCCCTTGCCGATGTCGATGAAGGCGGCCTCCATCGACGGCAGCACGTTCTGCACCTTGCCGAGGTAGACGTTGCCGACGTACGAGGTCGACTGCTCCTTGTTGACGTAGTGCTCGACGAGCACGTTGTCCTCGAGGACGCCGATCTGCGTGCGGTCGCCGTGCTGGCGCACGACCATCACCCGCTCGACGGCCTCGCGGCGGGCCAGGAACTCGGCCTCGGTGATGATCGGGACGCGGCGGCGGCCCTGCTCGCGGCCCTCCCGGCGGCGCTGCTTCTTCGCCTCCAGGCGGGTCGAGCCCTTGATGGACTGGACCTCGTCGGACGGCTCGCGCTCGGCGGCCTTGCGCGGCTCACGGACCTTGACGACGGTGCGCTCGGGGTCGTTGTCGCCCGGCTCGACGTCGACGGAGGCGTCACCGGCACGACGGCGGCGGCGACGGCGACGACGGCTGCCGGCGGTCGAACCGCCCGCCTCGTCGCGGCCCTCGTCCTCCGCGGTGTCCTCGGCGTCCTCGGCGTCCTGCTCGGCGGTGTCCTCGGCGTCCTGCGCGGCCTGCTCGGCGGCGGTCTCCTCGGGCTCCTCGCCGTACTCGCCGGCCTCGTCGGCCAGGTCGCCGCGGCGACGACGACGGCCACCGCGGCGACGGCGGCGCCGGGAACCGGTGTCCTCGGACTCCTCGCCCTCGGCGGCCTCGTCCTCGGCCTCGTCCTCCTCGGCCGGAACCTCGGCGGCGGTCACGACGGGCGCCTCGGCGGGCTTCTCGGCGGTCCGGGCCTCGGGCTCCTCGCCGGCGGCGGCACCACGGCGCCGGCGGCGGCGCCGCGAGCCGGGCTGCTCGGCGGTGAACTCCTCGGCGCCGATGACCTCGCCGACCTCGGGGGTCTCGGTGGTCCCGGCCTCCTCCGCCGCCTCGGCGGCGGCCTCGGCGGCGGCGCGCTCCGGCGTCTGGAACCTGGGCTGGGTGAAGACCGGCGGCTGGAACACGGCCACGGCGGGGCGTGCCGGACGCTGCGGCGCGTCACCGGCGGCGGGCGGCGTGGGCTCGGAGAACCCGGTGGCGGCCTTGCGCACGACCCGGCGGCGACGGCGCGGGCCGGCGCTCTCCTCGGGCTGCTCCTCGACCGGGGCGGCGGCGGGGGCAGCGGCCTCCGGCGCCTTCTCCACGGCGGCGGGCGCCTCGACGGCCGGAGCCTCGGCGGCGGCGGCCTGAGCGGGCGCCTCGGCGGGCGTCTCGGCGGGCGCGGTCACCCGGCGGGTGGCACGGCGGCGGGTACGGCCCTTGGGCGCGGCCTCCCCGGAGGCGGGCGCCTCGACAGCGGGCACCTCGACAGCGGGCACCTCGACGGCAGGCGCCTCGGCAGCGGTCTCGACGGCCTCGGCGACCTCGGCGGCCTCCGGAGCACCGGCGGGCGCGGACGCACGACGGCTCGCACGACGACGCGTACGGCCGGCGGGCGCGGCGGGCTCCTCCACGGCGGCGGGCGTCTCGACGGCGGGCGCCTCGACGGCCTCCGTCTTCTCGTCGGCCTTCTCCTGCGCACCCGCGGCGGCCGGCGCCACCACGGTCTCGGCGGCCTCGGGGGCGCCGACCGGGGCGGTCGCACGACGGGTGGCCCGGCGGCGGGTACGCGGCGGGGCGGGCTCCTCGGCGGCCGGCTCCGCCACCTCGGCGGCGGGCGCGACGGGCGCGGCGGCGGGCACCACGGTCTCGGCGGCCTCGGCGGCCTCCGGAGCACCGGCGGGCGCGGACGCCCGGCGGGTCGCACGACGACGCGTACGGCCGGCGGACGCGGCGGGCTCCTCCGCGACGGCAGGCGTCTCGGCAGGCGTCTCGGCGGGGGTCTCCTGGACCGCCTCCGCGAGGTCCGCCGTCTCCTCGTCCTCGACGTCGCTCGACGCGAGGTCGGCGGCTTCGGCGGCCGGTATGGCCGGCGCGACGGTCTCCGCCGGGGCGTCGGAGGCACCGGTGGGCGGGCCCGCCGGGCGCGACGCGGCACGGCGCCGGCGGCGCGGCGGCAGCGTGTCGCTGGGGGTGTTGTCGGTAGTGGAACCCTCGGTGGGTTCGGTCGGTTCGAGCATGCGGGCGTTTCTCCCGTCAGGCTCCCGGGCGCCGCGCCTGGTCCGGCGGTGTGCCGGTGACGTCCGCGGCTCGCGCGATGCGCGACTGCCGCCGTCCGGGGCGCGGGCGCCGCACGGGAGCTCTCTGTGTCCTGTCTCGCCGGTTCCGTACGCCGAATGCGCACGGCCTGGCGAAAGTCTTCTGGTCGGTGCGCTGCCCGACCCAGGTGGCTCCCGAGTACGAGGGCGGCGCTACGACGTCCGTCCCTACGCGGGACCTTCCGGCGTCGGCGCCGTCGCGGCGGCAGCCGGAGCGGCCGTTGTGAGGGCCGCCGCTGCCTCGCGGTCGGGCGCGAGCGGGTCGGTCACCGTGCCGGTCTCTTCATCGAACAGCCCCTGCGCCAGCCTGGTCACCGCTGCGGGGACCGGCGGCGCCAGGTCGGCCACGGCGCGGAGACCGGACAGGACGTCGTCGGGTCGTACGGCAGGCGTCACGTGCCGAACAACCAGCCGCAGTATCGCACAGGGCCCGTCGGTCGGCCTATCAGCCAGCGAACTCTGTGTCTCGTCCGGGTCGAGGCTCTCCAGACTCGCGACGGCCGGGCGGGCGTCGAAGGTGCGCATCCCGTTCTTGGTCAGGCGCTGTACCTCGACCGCTTCGGCGGCGTTGAACGCCGCCACCGCGCGGGCCGCCTCCGCCGGCTCCACCCCGGCCAGCAGCAGCTCCCAGACGGAAGCCGTCAGCCGGTCGGCGAGGCCGGAGGTGCGTGCCTCGACCGCGTCGACGATGTCGAGCCCGGTGGGCAGCGACTCGTCGAGCAGTTCCCGCAGCCGCTGGGGGTCGCGCACCGCGGTGAGCGCGATCTCCAGGTACTCCGCCTCACTGCCGGTGCCGGTGGGTGCGGCATTGGCGTACGACACCTTCGGGTGCGGGGTGAAGCCGGCCGAGTAGGCCATGGGCACCTCGGCGCGGCGCAGCGCCCGCTCGAACGCGCGCTGGAAGTCGCGGTGGCTGGTGAACCTCAGGCGGCCGCGCTTGGTGTAACGCAGTCGAATGCGCTGCACCGCAGGTGCGGGCGGCGGGCCTTCGGGCTGTCGCTTGCCCAGTGTCCTAGTCCTTCGTGAGTGGGGTCGTACTCCTACCAAGAGTACGTGCCTCGACGGGTACGGGTTCCCGCCGGGCCTCCCCGAACAGCATCCGGCGGACGTCCCGGCGGGCCTGGCGGACGCTCTCCCGGGCGGAGTCGAGGGCGTGCCGGGCGGCCCGGCCGACACCGCGCGCCGCCTGGGCGACGGGCCGCAGCACCGCGTCCCGCACCGCGTGGCCGACCGGGGTCAGCACGGTCCGGTACACCCAGCGCACCGGCTCCACGAAGATCCACCGGAAGAGGGTCGCGAGGAACCGTCCGACGGCGAGGGAGATGTGCCCGGCGATCCGCCAGGCGTGCCCGAGGGCCGTGCCGACCTCGCGGGCGACGACCGCGAGCACCCGTCCCACGGGCACCAGGATCCAGCGCCACACGGCGACCGCGGGCAGCACGAACAGCACCCGCAGGGTCCAGTGCACCGTCCACGCGACGGCCCGCCCGAGCGGCAGGAGGACCCACTCGAAGAGCCACACCGCGGGGACGACGAACAGGTACCGCGCCAGCCATCGCAGCCCGTGCCCGAGCGGGGTCAGCAACCGGTCGTACACCCAGGTCAGACCGGCCGCGACGGCCCGGGCGAGCCAGGCTATCCCGTGCCCGACCGGAGTCAGCACCCAGCGGTACAGCCACACCGCGGGCACCACGACGAGCCACTTCAGCAGCCATCCGAGGCCTCGGCCGGCCGGTAGCAGCACCCACCGCCACAGCGCCACCAGCGGCCAGACGAACAGCGCCTTCCCGAGCCAGGCCAGGGCCCGGCCGAGCGGGCGCAGCACGGTGTCGTTCAGGAACCGCCCGAGGACGACCAGCGCGTCCCACACCATCCGCAGCGGCACGACGACGACCAGCGCGACGATCCGCACCGGCAGCCGGATCGCGACGACGAGACACCCCTCGGGGGCCCGCTCCTCGTCCCGCCGCTCCACCCGTCCGGCCCGCGGCGCCTTCTCCAGATCCATACCGTTCAGGACACACGGAGGGCCCCCGCCGTTCCGGCGAGGGCCCTCGCGTCACCAAGGTGTTACGCGCCTGCTGTCGGGCGGCTCACTTCACGACCGTCAGCGGCAGCAGCTTCTTGCCGGTGGGGCCGATCTGGATGTGGGTGTCCATCGCGGGGCACACACCGCAGTCGAAGCACGGCGTCCAGCGGCAGTCCTCGACCTCGGTCTCGTCGAGGGCGTCCTGCCAGTCCTCCCAGAGCCAGTCCTTGTCGAGACCGGAGTCCAGGTGGTCCCAGGGCAGGACCTCCTCGTAGGTGCGCTCGCGCGTGGTGTACCAGTCGACGTCGACGCCGAACGGGGCGAGCGCCTTGTCCGCGCAGCCCATCCAGCGGTCGTAGGAGAAGTGCTCGCGCCAGCCGTCGAAGCGGCCGCCGTCCTCGTAGACCGCGCGGATGACCGCGCCGATGCGGCGGTCGCCGCGGGAGAGCAGGCCCTCGACGATGCCGGGCTTGCCGTCGTGGTAGCGGAAGCCGATCGAGCGGCCGTACTTCTTGTCGCCGCGGATCTTGTCGCGGAGCTTGGCCAGCCGGGCGTCGGTCTCCTCGGCGCCGAGCTGCGGCGCCCACTGGAACGGCGTGTGCGGCTTGGGCACGAAGCCGCCGATGGAGACCGTGCAGCGGATGTCGTTGGAGCCGGAGACCTCACGGCCCTTGGCGATGACGTTGATGGCCATGTCGGCGATCTGGAGGACGTCCTCGTCGGTCTCGGTGGGCAGGCCGCACATGAAGTACAGCTTCACCTGACGCCAGCCGTTGCCGTACGCCGTCGCGACGGTCCGGATCAGGTCCTCCTCCGAGACCATCTTGTTGATGACCTTGCGCATGCGCTCGGAGCCGCCCTCGGGGGCGAAGGTCAGACCGGAGCGGCGGCCGTTGCGGGTCAGCTCGTTGGCCAGGTCGACGTTGAAGGCGTCCACGCGGGTCGACGGGAGGGACAGGCCGATCTTGTCCTCCTCGTAGCGGTCCGCGAGGCCCTTGGCGATGTCGCCGATCTCGCTGTGGTCCGCGGAGGACAGGGACAGCAGGCCGACCTCCTCGAAGCCGGTCGCCTTCAGGCCCTTCTCCACCATGTCGCCGATGCCGGTGATGGACCGCTCGCGCACCGGGCGGGTGATCATGCCGGCCTGGCAGAAGCGGCAGCCGCGGGTGCAGCCGCGGAAGATCTCCACGGACATCCGCTCGTGCACGGTCTCGGCGAGCGGGACCAGGGGCTGCTTGGGGTAGGGCCACTCGTCGAGGTCCATGACGGTGTGCTTGGAGACCCGCCACGGAACGCCGGAACGGTTCGGTACGACCCGGCTGATGCGGCCGTCCGGCAGGTACTCCACGTCGTAGAAGCCGGGGATGTACACCGCGCCGGTCTTCGCCAGGCGCAGCAGCACCTCCTCGCGGCCGCCGGGGCGGCCCTCCGCCTTCCACTCGCGGATGATCTTCGTCATGTCGAGCACGGCCTGCTCGCCGTCGCCGATGACGGCCGCGTCGATGAAGTCGGCGATCGGCTCCGGGTTGAACGCCGCGTGTCCGCCGGCCAGCACGATCGGGTCGTCCAGACCCCGGTCCTTCGCCTCCAGCGGGATTCCGGCCAGGTCCAGAGCGGTGAGCAGGTTGGTGTAGCCCAGCTCTGTGGAGAAGCTCACGCCGAGCACGTCGAAGGCCTTGACGGGACGGTGGCTGTCCACGGTGAACTGCGGGACGCCGTGCTCCCGCATCAGCGCCTCCAGGTCCGGCCACACGCTGTAGGTGCGCTCGGCGAGGACGCCCTCCTGCTCGTTGAGTACCTCGTAGAGGATCATGACGCCCTGGTTGGGCAGTCCGACCTCGTACGCGTCCGGGTACATGAGCGCCCAGCGCACGTCGCAGTCGTCCCAGGGCTTGACGGTGGAGTTGAGCTCTCCACCGACGTACTGGATCGGCTTCTGCACATGCGGGAGCAGCGCTTCGAGATGCGGGAACACCGACTCAGCTGACTCGACAGACATCGCGGGACTTTCGTGAGCTGACTGGGGTACCCCCGGCCGGAGGCTGGGGGAGGGTGACCATCAAGCGTAACGCGGCCCGGAAGCTGTCCCGCCCGCCCGGACGCCCTCACCCCCCTTCGATCACGCCGACATCGGCCGTTGCACCCGGATCGACTGCAACAGACCCACCGCCACCCACACCGCGAACATCGACGAACCGCCGTACGAGACGAACGGCAGCGGCAGACCGGTGACGGGCATGATGCCGAGGGTCATGCCGATGTTCTCGAAGGACTGGAAGGCGAACCAGGCCACGATCCCGGCGGCGACGACCGTGCCGTACAGATCGCTGGTCTCGCGGGCGATCCGGCAGGCCCGCCACAGCACCACGCCGAGCAGCACGATGATCAGGGCGCCGCCGACGAAGCCCAGTTCCTCGCCGGCCACCGTGAACACGAAGTCGGTCTGCTGCTCCGGCACGAACTGGCCGGTGGTCTGCGAGCCCTGGAACAGCCCGGAGCCGGTCAGCCCGCCGGAGCCGATGGCGATCCGGGCCTGGTTGGTGTTGTAGCCGACGCCGGCCGGGTCGAGCTCGGGGTTGGCGAAGGCGGCGAAGCGGTTGATCTGGTACTCGTCCAGGATGCCCAGCTGCCACACCGCGATGGCGCCGGTCGCGCCCGCGCCGATCAGCCCGAAGATCCAGCGGTTGGAGGCGCCGGAGGCGAGCAGCACGCCCAGCACGATCACCACCATCACCATGACCGATCCGAGGTCGGGCATGAGCATCACGATCAGCATGGGCACGGCGGCCAGGCCCAGCGCCTGCACCACCGTGCGGTGGTCCGGGTGCTGTTTGTCGCCGGCGTCCACCCGGGCCGCCAGCAGCATCGCCATGCCCAGGATGATGGTGACCTTCACGAACTCCGAGGGCTGGAGCGAGAAGCCGCCGCCGATCACGATCCAGGAGTGGGCGCCGTTGACGGTGGAGCCCAGCGGGGTGAGCACCATCAGGATCAGGAAGACCGAGGCACCGTAGAGGATCGGCACGGCGGTGCGCAGGGTGCGGTGGCCGAGCCAGACGGTGCCGATCATCAGGGCGATGCCGATGCCGGTGTTCAGGATGTGCCGCAGCAGGAAGTAGTACGGGTCGCCCTGGTTGATCTCGGTGCGGTTGCGGGTCGCCGAGAACACCAGCACCGAGCCGATCAGCGACAGCGCGATCGCGGCCAGCAGTATCGGCCAGTCGAGCCGGCGGGCCATCGAGTCGCGGGCGAACACCCGCGTCCAGCCCGCGCGTTCGGGGCCGTAGCCGGAGACCTGGAAGCTGTTGACGCCGGTCATGACTGGGTCCTCCGGCCTCGGCTCCCCCGTCGGCGGCTTCGCCGGCGGGTCTCACGGTTGCCCGTCTCCGGCGAGGGCACGGTCGCCGCGGTCTGCTGCTGCTCCGCCGGGTTCTCCGGCGCCTGCTGGCTGGCCTGCTGCTCCTTCGCCACGTCCTTGGGGAGCTTGGGCGAGGTGATGGAGCCGTCCGCCTGGATCTTCGGGAGGTCCTTCTGCGGGGTGGGCAGCAGGGCGTTCTTCTTGTCGATGGCGCCGTCGTCGGAGACGCCGTACAGCGCGTCGTAGATGTTCCTGACCGCCGGGCCGGAGGCGCCGGAACCCGTACCACCCTGGGAGATCGTCATCACGATCGCGTAGTCCTTGGTGTAGGTGGCGAACCAGGAGGTGGTCTGCTTGCCGTAGACCTCGGCCGTACCCGTCTTGGCGTGCATCTCGATCTCGTCCTGCGGCCAGCCGCCGAAGCGCCAGGCGGCGGTGCCCCGGGTGGCGACGCCGGCGAGGGCCTCGTCCATCTGGGCGAGGGTCTGCTTGCTGACCGGCAGCTTGCCGTGCGACTCCGGCTCGATCTCCGCGATCTGCTTGCCGTCCGGGCTGACGACGGCCTTGCCGACGGTCGGGGTGTAGAGGGTGCCGCCGTTGGAGATGGCCGCGTAGATGGTGGCCATCTGGATCGGGGTCACCAGGGTGTCGCCCTGGCCGATGGAGTAGTTGATCTCGTCACCGGCGCGCATCTTGTTGCCTTCGAGGCAGTTCTCGTAGGCGATCTTCTCGACGTAGTCGCCGTCCTTCTTGCCGGTCTTGCACCAGGCGTCCTTGTTGGCCTCCCAGTACCGCTGCTTCCACTCGCGGTCGGGGACGCGGCCGGTGACCTCGTTGGGCAGGTCGACGCCGGTCTCCTTGCCGAGGCCGAACTGGTGGGCGGCCTTGTAGAACCAGTCCTTGGGCTTGCCCTTGGGGTTGATGCCGCCGTCCTTCTGCCACTCGCTGTGCGCGAGCCGGTAGTAGACGGTGTCGCAGGAGACCTCCAGGGCGCGGCCGAGGCCGATCGGACCGTGGTTCTGCGACTCGAAGTTCTTGAAGACCTGGCCGCCGACGGAGTAGGAGCTGGAGCAGTCGTAGCGCCCGTCGAAGTCGTAGCCCGCCTGCACCGCGGCGGCCGTGGAGACCACCTTGAAGATGGAGCCGGGTGCCGCCTGACCCTGTATGGCCCGGTTCAGCAGCGGGTAGTTGGAGTCCTTGCCGGTGAGCTTGTCGTAGTCCTTGGCGGAGATGCCGCCGACCCAGGCGTTGGGGTCGTACGTCGGGTTGGACGCCATGGCGACGATCCGGCCGGTCTTGGCCTCCATCACCACGACCGCGCCCGCGTCGGCCTTGTACCGCTCCTGGGTGTTGCGGTCCCACTCCTTGCGGGCGGTCTTCATCGCCTCGTTCAGCTCGTACTCCGCGACGCGCTGGACGCGGGCGTCGATGCTGGTGACCAGGTTGGAGCCGGGCTCGGCGGCGTCGGACTCGGCCTGGCCGATGACCCGGCCGAGGTTGTCCACCTCGTAGCGGGTGACGCCGGCCTTGCCGCGCAGCGCCTTGTCGTACTGCCGCTCCAGGCCGGAGCGGCCGACCTGGTCGGAGCGCAGATACGGCGAGTCGGTGTCCTGGGCCTGCTGGATCTCCTCGTCGGTGACCGGGGAGAGGTAGCCCAGCACCTGGGCGGTGTTGGACTGACCGGGGCTCGGGTAGCGGCGCACGGCCTGCGGTTCGGCGGTGATGCCGGGGAAGTCCTCGGCCCGCTCGCGGATCTGGAGGGCCTGGCGGGGCGTGGCCTCGTCGGTGATGGGGATCGGCTGGTAGGGCGAGCCGTTCCAGCAGGGCTGGGGGGTCTCGGCGTCGCACAGCCGGACCTTCTCCTGGACCTCCTTGGGCGTCATCCCGAGCACGGCCGCGAGCTTGGTGAGGACGGCTTCGCCGTCGTCCTTCATCTTCATCAGCTCGGTGCGGGAGGCGGAGACGACCAGCCGGGTCTCGTTGTCGGCGAGCGGCACGCCGCGGGCGTCCAGGATGGAGCCGCGGACGGCGGGCTGGACGACCTGCTGGACGTGGTTGCCGGAGGCCTCCTTGGCGTACTCCGAGCCCTGCCGGATCTGGAGGTACCACAACCGGCCGCCGAGGGTGCCGAGGAGGGAGAGGACGAGGATCTGGATGACGATGAGCCGGATCTGGACGCGTGGTGTGCGCCCGGTCTCGGGAATGTTGGTCACTGCGGCTGCTCCCCCTCTCGGAGCGCGGACGGTCGCGGCGTCGACGGTCGCGGCGTTGACGGTCGTGGTGCGGACGGTCGTGGTGCGGACGGGTGTGGTGCGGACGGGTGTGGTGCGGACAGGTGTGGTGCGGACGGATGTGGCGCGGACGGGTGTGTGGATACGAGTGAGGAACGACGGGCCGATACGGCGCGGTTCCTGCTGGGTTCACCCGCTCGGGTGAACTCCGCCCTGGTCACAGCCGCTTGACCCCCTTGATGCGCCCGGCGCGGGCGGTGCGGGCGCGGGCCACCTTCACTCTGAGGCCGCGCTGTCCGCCGATGCGCAACCCGGTGCCGGAGGCGAGCCAGCCGGCGGAGATGTCGGTGCCCTGGGCGGCGGGGCTGGTCTCGGCGAGCGGGTCGTTCTCGGCGCGCCGGGCCAGCGCCATGATGCCGGGCACCACGAACGGCGCGAGCAGCAGGTCGTAGAGGGTGGCGGTGAACAGCAGGCCGCCGAGGCCGACGTTGCGGGCGGCAGTGTCGCCGACGAGGGCGCCGACACCGGCGTACATCAGCGTCGTACCGATCGCGGCGACGGCCACCACGGCGAGCGGGCCGGTGGCCGACTTCAGCCGGCCGTTCTCCGGCCTGACCAGGCCGGCCAGGTAGCCGACGACGCACAGCACCAGCGCGTAGCGGCCGGCGGCGTGGTCGGCGGGCGGGGCCAGGTCGGCGAGCAGGCCGGCGGCGAAGCCGACGAGGGCGCCGCCGACATGGCCGTAGACCAGGGCGAGGCCGAGGACGGTGAGCAGCACCACGTCGGGGACGGCGCCCGGGAGGTGCAGCCGGGCCAGCACGCTGACCTGGAGCACCAGGGCGACGACGATCAGGGTGGCGGAGAGCAGGATCCGGTTGAAGCGCATGAAGGTCAGCTCCCCCTACTGGTCTTGCGGCTGGGACTCGCCGTCGCCCTGCGGCTCGGCCCCCGGTGTGACCGTCACCGTCACGGTGGGCGTCGGGGTCGGCTTCGGCTTGGCGGGCAGGACGGTGTCGCGCGGGTCCTTCGCGGGTGTCTGCACGACGATGCCGACGATGTCGAGCTTGGTGAAGTCGACGAACGGCGTGACGTACAGCGTGCGGGTCAGGTCGCCGCCGGAGGGGTCGACGCGGGAGACCACACCGACCGGGACGCCGGGCACGAACGGCTTGTCGGCCTGCGAGCCGAAGGTGACCAGACGGTCGCCCTTCTTGATCTGGGCCTTGCCGTTGAGGAGTTCCACGCGCAGCGGCCGGTCGCCCTGGCCGGAGGCGAAGCCCAGTTCGTCGTTGCCCTCCATCCGGGTGCCGACGGTGAAGTCGGGGTCGCTGGCGAGCAGCACGGTGGCGGTGTTCGGGCCGACGGTGGTGACCCGGCCGACGAGTCCGTCGCCGTTGAGGACGGTCATGTCGCGCTTGATGCCGTCGTTGGCGCCGATGTCGACGGTGATGGTCCAGGAGAAGCCCTGCGCGGCTCCTATGGCGATGACTTCGGCGCCCTTGATGCCGTACTGGCCCGCGCCGGCGACCTTCAGCATCTTGTCGAGCTGCTGGAGCCGGCTGCGGTTGCGGTCGTCGCTGCCGAGCTTCGCCTTGAGCGCCGCGTTCTCCTTCTCCAGTTCGGCCATCCGGTCGTGCCGTTCACCGGAGTCGCGGACCGCGGCGATGGCGTTGCCGACCGGGTCGACCGCGGACGACACCCCGTTCTCGATCGGGCCGAAGACCGTGGCCGCGGCGCGCCGGGCACCGTCGACCGGTGAGTCCTCCCCGCCGCGGATGTCCACCGTGATCAGTGCGAACGCGATGGCGATCAGCAGCACCAGGAGCAGCCGGCTCTCTCGTGTGTCCCTCACGTGCGGCGGCCGTGCCCTTCCTCATAGGAACTGGTGTGTGAAGCTTGTGCCTCTATACCAACGATCCGCCGTACGAGAGGAGATCGTCTCGTACGGCGGAATCGTCACGTCGGGGTCATCGACGCGGCTGGGCGTCGAGCACCTGCTGCAACGCCTCGAACTCCTCGACGCACTTGCCGGAGCCGAGCGCCACGCTGTCCAGCGGGTCCTCGGCGATGTGGATCGGCATGCCCGTCTCGCGCCGCAGCCGCTCGTCCAGACCGCGCAGCAGCGCTCCGCCGCCGGTCAGAACGATTCCGCGGTCCATGATGTCGCCGGACAGCTCGGGCGGACACTTGTCGAGGGTGGTCTTCACGGCGTCCACGATCGCGTTGACCGGCTCCTCGATCGCCTTGCGCACCTCCGCTGCGGAGATGACGACGGTCTTGGGCAGCCCGGAGACGAGGTCGCGGCCGCGGATTTCGGTGTGCTCGTCGGTGTCGAGGTCGTACGCCGAGCCAATGGTGATCTTGATCTGCTCGGCCGTCCGCTCACCCAGCAGGAGCGAGTACTCCTTCTTGATGTGCTGGATGATCGCGTTGTCCAGCTCGTCGCCCGCGACCCGGATGGACTGGGCGGTGACGATGCCGCCGAGGGAGATGACCGCGACCTCCGTGGTGCCGCCGCCGATGTCCACCACCATGTTGCCCGTGGCCTCGTGGACCGGCAGGCCGGAGCCGATGGCGGCCGCCATGGGCTCCTCGATGATGTGCACCTGACGGGCGCCGGCCTGGGACGACGCCTCGATGACGGCGCGCCGCTCGACGCCGGTGATGCCGGAGGGCACACAGACGACGACGCGCGGCCTCGCGAGATACCGCCGCTTGTGGATCTTCAGGATGAAGTAGCGGAGCATTCGCTCGGTGATCTCGAAGTCGGCGATGACGCCGTCCTTCAGCGGACGCACGGCGACGATGTTGCCCGGCGTCCGGCCGATCATCTTCTTCGCTTCGGCACCGACCGCGAGGATGCCACCGGTGTTGGTGTTGATCGCGACGACGGACGGCTCGTTGAGTACGATCCCGCGACCCCTGACGTACACCAGCGTGTTGGCGGTCCCGAGGTCGACAGCCATGTCACGGCCGATGAACGACATTGAGTTCCCCATCAGGATTCGTCTGGCCTTCCCACGGAGCTTTTGAGGGCTTGTCAGGTCGGCGAGGTGGGTGCTGTGACGTGAAGGCTTCCATCGTAGACGCGCCTTCGCGAACACTGCGCGAGGGTCTTCGCCATTGTCAGCAGATGGCGCGCCACCTCGCTTGTGGAGACGGTCCATCGGGGGCACCCGTTCCCCCGATCGCCACGCATATGCCGATCGACGGCCGAAAACGCACGGCCGATTCCGGTCGGGGATCCGGTCGAGCTGACGCCCCCTCAGGAAAATCCTCGAGAAATTCGCAGAAGAGGGCGTCGCTGGCACCCGGAACCGCCGCCCGGCGGCCGGGCGGGGTCAGGCGCGGCCGGGGAAGAAGATCTTGACCTCGCGCTCGGCCGACTCCTCGGAGTCGGAGGCGTGGATCAGGTTCTCGCGGACGATGACACCGAAGTCGCCGCGGATGGAGCCCGGAGCGGCGGCGATCGGGTCGGTCGGGCCGGCCAGCTGGCGCACACCCTCGATGACCCGCTCGCCCTCGACGATCAGGGCCACGACCGGGCCGGAGGACATGAACGCCACCAGCGGCTCGTAGAACGGCTTGCCCTTGTGCTCGCCGTAGTGCTGCTCCAGGGTCTCCTGGTCCAGGGTGCGCAGCTCCAGCGCGGTGATCTGCCAGCCGGCCTTTCGTTCGATACGGCTGATGATCTCGCCGGTCAGGCCACGACGGACAGCGTCGGGCTTGAGGAGGACGAGGGTGCGCTGGGTCACGACGGACTCCTTAGAAAACAAGGGTTGTGCGGGGTGATGAGGCTACCCTGCGGCCCCGCGCCGCTGTCACGCAGCGTCAGCCTGAGCGGAATCCGCCTGCGCGGCGAACCGGGCCTTCGCCTCGTCCACCTTCCGCCCGAAGTGCACCGAGGCCCACCACAGCGCCGCGAACAGCACACCCATGAAGAACATCGTCGGCACCACGAAGCCGGAGGCGATCAGCGCGATCTGGAGCGCCCAGCCCAGGGCGACCCCGCCGGGCCGGGTGACCATCCCGCACAGCACCAGGCACAGGAACATCGCGATCCCGCTGACCGTCCACACCGTCGACATGGACAGGTCGGGGTCCTTCATCGCCACCAACCCGGCGAAACCGATGATGAAGAACTCACCGATCAGCGTCGAAGCACACAGCGTACGCATGAGAATCAGCCCTTCCCCAGCAGCAGCCGGGCCTCTCCGACGGTGATCACGGACCCGGTGACCAGCACGCCACCGCCCGAGAACTCGCCCTCTTCCTCCGCCAGGGTGATCGCCGCCTCCAGCGCGTCCGGCAGCCGCGGCTCGACCTGCACCCGCTCCTCACCGAACACCTCGACCGCGATCGCGGCCAGCTCGTCGGCGTCCATCGCGCGGTGGCTGGAGTTCTGGGTGACCACGATCTCCGCGAAGACCGGCTCGAAGGCCTCCAGCAGGCCCCGCACGTTCTTGTCGCCGCTCGCGCCGACCACTCCGATCAGGCGGCTGAACTGGAACGCCTCACCGATCGCGTCGGCCGTCACCCGCGCGCCCGCCGGATTGTGCGCGGCGTCCAGCACCACGGTCGGGGACCGGCGCACGACCTCCAGCCGGCCCGGCGAGGAGACCGCCGCGAACGCCTTGCGGACCGTCTCGATGTCCAGCGACTCGGCGCGCTGCGCGCCGACCCCGAAGAACGCCTCCACCGCGGCGAGCGCCACGGCCGCGTTGTGCGCCTGGTGGGCGCCGTGCAGCGGCAGATACACCTCGGTGTACTCGCCGCCCAGCCCGCGCAGCGTCAGCATCTGCCCGCCGACGGCCACCTGCCGGGCCACCACACCGAACTCCAGGCCCTCGCGGGCCACCGTGGCGTCCACCTCGACGGCCTTCTTCAGCAGCACCTGCGCCGCGTCCACCGGCTGCTGCGCCATGATCACGGTGGCGTCCTGCTTGATGATCCCGGCCTTCTCGCCGGCGATCGCGCCGGGCGTGTCACCGAGCCGGTCGGTGTGGTCCAGGTCGATCGGGGTCACCACGGCGACATCGCCGTCGATCACATTGGTCGCGTCCCAGGAGCCGCCCATCCCGACCTCGACGACGGCCACGTCGACGGGCGCGTCCGCGAACGCGGCGTACGCCATGCCGGTCAGCACCTCGAAGAAGGACAGCCGGTACTCCTGCGCGGCGTCCACCATCTCCACGTACGGCTTGATGTCCTGGTACGTCTCGATGAACCGCTCGGCGGAGATCGGCGCGCCGTCCAGACTGATCCGCTCGGTGATCGACTGGACGTGCGGCGAGGTGTACCGCCCGGTGCGCAGCTCGAAGGCGCCGAGCAGGGCCTCGATCATGCGGGCGGTGGACGTCTTGCCGTTGGTCCCGGTGATGTGGATCGACGGGTACGACCGCTGCGGGTCGCCCAACACGTCCATCAGCGCGGCGATCCGGCTGACCGACGGCTCCAGCTTGGTCTCGCCCCAGCGGGTCGCCAGCTCCGTCTCGACCTCGCGCAGCGCCCGGTCGACCTCCGGGTCCTCGGGGCGCGCGGGCACGTCGGCCTGCGGGGCACCGCCCTGGGTGCGCAGGGTGCGGCTGCCGGCCTCGATCACCGCGAGGTCCGGGTCGCGGGTCGTCTCCGCCTCGATGATCTCCTCGAAGGGGTCGAGGGGGTCGGGCTGGTCGTGGTTGCCGGGGTTGTCGCTCACGGGGCCAGTCTACGGAGGGGTGGTGACAAAGAGACACGAAGGCCCCCGGTGCCGACACGGCACCGGGGGCCTTCTTCCGCGGATCGGCGGTTACGCCTGCGGCAGCTTCTCCAGCTGGGCGGTGATCCGGGTGATGTCCTCCTCCGCCTTGGCCAGGCGGGTGCGGATCTTCTCCACCACGTTCTCCGGCGCCTTGCCCAGGAACGCCTCGTTGCCGAGCTTCGCCGTGGCCTGCGCCTTCTCCTTCTCCGCAGCGGCCAGGTCCTTCGCGAGCCGCTTGCGCTCGGCCGCCACGTCGATCACGCCGGAGAGGTCCAGGGCCACCTCGACGCCCGCGACCGGCAGGGTCGCCGTCGCAGAGAAGCCCTCGCCCTCCGGCTGGAGGCGCAGCAGCTGGCGGATGGCGGCCTCGTGCGGCGCGAGGGCCGTACCGTCCAGGGCCAGCCTCGCCGGGACCCGCTGGCCGGGCTGGAGGCCTTGGTCGGCGCGGAAGCGGCGGACCTCGGTGATGACGGACTGGAGCGTCTGGATCTCCCGCTCCGCGTCCGCGTCCCGGAAGCCGCTGTCCTGCGGCCACTCGGCGATGACGACGGACTCGCCACCGGTCAGCGTGGTCCACAGGGTCTCCGTCACGAACGGCACGACCGGGTGGAGGAGCCGCAGGGTGACGTCGAGGACCTCGCCGAGGACCCGCTTGCTGACCTCGGCCGGCTCACCGCCCGCCTGGAAGGTGGTCTTGGACAGCTCGACGTACCAGTCGAAGACCTCGTCCCAGGCGAAGTGGAACAGCGCGTCCGAGAGCTTCGCGAACTGGTAGTCCTCGTAGTGCGCGTCGACCTCGGCGACCACGGAGTTCAGCCGGGACAGGATCCACCGGTCCGTCGAGGACATCGTCGACGCGTCCGGCAGCGGCCCGTCGACCGTCGCGCCGTTCATCAGCGCGAAGCGGGTGGCGTTCCAGATCTTGTTGGCGAAGTTGCGGGAGCCCTGCACCCAGTCCTCGCCGATCGGCACGTCGACGCCCGGGTTGGCGCCGCGCGCCAGGGTGAAGCGGAGCGCGTCGGAGCCGTACTTGTCCATCCAGTCCAGCGGGTTGACGACGTTCCCGAAGGACTTCGACATCTTCTTGCCGTTCTGGTCACGGACCATGCCGTGCAGCGCGATGGTGTGGAACGGCGGGGTGCCGTCCATCGCGTAGAGGCCGAACATCATCATCCGGGCGACCCAGAAGAAGAGGATGTCGTAGCCGGTGACCAGGACGGAGTTCGGGTAGAACTTCGCGAGCGACTCGGTCTGCTCCGGCCAGCCGAGCGTGGAGAACGGCCACAGGCCGGAGGAGAACCAGGTGTCGAGGACGTCGGAGTCCTGACGCCAGCCCTCGCCGGACGGCGGCTCCTCGTCGGGGCCGACACAGACGACCTCGCCGTCCGGGCCGTACCAGACCGGGATGCGGTGGCCCCACCACAACTGCCGCGAGATGCACCAGTCGTGGAGGTTGTCGACCCAGTCGAAGTACCGCTTCTCCATCTCCTGCGGGTGGATCTTGACCTTGCCGTCGCGGACGGCGTCGCCGGCCGCCTTGGCGAGCGGGCCGACCTTGACCCACCACTGCATGGACAGCCGCGGCTCGATGGTGGTCTTGCAGCGCGAGCAGTGGCCCACGGAGTGGACGTACGGCCGCTTCTCGGCGACGATCCGGCCCTCGGCGCGCAGCGCGGCGACGATGGCGGAGCGGGCCTCCAGGCGGTCCAGGCCCTGGAAGGGGCCGTGCGCGGTGATGACGGCGTGCTCGTCCATGATCGTGATGGACGGCAGGTCGTGACGCTGGCCGATCTCGAAGTCGTTCGGGTCGTGGGCGGGGGTCACCTTGACCGCGCCGGTGCCGAACTCGGGGTCGACATGGGTGTCCGCGACGACCGGGATGGAGCGGTCGGTCAGCGGCAGCTTGACCAGCTTGCCGATCAGGTGCTTGTACCGCTCGTCGTCCGGGTGCACGGCGACGGCGGTGTCACCGAGCATGGTCTCGGCGCGGGTGGTGGCGACGACGATGGTCTCGTCCCCGTCGCCGTACTTCATCGAGACCAGCTCGCCGTCGTCGTCCTGGTACTCGACCTCGATGTCGGAGATCGCGGTCAGACAGCGCGGGCACCAGTTGATGATGCGCTCGGCGCGGTAGATCAGCTCGTCGTCGTAGAGCCGCTTGAAGATGGTCTGGACGGCCTGGGACAGGCCCTCGTCCATGGTGAACCGCTCACGCGACCAGGCCACGCCGTCGCCGAGGCGGCGCATCTGGCCGGAGATCTGGCCGCCGGACTCGGCCTTCCACTGCCAGACGCGCTCGACGAAGGCCTCACGGCCCAGGTCGTGCCGGGACTTGCCCTCCTTGGCCAGCTCCCGCTCGACGACGTTCTGCGTCGCGATGCCGGCGTGGTCCATGCCCGGCTGCCACAGCGTCTCGAAGCCCTGCATCCGCTTGCGGCGGGTCAGCGCGTCGATCAGCGTGTGCTCGAAGGCGTGCCCGAGGTGCAGGCTGCCGGTGACGTTCGGCGGCGGGATGACGACGGTGAACGGCGGCTTCTCGCTCTTCGCGTCGGCCTCGAAGTAACCCCGCTCTACCCAGCGCTCGTACAGCTTCCCCTCTACCTCGGCCGGCGTGTACTGGGTCGGCAGTTCGGTGGTGGTCGCTGGCGGCTGCTGCTGAGTGTTCTCGGTCACGGGCTCAGTTTAGGGGTGTCACGGCGCGGTCCCGAAACCCGATTCCTTCGTAACAGTGCCCACCCCGATGCGGTGCGTTCGCGCCGGCTGGGCCAGGATGTCAGGTACGCATAAGCTTCTGGAGGGGAACCCAGTAATGAGCTACAACCAGCCGGGCCCGTACGGCGGGCAGCCCCAGCAGCCCGGACCGTACGGTCAGCCGGGCCCCTACGGCCAGCAGCCGCAGGCACCCCAGCCCGGCTACGGCTACCCTCAGCAGCCCGGCCAGCCGCAGCCCGGTTACGGCTACCCTCAGCAGGCCCCGCAGGGTGTCCCGCCCCAGCAGCCCCCGTACGGCCAGGCCCCCTACGGCGCACCCCAGCCCCCGGCTCCGGCCGACGGCAAGAAGAAGACGGGCCTGATCGTCGGCGCGGTGGCGGTCGTGGCGGCGATCGCGGTCGGCGCGTACTTCGTCCTCTCGGGGAGCAGCAGCGGCAGCGGCTCCGCCGTCGCCGACGACGGGCCGCACAAGCTGATCACGCCCGAGACGGTGCTCGGCGGCGACTACAAGCGCATGGGTGAGAACCAGGAGCCCGAGGACGCCTCGTCGAGCGACGCCAAGGACCTGGCGAAGAGCGGCGTCACCGACGCCAAGGCCGTCAGCACCATGTACTCGACGATCGACCTCACCGACCCCGAGGCCCTCGAGGACCCGACGGTGATCGCCTCGTCCAAGGCTGTGACGTTCGTCGGTCTCTACGGCAAGGTGAAGGACCCGGAGAAGGCGATCGACACGGCCTTCGCCGACATGAAGAAGGAAGCCGACGGCGACATGAAGTTCGTCGGCGACGCCGAATCCGTGGAGCCGGACAGTCTCGACGGTGCCGTCATGAAGTGCCAGAAGGCCCAGGCCAAGAGCGAGGTCACGGGCGCCACCGACACTCAGTACATGTGCATGTGGGCCGACTACAGCACGATCGGCATGGCCGTTCCCGCCGTGGGCGGCAAGGGCATCGACCTGGAGGCCTCCGCCCAGGTCACCGCGGACCTGCGCAAGGACGTCCGCGTCAAGGCCTGACGCCCGCACAGCTCCGCACGACAGAAGGCGGCCCGGCACCAAGCCGAGCCGCCTTCGTCATGCGCTCAGCTCCGGATCAGGCCCGCTTGCAGGCCGGCATCGACACCGAGCCGGGCACGTCGAGCTTCGCCAGTGCCTGGATGCAGAGAGGGTTGGCCATCTTGCCCACACCTGTGTCGATAGCCCCGTAACCGCAAGCCTGCTTCACCTTCGGACCGGCGAAGTATCCATGGCTGGCGACATAGCTGGTGCAGGCACTCTGCGTGGCGCTCGCCGGCGAGGCCACGAGGATCGGCAGCGCCCCTGCGGCCACCACCACACCGGCCCCCGCGACCAGGCGCTTGACCCGCTGGAAAATCATTCGGATTCCTCCCGTTTCATGCAGCCGGACGCTCGAATGCACGTCCGACTTGGTCGGGTAGATCCGATCAGGAGTACGGGGTCGGCTCAAGCTCCCGCCGGAACGGTGACTCGATCCGGTCGGTTCCGGTCCGACACGCCGACGGGCAGGCACCCGGCCTCGGATGCCTGCCCGTCGTCGCTGGAATGCTCAGGCCGTCTTCTGCTCCCCCGCCCCCCGCCCCCGTGCGTCCCGCGGGATCAGGGTCGGGTTGACGTTGGAGTGGACGACGTCCGCCGTGATGACGACGCGGGCCACGTCCTTGCGGGACGGGATCTCGTACATCACGCCCTGGAGGACTTCCTCCATGATGGCGCGCAGGCCGCGGGCGCCGGTCTGGCGGAGGATGGCCTGGTCGGCGATGGCTTCCAGAGCCTCGCGCTCGAAGTCCAGCTCGACACCGTCGAGTTCGAAGAGCCGCTGGTACTGCTTCACCAGCGCGTTGCGGGGCTCGACGAGGATCTGGAGGAGGGCTTCGCGGTCCAGGTTGTGCACGCTCGTGATGACCGGGAGGCGGCCGATGAACTCGGGGATCATGCCGAACTTGACCAGGTCCTCGGGCATGACGTCCTCGAACTGGTCCTTGGCCTCCAGCTCGCGCTTGGAGCGGATCGTCGCGCCGAAGCCGATGCCCTTGGCGCCGGCCCGGGACTCGATGATCTTCTCCAGTCCCGCGAACGCACCGCCCACGATGAACAGCACGTTCGTCGTGTCGATCTGGATGAACTCCTGGTGCGGGTGCTTGCGGCCGCCCTGCGGCGGGACCGACGCCGTCGTGCCCTCGAGGATCTTCAGCAGGGCCTGCTGGACACCCTCGCCGGAGACATCGCGGGTGATCGACGGGTTTTCGCTCTTACGGGCGACCTTGTCGATCTCGTCGATGTAGATGATCCCGGTCTCGGCCTTCTTGACGTCGTAGTCGGCCGCCTGGATCAGCTTCAGCAGGATGTTCTCGACGTCCTCGCCGACGTAACCCGCCTCGGTGAGCGCGGTGGCGTCGGCGATCGCGAACGGGACGTTCAGCATGCGGGCGAGGGTCTGGGCCAGCAGGGTCTTGCCGGAGCCCGTCGGGCCCAGCAGGAGGATGTTGGACTTCGCCAGCTCGATGGCGTCGTCACGGCCGCTGCCGCCGCCGTTCTCACCCGCCTGGACACGCTTGTAGTGGTTGTACACCGCCACGGAGAGGGCCTTCTTCGCGGCCTCCTGGCCGACGACGTACCCCTCCAGGAACTCGTAGATCTCGCGCGGCTTGGGCAGTTCCTCCCAGCGGACCTCACTGGTCTCCGCGAGTTCTTCCTCGATGATCTCGTTGCAGAGATCGATGCACTCGTCGCAGATGTACACACCAGGGCCTGCGATGAGCTTCTTGACCTGCTTCTGGCTCTTGCCGCAGAACGAGCACTTGAGCAGATCGCCGCCGTCACCGATGCGTGCCACGGTGTGCTTCCCCTTCGCCTGGGAGACGCCTAGGTCCAGCGGCTCCTGGTGCTGCCTTATGTCCGACGGTACCTTGCCGAGCCCCCCGTTCGGGCCCCCCTTGGCAGGGTTCACTTTGACGTGCACCGTGCCAAGGGGCGGCATAGCCTACGGGGTCCGCGTCAGCGGACGGAGGCGTTGTTCATCTTGCGGGTGGAGATGATCTGGTCGATCAGCCCGTACTGCAGCGCGTCCTCGGCCGTGAGGATCTTGTCGCGCTCGATGTCCTCGCGGATCTTCTCGACCGGCGTGGTCGAGTGCTTGGCCAGCATCTCCTCCAGCTGCGCGCGCATCCGCAGGATCTCGTTGGCGGCGATCTCCAGGTCGGAGACCTGACCGCGGCCGGTCTCGCTGTACGGCTGGTGGATCAGCACACGGGCGTTCGGCAGCGCCATGCGCTTGCCCGGCGTACCGGCGGCCAGCAGGATCGCGGCGGCGGAGGCCGCCTGGCCCATGCAGACCGTCTGGATGTCGGGCTTGACGAACTGCATCGTGTCGTAGATCGCCGTCAGCGCGGTGAAGGACCCGCCGGGGCTGTTGATGTAGACCGAGATGTCCCGGTCGGGGTCCATCGACTCCAGGCACAGCAGCTGCGCCATGACGTCGTTGGCGGAGGCGTCGTCGATCTGCACGCCGAGGAAGATCACGCGCTCCTCGAAGAGCTTCGCGTACGGGTCGTACTCGCGGATGCCCTGGGAGGTGCGCTCGACGAAGCGCGGGATGACGTAACGGGACTCGGCCGAGGGGCCGGTGTACTCGGCGCGCGCACGGTCGTAGATGCCGCTGCCGGGGAAGTCGTTCACGGTGTCTCCTGAAAAGGCTGGGGCGGTGGCTGGGGTGCGTCGGAGGCGTCGGGCCCACAAGGGGCCGTCAGGGCCGAAGGAGAGGCCGCTACGGCCCTCAGGAGCCCGCCCCGGTGCCGCCGCCGCCCGGCATACCGGCGGCCGTGGCGATCACGTCGTCGATGAGGCCGTACTCCTTGGCCTCCTGGGCGTCGAACCAGCGGTCGCGGTCCGAGTCGCGGGTGATCTGCTCGACCGACTGACCGGTGTGCAGGGACGTGAGCTCCGCCATGCGCTTCTTGGTGTGCAGCAGCCGCTCGGCGTGGATCTTGATGTCCGAGGCCGAGCCGGCCAGACCGGCGGAGGGCTGGTGGATCAGGATCTCGGCGTTCGGCAGGGCGAAGCGCTTGCCGGGGGTGCCCGCGCTGAGCAGGAACTGGCCCATCGAGGCGGCGAGACCCATCGCGATGGTCACCACGTCGTTCTTGATGTACTGCATGGTGTCGTAGATCGCCATGCCGGCCGTGATCGAACCACCGGGGCTGTTGATGTAGAGGTAGATGTCCTTGTCCGGGTCGGAGGCAAGGAGCAGCAACTGCGCGGTGATCTTGTTGGCGATGTCATCGTCGACCGGCTGGCCGAGGAAGATGATCCGCTCGCCGAGCAGCCGGTTGTAGACCTGGTCGCCGAGGCCACCACCGATGGAAGGCTCGCCGGCGGCGGAGGGCATCAGATTCGTCACGTATCCACCTGCTCGTCTTACGACGGCGCCGGGCCGTCTCACGTGTACTACGTATTCATGGACCCTAACGCGGTGCTCCCTTCGGGGAATCCCGTGTAGGGGGGTGTTCGCCGGGGGCGTAGAGCCGTGCGGTCCCGGGCCGCGCAGGGAACGCCGACGGGCCCCGGGTCAGATACCCGGGGCCCGTCGTGTCACGCGTCAGAGCCGGAGCGCGGCTCAGCCCTCGGACTTCTCCTCGGCCGCGGCCTCGGTGGCCTCCGCGGTCTCGGCGGCGGCCTCGGGGGCCTCCTCGTCCTCGTCCTCGTCCTCGAGGTCGACGATCTCGCCGTTGGTGTCCTTCACCGTGGCGGCCTCGACCACGACGGCCAGGGCCTTGCCGCGGGCGACCTCGCCGACGAGCAGCGGGACCTGGCCCTGCTCGACGACGGCCTGGGCGAACTGGTCGGGGGACATGCCGGAGGAGGCGGCGCGCCGCATGAGGTGCTCGGTGAGCTCCTCCTGGTTGACGTTGAGCTTCTCCTGCTTGACCAGCTCGTCGAGGACGAACTGGGTCTTGATGCCCTTGACCGCGGCCTCGCGGGTCTCGGTCTCGAACTCCTCGGCGGTCTTGCCCTGGAGCTCCAGGTACTTGTCGAGGGTCAGGCCCATCTGGCCCAGCTGGTGGTGCTCGAGGTTGTGCTTGCGGGTGTTGACCTCGTCCTCGAGCAGCTTCTCGGGGACCGGGACCTCGACCAGCTCGAGCAGCTTCTCCAGGACGCGCTCCTGCGCCTGGGTGGCCTGGTCGAACTGCTTCATGTTCTCCAGGCGCTTGCGGCTGTCCGCCTTCAGCTCGTCCAGGGTGTCGAACTCGGAGGCGAGCTGCGCGAACTCGTCGTCCAGCTCCGGCAGCTCACGCTTGGCGACCTGGGTGACCTTGACGGTGACCTCGGCCTCCTTGCCGGCCGCGGAGCCGCCCTTGAGCTCGGAGGTGAAGGTGGCCTCGCCACCGGCCTCCAGGCCCTTCACGGCGTCGTCGATGCCTTCCAGCAGCTCGCCGGAGCCGATGGTGTAGGAGACGCCGCTGGCGACGCCGTCCTCCAGGACCTCGCCCTCGACCTTGGCCT
The DNA here is from genome assembly GCF_040298625.1 of Streptomyces sp. NPDC001532. Taxonomy (NCBI): domain Bacteria; kingdom Bacillati; phylum Actinomycetota; class Actinomycetes; order Kitasatosporales; family Streptomycetaceae; genus Streptomyces; species Streptomyces sp. NPDC001532. The sequence continues at coordinate 198,972 of NZ_JBEPAL010000001.1, forward strand.
CCAGGTCGACGGTGACCACGTCGCCGTCCTCGGCGGCGCGCTCGACCGGGGTGGTCGAGGCGAAGCGCTCGCGGAGCTGCTCGACCGACTTCTCGATGTCCTCGTCGGTGACCTCGACGGCGTCGACCTCGACCTCGATGCCGGAGTAGTCCGGGATCTCGATGGCCGGGCGGATGTCGACCTCGGCGGTGAAGTTCAGCGTCTCGCCGTCCTTCAGCTCCGTGATGTCGACCTCGGGCTGGCCGAGGACGTTGAGCTCGGCCTCGTTGACCGCCTCCGTGTAGAACTTCGGAAGCGCGTCGTTGACCGCCTCCTCCAGCACGGCGCCACGGCCGAACCGCTGGTCGATGACCCGGGCGGGAATCTTGCCCTTGCGGAAGCCCTTCACCGTGACCTGCTGGTTGATCTTCTTGTACGCCGCGTCGAGGCTGTCCTTGAGCTCCTCGAAGGGCACCTCGACAGTGAGCCGAACCCGGGTCGGGTTCAGGTTCTCCACGGCGCTCTTCACGGTTCGGTCTCCTTGTGGCTGACTGCTCGGGTTCTGCCGGGGCCAGACTGGTCCGGCGGATTTCGCCGCCCGGAGGAGTTCTCAGGCCGTCTCGGCCGGACACACGGGCGTGCAGCTTGCATAGTAACGGCAGCGGCTACACCACCCAAAAGGCGATCACACATGGTGGCGGAAGACGATCACTGAAGGTGACCGTGTGGCTGGTCGGGGTGGCGGGATTTGAACCCACGGCCTTCCGCTCCCAAAGCGGACGCGCTACCAAGCTGCGCCACACCCCGTCTGGTGCGACACGTAGGCTACATGCCCGCGGACAGCGCGTCCGCTGGATTACGCGGGTGCGGGCGGGCCGTTTCCGCGGGCGGAACCGGCGCGGCGCGGGAAGGGGTGTGCGGCGAGGCGGACCGACCCGCTACGATGCCTGCAGTGCCGCGGTCACCCGACCAGCGGCGCGCTGTGTGCGGGCGTAGCTCAATGGTAGAGCCCCAGTCTTCCAAACTGGCTACGCGGGTTCGATTCCCGTCGCCCGCTCGGTACCGCTCAGGGCCGGCCGGAGGTGTGATCCTCCGACCGGCCCTGCGGCGTTCCCGGAATGTGTTCCGGGCGCGTTCGGGGGCAGACGCTCAGAAACTGATCGAGTTGATCATTTCCGCTATCGAGTTGAGGAAACGATTGATCGACGGGGCCATGCCGGACGAGGCGAGGAAGAACCCGAAGAGGATCGCCACGACCGCGGGTCCGGCCTTGATCGAGCCGCCGCGGATCATCACCACCAGAATGATCGCCAACAGCAGCACCACTGACAGTGAAATGGCCACAACAGATCACACCCTCCGGACGGTCCGCTCTCCCGGCCGGGGGACGCCAGCCCCGCACACCCCCGCCAGAACCATCGTGCCACCAACCAGGCCGCCCTATGCGGTTCGTGACGCAACGTCGGTGACGACTGTGTCGTGCCGGGACCCGTCGGACGGCGTCAACGGCCGTCCCGCGGGAGGCCGTGGAGCCGTTGCCGGGCATGAGCGCGACAGGAATGGAACAGGGTGGTTTCCATGTCCACACAACATGTGCACAGATAAATCGAATTGTCCCCAAGAGCCCATTTCACCTGCGGTTTCATCGGCCCGGCCCTGTGTCGACCATCACGCCCGAGGCAATGACAGCCGGCGTAAAACTGGGGTAGCCGAGCTTTAAACCAAGAATGACGTCCAGGGTTTTACGGGACCCCACAGACGACGCTAGGGTGCCTCAGATGTTTCACGCCGCCTCCTCCCGCCGCAGGGCGCCGCTTCCACCGGCACAGTCGCCGGCATCGGGAGTGCCGAGCCCGCGCTCACCGCAGAGCCCGCAGTCCGGCAAGCAGCGCGACGCGTTCTTCGACAACGCCAAGTACCTGGCGATCGTGCTGGTGGCCATAGGCCACGCCTGGGAGCCGCTGAAGGGTGACAGCCGCATCCTGGAGGGCGTGTACACGGTCGTGTACACCTTCCACATGCCGGCGTTCATCATCATCTCCGGCTTCTTCTCCCGCAGTTTCGACATGCGCCCGAGCCGGCTCAAGCGGCTCATCACCGGCGTCGCCGTGCCGTACATCCTCTTCGAGACGGCCTATCCGCTGTTCAAGCGCGTGGTCGACCACGACCCGGGCCAGGAGATCAGCCTGCTCGACCCCTGGTACCTCACCTGGTTCCTGGTCGCGCTGTTCCTGTGGCGGCTGACCACGCCGATCTGGAACCTGGTGCGCTGGCCGCTGCCGATCGCGCTCGGTCTGGCGATGGCCGCCTCGGTCACCCCGGAGATCGGCAACGACCTGGACCTCCAGCGGGTGCTGCAGTTCCTGCCGTACTTCGTGCTGGGCCTGTGCATGAAGCCGGAGCACTTCCATATGGTGCGCCGGCGCTCGGTGCGCATCGCCTCGGTGCCGGTCTTCGCGGTGGCGCTGGCCGTCGGCTGGTGGGCCGTGCCGCGGATGAACACCGCCTGGTTCTACCACCGTGACGCCGCCCAGGAGCTGGGTGTGCAGTGGTGGGTCGGACCGGTGATGGTGCTGGCGATGTTCGGCTGCTCGCTGGTGCTGACCGCCTGCTTCTTCGCCTGGGTGCCGCGCCGCCACCTGTGGTTCACCGCGCTCGGCGCGGGCACGCTGTACGGCTATCTGCTGCACGGCTTCGTGGTGAAGGCCGGCGAGTACCGCGGCTGGTTCGAGCACGACTGGCTGCACCGGCCGCTCGGCCAGATCTTCGTGAGCGCGGTCGCCGCGGTGGTCGTGACGCTGCTGTGCACCAAGCCGGTGCAGCGGGTGTTCCGGTTCGCCATGGAGCCCAAGATGGAGTGGGCCTTCAAGCAGGACGCGGCCCAACTCGCCCGCGACCGCCGCCAGAACGAGAACGGCGAAAGCGGCGGCAACCCCGGCAAGAGCGACAAGAGCGACAGCACGCGCGAAACCGCCCGCGTCTGAGACCGGTTCGCCCTGGCGTCACCCACCGAGACCGAGAAGTGCCCGCATCCGCGCGTACTTCTCGGTCAGTCGTTTCCGCGTCGGCTCGTCCAGGACGGCCAGCCGGTCCGGGTCGGCGTTGTGCGCCAGGTCCGCCTCCTTCACCAGCAGCGCGCCGGGCGTGGCGAGGATCCGGGCCGCGTAGGCCTCCGGCGGCTCCCCCGCCCGTTTGGTGACCGCCCGCACGATGTCCTTCGTACGCCCGCTCAGCGGGGCCTGGGCCAGCCACTGCTCGGGGAGCGCGGCGTCCTCGACGGCGTCGTGCAGCCAGGCGGCGGCGATCTGCTCGTCGTCGCCGCCGCGGGCGCGGACCCCCTCGGCGACGGCCTGGAGGTGTTCGGTGTAGGGCCGGCCGGCCTTGTCGGTCTGGCCCTGGTGGGCGGCGCGGGCCAGCGCCTCCACCTCGGTGAGGGGCAGGGTGCGCGGGGTCTCGGTCACCCCGCCAGTGTCTCAGCGGACCGTGGAGCGCGCCTGTGCCTGTGCGTGTGCCTGGGCCTGCACCTGGGCCTGTACCTGGGCGGTGGGGCCCTCGCGGCAGATCAGCAGCAGGGCCCGGTCGTCGTTGACGTCCTTGGCGACGGCCTCGATGAGGTGCCAGGCGGCGCCGTGGAAGCCGCCGGCGACATAGCGGTCGGCCTCACCGGTGAGGCGGTCGATGCCCTCGACGATGTCCCGGTCGGAGGTCTCCACCAGGCCGTCCGTGAACAGCATCAGCACGTCCCCGGGCCGCAGCGAGCCCTTGACCGGGTCGAACTGGGCGCCCTCGTACACGCCGAGCAGGGGGCCCTCGGCCGCCTTCTCCTCCCAGCGGCCGCTGCCGGCGCTCAGCTGGAGGCCCGGCGGATGCCCGGCCGAGTACAGCTCGTAGTCCCCCGAGTCCAGGTCGAGGACCAGGTGGATCGAGGTCGCGAAGCCCTCGTCCCAGTCCTGGCGGAGCAGATAGCCGTTGGCGGCCGGGAGGAAGGCGTGCGGCGGCAGCGAGCCCAGCAGGCCGCCGAAGGCGCCGGACAGCAGCAGGGCGCGGGAGCCCGCGTCCATGCCCTTGCCGGAGACGTCGGTGAGCACGACCTCCAGGGTGCGGCCGCCGTTGGTGCGGGCCGCGACCACGAAGTCGCCGGAGAAGGACTGGCCGCCGGCCGGGCGCAGCGCCATCTCGCGGTGCCAGCCCGCGGGGAGCTTGGGCAGCCGGCTCTGGGTGCGGATGCGCTCGCGCAGGTCGAACAGCATGGTGCCGCCGCGCCGCCACGGCACGCCGACCCGGCTGCGGAACTGGGCGATCAGCAGTCCGAACATCCCGCACGCGGCGACCACGAGCACCACACCGGGGGTGACCCGGGAAGGGCCCTCGGTGTAGGGGCCCAGCTGGATCGACTCCACGATCAGCGCGGTCGCGGCGGCCGCGTACAGGCCGAGCAGGCTGGCCGGGCGCAGCAGCAGGCCGCCCGCGACGATCGGCAGGACCAGCGCGGCCGGGGAGCACCACACCGGGTTGGCCAGCGTGGTGACCGCGATCAGCGGGACGGTGAGCAGCAGACCGGCCAGCGCGATCCAGTCGGAGCCGTCACCGCGGAAGTAGTCGACGGCGCTTCTGCGCAGGCCGACGCGGGCCCGGTGCCACTGAATCTTCCACCGGGCCGGGAACGTCTCGGCCGCCGCGCGCCGCCCTCGTCCTGCTGCCATTAGTTCGGGACCCTATCCATCGGACCAGTCGCTTGGCACGGGAGGTCCCACTTGTCCCCCGTCCGAGGCTCGACTTCTCAGTGAACTTCACGGAAGGACACCACGCCGCCGCCTGCCGGAAATTGCCTGGCTGGTCCCCCAATGCACTGGTAGGCATGGACCATGGCGATGGCGAGTGAGTGGTCGGACGGACTGCGCGTCCTGCGGCCGGACGACTGGGACGTGTGGTACGACACCCTGCTCCGCGCGTTCGGCGGCGTGCCGGAGGCGGCCGAGGAGCGCGAACTGTGGCGGGAGCTCACCGAGTTCGACCGTTTCCTGGGCGTCTGGGACGGGGCGGACTGCGTGGGCACGGCCGGGGCGTTCTCGTTCCGGCTGACCGTGCCCGGCGGGGCCTCGGTGCCGGCGGCCGGCGTGACCATGGTGGGCGTGGCGGGGACGCACCGGCGGCGCGGGGTGCTGACCGCGATGATGCGGCGGCAGCTGGACGACGTCCGCTCCTGGGGCGAGCCGCTGGCGGTGCTGACCGCCTCCGAACCCGACATCTACGGCCGGTTCGGGTACGGCGCGGCGTCGTACTCGTTGCGCGCCGAGATCGACACCGCCCGGGTCCGGCTGTCGGTGCCCGCGGGGACCGATGACGTACGGCTGCGGTACGCGGCGCCCGCCGATGTCCTCGACGCGTGCGAGGCGGTCTACGCCCGGCTGGTACCGCGGCGGCCGGGGATGCTGGCGCGGCGGCCCGGCTGGGAGCGGGTCGGGCTGCTGGACCCGGAGGGCGAGCGGGACGGGGCGTCGCCGTTGCAGTGCGTGGTGGCCGAGCGGGACGGGCGCATCGAGGGGTACGCGCGGTTCCGGGTGAAGGTCGGGTGGGGCGAGAGCGGGCACGACGGCACGGTCGTGCTGGAGGAGTTCGCGGCCCTGGATCCGGCGGTGGACGCGGCGCTGTGGCGGTTCCTGTTCGGGATCGACCTGACGTCGACGCTGGTGGTGCGTTCCCGGCCGGCCGACGACACCTTCCGGCACCTGGTGTCCGACATCCGGCGGTGCCGTCCGCGGATGCGGGACTCGCTGTATCTGCGGCCGGTGGAGGTCGGGGCCGCGCTGGAGGCGCGGACCTATCTCGCGCCGGTGGACGTGGTGCTGGAGGTCCGGGACGACTTCTGCCCGTGGAACGCCGGGCGCTGGCGGCTGAGCGGGGACGCCAAGGGCGCTTCGTGCGAACGGACGACGGACCCGGCCGACCTGGCGCTGTCCGCGCGGGAGCTGGGGTCGGCGTATCTCGGCGGGGTGACCCTGAGAGCGCTGGGGGCCGCCGGGCGGGTGCGGGAGCTGCGGGCCGGGGCGCTGGACGAGGCGTCGGTGGCGTTCAGGACGCACATGGCGCCGTGGCTGCCGCACGGCTTCTAGGCGCGCGCCGGGCGCCGCGGGGCGGGCGGGAACCGTCCGGCAGGGCCCGGGCGAGGACGGGTCAGCTCCGCTGGCAGGTGGGGCACCAGAAGAGGTTGCGGGCGGCGAGGTCGGCGGTGCGGATCTCGCCGGCGCAGATGTGGCAGGGCAGGGTGGCGCGGCGGTAGACGTACACCTCGCCGCCGTGGTCGTCGACGCGCGGCGGGCGGCCCATCGCCTCGGGGGTGTGTTCGGGGCGGACGGTGTCGATGCGGTTGTTGCGCACGCCCTCGCGCATCAGCTCGACGAGGTCGGCCCAGAGGGCGTGCCACTCGGCGCGGGTGAGGTCCTTGCCCGCGCGGTAGGGGTCGATGCCGTGCCGGAAGAGGACCTCGGCGCGGTAGACGTTGCCGACGCCGGCGATGACCTTCTGGTCCATCAGCAGGGCGGCGATGGTGGTACGGCTGCGGGAGATGCGCCGGTGGGCCGCGTCCGGGTCGGCGTCCTCGCGCAGCGGGTCCGGGCCGAGGCGGTCGTGTATCGCCTGCTTCTCGGCGTCGGTGATCAGCGCGCAGGTGGTCGGGCCGCGCAGGTCGACGTAGGCGGTGGTGTTCGCGAGGCGGAGCCGGACGGTGTCGGTGGGCGGCGGCGCGGGGGCGTCGCCGAAAGCCACCTTGCCGAACAGGCCGAGGTGGATGTGGACCCAGTCGGCGTCCCGGAAGCGCAGGAAGAGGTGCTTGCCGTGCGCCTCGGTCGCGGTGAGGACGCCTCGGTCCAGCAGGTCCGCGGCGTCCGAGAACTTGCCCTGAGGGCTGGTGACCCGGGGGGCCGTGCCAAGGAAGCGGGCGGCGTAGTCCTGCGCCAGCCGGTGAATCGTGTGCCCCTCTGGCACGGCTCCTGGTTCCTTCCAGCCCTTCGGGGGCGGTGTCAGTCCTGCTGCGGGTGGTGCGCCGGGATCGGCGGGAGGTCGCCGGTGGTCTCGTAGCCGGCCAGCATGTCGATGCGGCGGATGTGGCGCTCGTCGCCGGAGAACGGCGTGTTCAGGAAGACCTCGACGAACTTGGTCGCCTCCTCCTGGGTGTGCATGCGCGCGCCGACCGCGACGACGTTGGCGTCGTTGTGCTGGCGGCCCAGCTCCGCCGTCTCCGCGCTCCAGGCGAGGGCAGCACGGACGCCCTTGACCTTGTTCGCGGCGATCTGCTCGCCGTTGCCGGAGCCGCCGATCACGATGCCGAGGGCGTCGGGGTCCGCGGCGGTGCGCTCCGCGGCACGGAGGCAGAAGGGCGGGTAGTCGTCCTGGGCGTCGTAGATGTGCGGGCCGCAGTCGACGGGGTCGTGGCCCGCCTCCTTGAGCCATTCGACGAGGTGGTTCTTGAGTTCGAAGCCGGCATGGTCCGAGCCGAGATACACGCGCATGGGATGAGTGTGACATGCGCGCCGCAGGGCAGCCGGGTGGGGTGTCAGCGCCGAAAAATGTGAGCAAGACCACCGAACCTCAGGAAAACCTCAAGTAACGATCCGGAATCAAAGGTTCAAGAATCTGTTCGCCTCCGATTCACTGGTCCGACTCGTACGCCGCTTGTACGGGAATCTGCTCACCCGGCGCAAAGGAATCCGTCCCATGACTTCGCAGCCGACCCTGACCAAGGCCGACGACGGCCACGGAGGCCCCGGAGGAACCGGCGATCCCGGTTCCGGTTCCGGTTCCGGCCTTCAGGCAGGGCTCAAGAATCGCCATCTGTCGATGATCGCCATCGGTGGTGTCATCGGCGCCGGACTCTTCGTGGGGTCCTCCTCCGGCATCGCCACCGCCGGTCCCGGCATCCTCCTGTCGTACGCGCTCGTCGGCACGCTCGTGGTGCTGGTGATGCGCATGCTCGGCGAGATGTCGGCCGCCAACCCGACCTCGGGCTCGTTCTCCGCGCACGCCGACCGCGCGCTCGGCCGCTGGGCCGGCTTCTCCATCGGCTGGCTCTACTGGTTCTTCTGGGTCGTGGTGCTCGCGGTCGAGGCGACCGCCGGTGCCGTGATCCTGGAGGGCTGGGTGCCCGCCGTACCGCAGTGGGCCTGGGCGCTCATCGTGATGCTGGTGCTCACCGGCACCAACCTGGTCTCCGTCGGCTCGTACGGCGAGTTCGAGTTCTGGTTCGCCGGCATCAAGGTCGTCGCCATCGGCGCCTTCATCGTCATCGGCGGCCTGGCCGTCTTCGGTGTGCTGCCCGGCGTCGACAGCGAGCAGGCGGGCCTGTCCAACCTCACCGAGCACGGCGGCTTCCTGCCCAACGGGCCGGGAGCGATCCTGACCGGTGTGCTGCTGGTCGTCTTCTCCTTCATGGGCAGCGAGATCGCCACCCTCGCGGCAGGTGAGTCGGAGGACCCGCAGCGGGCCGTCACCAAGTCCACCAACAGCATCATCTGGCGGATCGCCGTCTTCTACCTCGGCTCGATCCTGGTCGTGGTCTCCCTGCTGCCCTGGGACTCCGAGTCCATCCAGGACAAGGGCTCCTACGTGGCCGCCCTGGACTCCCTGGGCATCGCGCACGCCGGTCAGATCATGAACTTCATCGTGCTGACCTCGGTGCTGTCCTGTCTCAACTCCGGCCTCTACACCGCCTCCCGGATGGCCTTCTCGCTCGGCCAGCGCGGCGACGCGCCGAAGGCCTTCGCCCGGACCACCCAGCGCGGTGTGCCGCGGACGGCGATCCTGGTCTCCGTGGTGTTCGGGTTCGTGGCCGTGTTCTTCAACTACAAGTTCCCGGACTCCGTCTTCCTCTTCCTGGTCAACTCCAGCGGCGCGGTCGCGCTCTTCGTCTGGCTGGTGATCTGCTTCTCGCAGCTGCGCATGCGGAAGATCATCCAGGCCGAGGCGCCGGAGAAGCTGGTCGTGAAGATGTGGCTGTACCCGTACCTGACCTGGGCGACCGCCGCGCTGATCGTCTTCGTCCTCGGCTACATGCTCACCGACACCGAGCACGACGGCCGCAAGACCGTGCTGCTGTCGCTGCTGGTCGCCGCGGTGGTGCTGGTCATCGCCGTGGTCCGGCAGAAGACCGGCGCCGGCCGGAGCGCGGAGCACGCGGAGCATGAGGAGGTGCGCGCCGGCTGACGCCCGCGCCGCCTCGCGCGCAGAGGGTCCCGCGGCACCGGCCGCGGGGCCCTCTCGCCGTTTCCGGCCCTCTCGGCGTTTCCGGGACCGCTCCGGCGCGCTCACAGCACGGTGAAGCTCCGCTTGACGTCGTCGTAGATCCGCAGCGCCTGCGCCTCCACGCCCGGCTGGTACCAGGTGTTGATCTGGTACGACTTCCCCTTCGCGGTGAAGCCCAGCAGCCGGGCGTGCCAGTCGACGCCCTCCAGCGTGAAGGTGTACTCCCACACCACCGCCGGGTGGCCGCGGAACTCGGTCTCCGCCAGCCGGATCTTGACGTAGTCGCGGCCCTGCCGGGCGTTGCGCTCCGAGGTGCGCCAGGTCTCCATCAGGTCGCCGCGGGCCAGCGCGGACCGGCCGACGAGCTCCTGTGCGCCGTCCGGGGAGGTGTAGTGCACCTCCGCTCCCGTCTTCACGTCCCGGCGCCAGCCCTCGGGCGGTGCCCAGGCGTAGCCGCCCGCCTCCCGGCGGCTGCCCGGCGGCAGGCTCGGAGGCCGGCTCGGAGGCCGGGAGGTGCCCTCGACGGTGGGGGCGGCGGGCGTGGTCGTGGTCGCGGTGCCGGCCGGTGAGCCCGCCGACCGGTCCTCGCCGTCGTCAGGGGCGCCGGAGGTCGCGGTGAGCACGGCCACGGTGACCACGGCGGCCGTGAGGACACCGGTGGCGGCCAGCACCGCCCGCGTCCGGACGGGCCGGGCGCGTCCGGACGCGGACGAGGGGCGCGGGACGGGGTCTCGGTCGAGCGTCGGGGCCGTGGCCGTGGCCGGAGCACGGGCCGGGCCCTGGGCTCGTTCTTGACCCTGTTCCGGAGCCGCTTCCGGAGCCGGTTCCGAGGCCGGGCCCGGGTCCTGCGGGGCCGGGGGCCGGACGAGGAGCGGGGTCGGCTTGAGGGTCGGGGTCGGCGGGGGGTGGGCGACCGGGCGCAGGGCCGCTTCCACGGCCTCCAGGTCCGGCCGGGCCGCCGGGTCCTTGGCGAGGAGGGCGGCCAGCAGCTCGTACAGCGGGCCCGCGGTGGCGGGGAGGCGCGGTTCCTCGTAGAGGACGGCGTGCAGGGTCGCGAGGGTGGTGGCGCGGGAGAACGGGGAGAGGCCGGCGAGGGCCGCGCAGAGGGTCGCGCCGAGCGACCAGATGTCGGAGGGCGGGCCCTGCGGGCGGCCGGAGACGCGCTCGGGGGCCATGTAGTCGGGCGAGCCGACGAGCATGCCGACCATGGTGAGCGCCTTGGCGTCCTGGATCGCGGCGATGCCGAAGTCGGTGAGCACGACGCGTCGGCCGTCCGGCCCGACCAGGACGTTGCCGGGCTTGATGTCGCGGTGCAGAACGCCCCGGGCGTGCACCTCGCGCAGGGCGGCGACCAGCCCGAGGCCGATGCGGGCCGTCTCGCGCGGGTCGAGCGCGCCCCGCTCGTCCATGATCCGTTCCAGGGAGCGGCCGGCGATCAGCTCCATGACGATCCACAGCCGTTCGCCCTCGTCCACCACGTCGTAGACCCGTACCACGTGGGGATGGTCGATCCGGGCGCTGGCGCGGGCCTCGCGCAGGACGCGCTCCCGGCGGGTGCGGGCGTCCTCCGCGTCGAGACCGTCGATCCGCATTTCCTTGACGGCGACTTCCCGGTCGAGTATTTCGTCGGCGGCCCGCCACACCCGCCCCATTCCTCCCTGGCCGATACTCTCGACCAGTCGGTAGCGCCCTGCCACAAGTACTCCCGGAAATCCCGGCAATTCGCTGCACCCCCATACTGGCGCTATTTCCAGCCGTACCAGCATAGTGCGGCGAAATCTTGTGGTACCTCTTCAAGTGCCGCGAATTCAGGCGCGGCACTTGGGGGACGAGGGGGACGCGAACATGAGTTCTCACCGCAGGACGGCCATCGCGGGATCGCTGGTCGTGGCATCTTTCTCGGCCGTGGTGATCTTCTCCACCACGGCCGGGGCGGAGGACGGCGGATCCGGCAGCGACAAAGGGGGAAAGGTCGTCGAACAGGCGCCGGCGGGAGTCGAACTGACCACGCTGCTGCCCGAACAGGTCTCCGTCGACAACAGTTCGAAAAAGACGGAGATCACCACGACGGTAAAGAACGGGGGAACCAAGGAGAGCGACGCCGTCCGGCTCCTGGTCGTCGGTTTCGACGGTCTTCGGGTCAATGAAGTGAAGGGCTGCACGGAAATTCCCGAAAAGGATCTGCCGGAAGGTTCGAACAGCGGTTTCAGCTGTGCGGTCGGGAAACTCGGCGCCGGTGAGTCGCGGTCGTACGACGTCGACGCGAGTTACGACCTGAGCAAGGAGGGGAAGATCTGCCTGCCGGTGCAGAGCGCCGACGGGAGCACGACGTTCTGGCAGCAGGGTCCGGTGCCCTTCGGTACGGCGAACCCCTCGCCGAACGCCCCGGCCACTCCCCTGCTGCTCGGCACCGACAACAAGCCGGTGGCGCCGGGCGGCGACGAGCTGCCGAGGACCGGTGTGGCGCGGGAGGCGCTGCTGCCGCTGGGCGCGGCCGGTGCGGCACTGGTCGCGGCGGGCGCGGCCGGCGTGTGGTGGACACGGCGGGAGCGGGCCACCGGCTAGGGGGTGTCTCGTCGATCACGCCGGGAGCCCGGCATGATCGGCGAGACGCCCCCTAGGGCCTGTCAGACAGGCCCTCAGGGGTGTCCGCGCCGAACGAGAAGAGGCTCGCCGGAAGGTCGTCGCTGGGCGACCCGGCGAGCCTCCTGGTGCCGCCTGGGACCAGGCGGTGCGGTCAGCGCTTGTTGACGAACTTCCAGGCGGTGGGCAGCGCGCCCATCGCCAGGGCGGCCTTGAGGGCGTCGCCGATCAGGAACGGGGTGAGGCCGGCCGCGATCGCCGCGGAGGCGGACATGCCGGTGGCGAGGGCCAGGTAGGGAACGCCGACGGCGTAGATGATCGCCTCGCCGAGCAGCATCGCGCCGGCCATCCGCCACGGGGAGCGGTCGGCGCCGCGGCGGGCCAGGGCGCCGACGGCGGCGGCGGCGAGCATCATGCCGACGATGTAGCCGAAGGACGGCATGACGCCGGAGGTGCCGCTCGCGAACCACGGCACACCGGCGAGGCCGGCCAGGGCGTACAGGGCGAGGGAGAGGAAGCCGCGGCCGGCGCCGAGCGAGGTGCCGACGAGCAGCGCGGCGAAGGTCTGGCCGGTCACCGGGACCGGGGAGCCGGGCACGGGCACCGAGAGCTGGGCCGCGAGGCCGGTGAGCGCGGCACCGCCGGCGACGAGGGCGATGTCGCGGACGCGGGAGGCCGGAAGCAGGTCGGCGAGGACCTGGCCCGGACGGGCGAGGGACGGGGCGGTGGCGGTGCTCATGGGGACTCCGCGAGTGAGGGCGGTACGGGACACCGTGACGCTAACCCAGGGCACCTGAGCCGATCACCGTTACCGGTCGACAAAGGCTGGAGCGCGGCTGTGGTGGGGTGCTCACAAAGGGTGCCGGTTACACGTGCCGCGGCGTGATGCCGGTCACTGAGGTGGGGACGTGTGCGTCACGTGGGGCGGGGCAGGGTCGGCTGTGTGGTTCCACCAATCCGTGGCAGTGAGTGGAGCCGTACACTCCGTATCCTGTGCGTCCGCATAGTGAACGGCGACGTCCTGTGGCCGGGACCGCCGCCCAGACTGTGGGCGTTTTATCCGTCCCCTACCCGCCCCTCCCCCTGTCCCCGTACGCCTCACGTGATGGACGAGCCGCGCCCATGCCCAGCACCACCGCACAGGAGACACCGCCGCAGGCGGACGCCTCCCTCTCCCACGGCCTGAAGCAGCGCCACCTGTCGATGATCGCCCTCGGCGGCGTGATCGGCGCGGGCCTCTTCGTCGGCTCCGGCGCCGGTATCGCCGCCGCCGGCCCCTCGATCGTCGTCGCCTACGTCCTCTCCGGCCTCCTGGTGATGCTGGTGATGCGGATGCTCGGCGAGATGTCCGCCGCCTACCCGTCGTCGGGCTCCTTCTCCGCGCACGCCGAGCGGGCGATCGGCCCGTGGGCGGGCTTCACCGCCGGCTGGTCGTTCTGGGTGCTGCTGTGCACCGCGGTCGGCCTGGAGGGCATCGGCGCCGCGAAGATCGTCAGCGGCTGGCTGCCAGGGACGCCCGAGTGGGCGTGGGTGGCGCTGTTCATGGTGGTCTTCTGCGGGGCGAACCTGGCGGCGGTGAAGAACTTCGGCGAGTTCGAGTTCTGGTTCGCCGCGCTGAAGGTCCTCGCGATCTCGCTGTTCCTGGTGCTGGGCGTGCTCGCCATCCTGGGCGTGCTGCCGGGCACCGACGCGCCGGGCACCGCGAACCTCACCGGCGAGGGCGGTTTCCTGCCGGGCGGCGGTGAGGGCCTGGTGATCGGACTGCTCGCCTCGGTCTTCGCCTACGGCGGCCTGGAGACGGTCACCATCGCGGCGGCCGAGTCCGAGGACCCGGTGCGCGGGGTGGCGAGCGCGGTCCGGACGGCGATGTGGCGTATCGCGCTGTTCTACATCGGCTCGATGGCGGTCGTGGTGACGCTGGTGCCGTGGGACTCGAAGGACATCGTCGAGAAGGGCCCGTACGTGGCCACCCTCGACCATCTGGGCATCCCCGGCGCGGGCCAGCTGATGAACGTGGTGGTGCTGGTCGCGCTGCTGTCCGCGATGAACGCCAACATCTACGGCTCCTCGCGCATCGCGTACTCCCTGGTGGAGCGCGGGCAGGGGCCGAAGGCGCTGGGCCGGGTGTCGGGCGGGGTGCCGCGGATCGCGGTGCTGGTGTCCTGCGTGTTCGGCTTCGCCTGCGTGGTGCTCAGCTACTGGCGGCCGGACGACGTCTTCCCCTGGCTGCTGAACATGATCGGCGCGGTGATCCTCGTCGTCTGGATCTTCATCGCGGTCTCGCAGCTCCGGCTGCGCCGCCGGGTGGAGCGTGAGGCGCCGGAGAAGCTGGTCGTGCGGATGTGGGCGTTCCCGGTGCTGACCTGGGTGGCGCTGGCCGGCATGGCGGCGATCTTCGTGCTGATGGCCCGGGAGCCGGACACCCGGGTGCAGTTGTACTCGACGGGCGCGATGACGCTGCTCCTCGCGGTCGTCGGATACCTCTGGCAGCGCTCCCGCGCCCGGAGCTGACCTGAGCTGACCGGATCCGACCCGCCGAAGCCCCCGTGTGATCCACACGGGGGCTTTTTGCTGTTAGCTTGTTGTTGCAAGTTACTTGCAATAAGAGGTCGGAGGGGACCCGCCATGCCCGTCTACACGCTTCCTGAACTGCCGTACGACTACTCCGCACTCGCCCCCGTGATCAGCCCGGAGATCATCGAGCTGCACCACGACAAGCACCACGCGGCCTATGTGAAGGGCGCCAACGACACGCTGGAGCAGCTGGCCGAGGCGCGGGACAAGGAGCAGTGGGGCTCGATCAACGGCCTGGAGAAGAACCTGGCCTTCCATCTGTCGGGCCACATCCTGCACTCGATCTACTGGCAGAACATGACCGGTGACGGCGGCGGCGAGCCGCTGGCCGAGGACGGCGTGGGCGAGCTGGCGGACGCCATCGCCGAGTCCTTCGGCTCCTTCGCCCGCTTCAAGGCGCAGCTGTCCAAGGCCGCGGCCACCACCCAGGGTTCGGGCTGGGGCGTGCTGGCCCACGAGCCGCTGAGCGGCCGGCTGATCGTGGAGCAGGTCTACGACCACCAGGGCAACGTCGGTCAGGGCGCGACCCCGCTCCTGGTCTTCGACGCCTGGGAGCACGCCTTCTACCTCCAGTACCGCAACCAGAAGGTGGACTTCATCGACGCCATGTGGGCCGTGGTGAACTGGCAGGACGTGGCCCGCCGTCTCGAGGCCGCGAAGTCCCGCCCGGACGTGCTGCTGCCGGCGCCCTGACCCGCCCCCGAGCGTCCTGCCTCGTGATCGTCTTCTCACCCTTCACGGCGGCGGGCGGAACGGCGGCGAACCCCCGCGAGGACCTGACTCGCGGGGGTTCTCCGTACCCACCGGGTCAACCGATCGGTGGACCGCAGGTTCCACCGGCCACCTCTGTCCCCCAACTGCCCTGGCCGACAAGGCTCTAGGGCATGAACTCACTCATTGTGCGCATGGCGCGTGCCAGCGCCCGCCGCCCCTGGCGGGCGCTCGCCGGCTGGCTGGTGTTCGTCGTGCTGTGCCTGGCGGCGGGCAGTGCCGCCGGCCTCCACAGCGCGAAGACCGCGGACTACCGGGTCGGCGAGGCCGGCCGGGCGGAGGCGATGGCGGCCGAGGGCGGTCTGGAGCGCAGGTCCACCGAACAGGTGCTGATCTCCGCCCGCTCCGGAGCCCTCGACGAGCGAGCCGCCCGGGCGGCGGCCCGGGAGCTGACCGCGCGGATGGAGCGGCTGCCCGAGGTGGCGGCCGTCGCCGGCCCGGTCCGCTCCCCCGGCGGCCGGACGCTGCTGGTCGAGGTGGCCCTCAGGGGCGAGGAGCGCGACGCCAAGGACAAGGTCGACGCGCTGCTCGCGCAGACCCGGGCCGTCCAGCAGGACCACCCGGAGCTGCTGCTCGCCGAGACCGGAAGCCCCTCCATCAGCAAGGGCGTCGACCGGCAGCGCGGCGAGGACCTCGCGCTGTCCGAGAAGATCACGCTGCCCGTCATCCTGATCACCCTGCTGGTCGTCTTCGGCTCGCTCACCATGGCCGCCGTGCCGCTGCTGCTGGCGCTGTCGTCGATCGCGGCGGCCGTCGGGCTGTCGATGGCCGCCTCGCACCTCTCGCCCGACACCGGCGTCGGCACCAACGTCATCCTGATGATCGGCCTCGCGGTCGGCGTCGACTACACGCTCTTCCACCTGAAGCGCGAGCGCGAGGAGCGGGCCCGGCACGGCGGCCGGCTCAGCTCCGAGGCGCTGGTCGAGCTGGCGGCCGCCACCTCCGGGCGGGCGGTGGTGGTCTCCGGGCTCGCCGTCGTCGCCTCCACGGCCACGCTCTACCTGGCCTCGGACGTGATCTTCTCCTCGCTCGCCACCGGCACCGTCCTGGTGGTGCTCGTCGCCGTGGCCAGCTCCCTGACCGCGCTGCCCGCGCTGCTGACCCTGCTGGGCAGGCGGGCCGAACGCCGGGACCGGCGGCGCGCGGACCGCGGCAGGCCGGTCAGGCCGCCGCGCGGCGCGGACGGCGGCCGGATCTGGACCGCGCTGCTGCGGCCCGCGGCCCGGCATCCGCTCGGCACCCTCTGCGTCGCGGCCCTCGCCCTGCTCGCCCTGGCCCTCCCGCTCACCGGTCTGCGCATCACCGAGATGAGCCGGGACACGCACTCCCGCGAGATCCCCGCGATGAAGGTCTACGACCGGCTCAACGAGGAGTTCCCGGACCGGCGGGTCACCCACCAGGTCGTCGTGCGCGCCGGCGCCGAGCGGCGGGCGGAGGTCGGCGAGGCCCTGGTCCGGCTCGCCGCGCTGGCCGACCGCGACCCGCTGTTCAGCGGGGCGTCCCCGGTGCGGACCTCCGCCGACGGCACGGTGAGCGCTCTCGAACTGAGGGTGCCCCACCTCGGCAACTCCGGCCAGGCCTACACCTCCCTGGACCACCTGCGCGACGACTACCTGCCCGTCACCGTCGGCCGGATCGGCGGCGCCGCGTACGGCGTGACCGGCGACGTGGCCCGGTACACCGACTATCCGGCCCACCAGAACGCCAGACTGCCGCTGGTGCTCGGCGCGTTGCTGCTGGTGACCTTCGCGATGACGCTGTGGGCGTTCCGCTCGGTGGTGCTCGCGCTCCTCGGGGTCGTGCTGAACCTGCTGTCCGCGGCGGCCGCGCTCGGGCTGCTCGTGCTCGTCTTCCAGGAGACGTGGGCCGAAGGGCTGCTGGACTTCGACTCCACCGGCTCGATCGGGTCCCGGGTGCCGCTCTTCCTGTTCGTGATCCTGTTCGGACTCTCCATGGACTACCAGGTGTTCGTGGTCAGCCGGATCCGCGAGGAGGTGCTGGCCGGCGTGCCGACCCGGCAGGCGGTCCTGGAGGGCATCCGCCGGTCCGCGAGCGTGGTGACCAGCGCGGCGGTGGTGATGACGACCGTGTTCGTGAGCTTCGTCCTCCTGCACATCATCGAGATGAAGCAGATCGGGTTCGTGCTCGCCGCGGCCGTCCTGCTGGACGCCTTCGTCGTACGGATCCTGCTCCTGCCGGCCGCGCTGCTGCTGCTCGGCGAGCGCACCTGGTGGCCGGTGCGGCCGGCCGAACCCGCGAAACCCGCCGCCCAGAAGGAACTGGCCGACGTACGTTGACCGGTATGACCATGCTCGCCGGGACCTCGGCCGACACGTTCTGGGCCACCTCGCTGCGCCGCTGGAACGCGGTGTGCTGGGTGCTGTTCGCCGCGATGGCCGTCGGCATCACCGTGATGGGCCGACCGGGCGGGACCACCTACGCGGCCCTCACGTTCCTCGGGTGCGTGGCGCTGTGCCTCGCGGTCCTGGTCCGCTTCCCCGGCAATCCCGTCGTCCGGCCGCACGGCTACCTCACCGTGCTGGTGCTCGCGCTCAGCGGACTCGCCTATCTGCGCACCAGCTACGCGGCCCTGTTCATGGTGACGCTGCCGCACTACTGGATGTTCGGGCGGACCCCGCGCGCCTCGATGGTGTTCCTCGCACTGGCCACCGCCGGGACGCTCGGCGGGGGCTGGGTGCGGCAGGGCTCGTCGGCGGAGTTCTTCGGCGAGACGGCGGTGTCCACGCTGATCGTCGTCGCCGTGGGTGTGCTGATCGGGCTGTGGGCGCACGCGGTGGTCGCGCAGAGCGCCGAACGCGCCCGGCTAATCGGTGAGCTGGAGCGGACCCAGGCCCAGCTGTCCGAGGCGCACCAGCGGCAGGGCGCGGCGGACGAGCGGGAGCGCATCGCGCGGGAGATCCACGACACGCTCGCGCAGGGGTTCGCGTCCATCGTCGTCCTGGCCGAGGCGGCCCGCGCCGGGCTCGGCACGGACCCCGAGCGCAGCGACCGGCAGCTGCGCTCCATCGAGTCGACGGCCCGGGAGAACCTCGCCGAGGCGCGGGAGCTGGTCGGCGCGGCAGCGGGTCGGGGCGGGGCGGTGTCCGGGCCCGTGACCGAGACCCTGCGCCGGATCCTCGGCCGCTTCGCGGAGGACACCGGGCTCACCGTGGACGCCGAGCTGACCGAGCTCGACTGCGACCAGCAGACCCGGATCGCGCTGCTGCGCTGCACCCAGGAGTCCCTGGCCAACGTCCGCAAACACGCCCGCGCCTCCACGGTCGGCGTGGTGCTGGCCCGGTTGCCGTACGAGGTGGAGCTGGAGATCACCGACGACGGGATCGGGTTCGCGGTGGAGGAGTCGGCGGGCTTCGGGCTCGACGGGATGCGCAAGCGGCTGGCGGAGCTGGGCGGCCGGCTGACGGTCACCAGCTCGATCGGGGACGGGACAAGGGTGCTGGCGACGATTCCGGTCGCGGGCCGGGCGGACGGCGAGGGAGCGCGATGAGCGGGAGAGCACTGCGGATCGTCGTGGTGGACGACCACACGGTGATGCGGGCCGGGGTGATCGCCCTGCTGGCCGGCGAGGACGGCATCGAGGTCGCCGGCGAGGCGGGCGACGGCCGCGCGGGCCTGGACCTCGTCGCGCGGCACGACCCGGACGTGGCGCTGGTGGACCTGCGGATGCCGGTCCTGGACGGAGTCGCGACGACCACCGAGATCACCGCCCGGCACCCGCGCACCCGGGTCCTGATCCTCACGACGTACGACACCGACGCGGACATCGAACGCGGCGTGGAGGCCGGGGCCATCGGCTATCTGCTCAAGGACACCACCCGGGAGCAGCTGGTGGAGGCGATCCGGGCGGCGGCGCGCGGGGAGACGGTGCTCGCGCCGCGCGTCGCGGAGAAGCTGGTCGCCCGGATGCGGCGGCCGGTCCAGGATCCACTGACCGCCCGCGAGACGGATGTCCTGAACGCGGTGGCCGACGGCCTGACCAACGCCGAGATCGGCCGGCGCCTGGTCATCACCGAGGCCACGGTGAAGACCCATCTGCTGCGCCTGTTCGCCAAGCTCGACGTCAACGACCGGACGCGGGCGGTGGTGGTGGCCCTGGAGCGCGGACTGCTGCGACGGCCGTGACCAGGGCCGGAGAGACACCCCTAGGCGTCGCAGGGCACGTTGAGGGAGAGCAGGGCGGCCTGGCCGGCGTCGAGGCGGAGTTCGGTGAGCGCGGCGTTCTGAAGTCTCGGCAGGACCCTGCGGTAGTCGCCGAGCGGGATGCCGAGCAGCCGGCACAGCACCAGCCGCAGCAGGGAGTTGTGGGCGACGACCAGGACCCGTTCGCCGGAGTGCGCGGCGGCGATGCGGTGCAGGGCGGCGGTGCCTCGGCCGGCGGCGGCCGTGGGGTCCTCGGCGCCGGGGAAGGGGTGGGCCACCGGGTCGGCCCGGTAGGCCCGCGCGTGGGCCGGGTCCGTATCGGCGAACTCGGCGAGCGTGCGGCCCTCCAGCACCCCGAAGTCGCATTCGCGCAAGTCGGGTTCGCGGTGCGGGGTCAGTCCGAGCGCCCGGCAGGCGGGCTCGGCGGTGGCGACGGCCCGGGACAGCGGGGAGGTCCAGACGGCGTCGACGGGGTGCGCGGCGGCCCAGCGGCCCAGGGCCTCGGCCTGGGCGCGGCCGGTGTCGGTGAGGGCGATGTCGCTGACGCCGGCGTAGCGGTTCTCGGCGTGCCAGACGGTCTGTCCGTGGCGGGCGAGGAGGAGGGTGGCGGTCATGAGTCGGCAGTATCGCGCTCGGCCCGGGCCCGCGCATGTGCCGCCACCGGCCGCGGCAGCCAGCCGCGCGTCTCCAGAGCGGTCAGGAGGCGCAGATAGGGGCCGGTGTAGCGGGTGCTGTGGCGAGAACGGGGGTGGACGGTGGTGCGGATGCGGACCATGCGGTCGGTGGTGTCGGTGAGCGGGGCGGTGGGGCGGGTCAGCGCGTGGCAGGCCAGCGCCGCCATGCCGAGGGCCGGTTCGGGGTGTTCGGGGACACGGGCGGGACGGCCCAGGATGTCGGTGCGCAGCTGGGTCCAGTAGGGGCTGCGGGTGGCGCCGCCGGTGAAGGTGAGGGGGCCGTCGAGAGGGGCGCCCAGGTGGTGGAGGTAGTCCAGGCAGAGGCGTTCGGCGAGGCCGACGCCCTGGAGGAGGGCCGCCCACAGATCGGCGTCACAGGCGGGCTCGCCCAGCAGCAGGGCGGTGGCGCCGGGGGCGCGGAAGGGGAAGCGTTCGCCCGGGGAGACCAGCGGGTAGGCGACCGCTCCGGCGGGTTCGAAGGCGGCGGCCCGGCGGTCCAGCGCGGCGGGGTCCGCGCCGGGGAAGCGGGCGGTGAGCGCGCCCGCCCCGACGCCGGACGCGCCGCCGGGCAGCCAGTGCCCGTCCGGTGAACGGTGGTTGTAGACCACTCCGGAGGCGTCCCGCACCGGCCGCCGCGCCGCGCCCTTGAGCACCAGCGTGGTGCCGAGCACCGAGTTCCAGGCGCCCTCGCGGAGCGCGCCGGAGGCGATCTGGGCAGCGCAGCCGTCGGTCATCCCGGCGAGCACGGGGGTGCCGGCGGGGATGCCGGTCGCCTCGGCGGCGGCCGGATGGACCTCGCCGAGCCGGGTGCCGGGACGGACGACCTCGGGGAGGGCGGAGGCGGGCAGGCCGGGGACGTCGGGCCAGGCCTCCGCCGCGACGTCGTACGCCGTCTTCAGCGCATGGCTGGAATCCGTCGGTACCGGTCGTCCCACCAGCCGGGCGGTGACGACGTCCGGCTGGTGGGTGACGCGGCCCGGTCCGTGCGCCGCCGTGAGCCAGAGCGCCTTGGGCAGCGCCCAGGTGTCCTGCACGGCGAGCCCGGCCGCCCGCAGCCGCGCCGCCTCGGCCGCCGCGCGGCCGTCGTCGTACATCAGCGCCGGGCTCACCGGCCGCCCCGCGCCGTCCGTCAGCAGCACGGTTCCGGAGGTGCCGCACACCGCGAGCCCGCCGAGCCGCGCGCCCGAGGCGGCCGGCGCGCGCAGCGCCTGCCGGGCCGCCCCGCACACCGCCGTCCACCACGTCCGGGGGTCCTGTTCGTGCCGCACCCCGTCGCGCCGGCCGCCGACCGGCACCGCGCCGGAGCCGAGGACCGTGCCGTCCGCGGTGACGACGAGCGCGCGGACGCTCTGGGTGCCGAGGTCGATTCCCAGCCAGCCCTGTTCCGCCATTCCGGCCTCCCAGCCTCCCGCACCGGCGTGTGAACTTCTCACTCTGCAATGAGATTTCCGGGTGCGCGAGGGATTGACGCCCAAGTTCCGCCGTTCCACTCTCGGTTAGCGAGTCGACTCCCTGCGTAAGTTCCGACCGGCCCGGACCGACGGAGGTCACGGATGGACACGCACCGGCACGACCGCCGCCGCTTCCTCGCCCTCACCGCCGCCGCGGCCGCGGCGCCCCTGCTCACCGCGTGCGGTGCCGGGTTCGGCGGGAACGAGGGCGGGAGCGACGGCTCGGCCGCCGACGACGTCACCGGTTCCTTCGACTGGCGGCGGGAGAAGGGCACCACCGTCAAGGCGCTGCTGAACAAGCACCCGTACACGGACGCGCTGCTCGCCGATCTGAAGTCGTTCACCGAGAAGACCGGCATCGAGGTCGAGTACGACGTCTTCCCCGAGGACAACTACTTCGACAAGCTCACCGTGGACCTCTCCAGCGGCCGGGCCTCGTACGACGTCTTCATGCTCGGCGCGTACATGGTCTGGCAGTACGGCCCGCCGGGCTGGCTGGAGGACCTCGGCCCGTGGATGCGCAACTCCTCCGCCACCGGCGACGAGTGGGACCAGGCCGACTTCTTCCCGAACCTGCTCCAGGCCGACCAGTGGTCGCTGAAGGCGGGCGCGCCGCTCGGGCGGGGCGGGCAGTACGCGCTGCCGTGGGGCTGGGAGACCAATGTGGTCGCCTACAACACGGAGGTCTTCCGCAAGCTGGGCCTGCGGCCCGCCGAGAGCTTCGACGAGCTGCGCGAACTGGCCGAGACGATCAAGCGGAAGGCTCCGGGCGCGGGCTTCGACGGCATGTACGGGATCGCCGTGCGCGGCTCGCGGAGCTGGGCCACCATCCACCCCGGCTTCATGACGATGTACGCCCGGTACGGCCTGAAGGACTTCACCGTCGACAAGGGCGCGCTCACCCCGGCGATGAACTCCCCCGAGGCCGTCGCGTTCACCGAGGACTGGGCCGACATGGTCCGCCGCGGCGGGCCGCCGTCCTGGACGTCGTACACCTGGTACCAGTGCTCCAGCGATCTCGGCGCGCTCAAGGCCGGGATGCTGTTCGACGCGGACACGGCCGCGTACTTCCAGGCGGTGGAGGGCGCCGGACCCGCCTCCGGGAAGATCGCCTTCCATCCGGGGCCCAAGGGGCCGGACGGATCGCTCGACACCAACATGTGGATCTGGTCGCTCGGCATGAACGCCCGCAGCGAGCGCAAGAGCGCGAGCTGGCTGTTCCTCCAGTGGGCGACCGGCAAGGAGCATCTGCGGCGCGGCGCGCTCAGCCACAACCACATCGACCCGGTGCGCCGGTCGATCAGCCAGGACGGCGCCTACAAGGACAAGATGCGCGGCCTGCCGGGCTTCATCGAGACCTTCGAGGAGGTCGTCGACCGGACGAGGATCCAGTTCACGCCGCAGGCGCAGTTCTTCGACGCGACGACCAGCTGGGCGGCCGCGCTCCAGGAGATCTACGGCGGCAAGGGCGCGCGGCCGGTCCTCGACGGTCTCGCGGACGACCTCGCCTCGAAGGTCGGCTAGCCGTGCGGCTCGCGCTGCGCCCCTATCTGCTGATCGTCCCGGCGCTGCTGCTGACCTGCGGAATCCTCTATCCGTTCGGGCTCGGCCTGTACTACACGCTCTTCGACTTCGCGGCGAGCAAGCCGCAGCCGGACATGGTCGGCCTGGACAACTACCGGACCGTCCTCACCGAGGAGTCCTTCTGGAACTCGGCGTGGGTGACGGTCCTGTACGCGGTCGGGGCGGCCGGGTTCGAGACCGTGCTCGGGGTGGCGGTCGCGCTGCTGCTGAACCGGTCGTCATGGGTGGGGCGGGTGCTGGAGAAGATCCTCATCCTGCCGCTGATGATCGCCCCGGTGATCGCCGCGATCATGTGGAAGCTGATGCTCCAGCCGTCGGTCGGGGTCGTCAACCATCTGCTGGAGCCGGTCGGGCTCGGCGGTGTGCAGTGGACGGACACCCCGGCCGGGGCGCTGCTGTCGTCGATCGCCGTGGACGTGTGGGTCTACACGCCGTTCGTGGCGATCCTGGCGCTGGCCGGGCTGCGCTCCCTGCCCGCCTCCCCCTTCGAGGCGGCGGCCGTGGACGGGGCGGGCTGGTGGTACACCTTCCGGCGGCTGACGCTGCCCATGCTGTGGCCGTACGTCCTGGTGGCGCTGATCTTCCGGTTCATGGACTCGCTGAAGGTGTTCGACATCATCTACGCCCTCACCGAGGGCGGGCCCGGCGACTCCACGATGGTGCTCCAGATCCGGGCGTACCTGGAGGCGATCCGCTTCCAGCGGTACTCGTTCGGCATCAGCTACACGATCGTGCTGTGGGCCGTGGTCTACCTCGCCGCGATGGTGCTGGTGAGGCACCTCGGGCGGATCCAGCGCCGGGCCGCGGAGGTGACCAGGTGAAGGGCCGGTGGCTGGGGTGGCTCGCGGACGCCGCCCTCGTCCTGTACTTCCTCTTCGCGCTGTTCCCGATCGCCTGGATGGTGATCCTCTCCCTGAAACCCGCCGACCAGCTGTTCTCCACGTACTTCTCCTTCACCCCGACCCTCGACGCCTACCGGACCGTGCTCGGCGACAGCGAGGGCGTCCCGTTCACCCGGTTCTTCGTCAACAGCCTGGTGGTGTCGCTGGGCGCGGTCGCGCTGTCGCTGCTCGTCGGGCTGCCGGCCGCGTACGCCTCGGCGCGCTGGCGGTTCAAGGGCTCGGACAACCTGATGTTCACCCTGCTGTCGTTCCGGTTCGCGCCCGAACTCACCGTGATCATCCCGCTGTTCGTGCTCTACCAGAAGCTGGGGCTGTTCGACACCTATGTCGGGATGGTGTGGGTGCTCCAGCTCGTCACCCTGCCGCTGGTCGTCTGGATCATGCGCTCCTACTTCGCCGACCTCAGCCCCGAGCTGGAACAGGCCGCGCTGCTGGACGGCCACACCCGCAGACAGGCGTTCTTCCGGGTGGCGTTGCCGCTGGTCAGGCCGGGCATCGCGGCCGTGTCCCTGCTGGCGTTCATCTTCGCCTGGAACAACTTCGTCTTCCCGCTCATCCTCACCTCCAGCGAGGCCCAGACGGTGACCGTGGGCGCGCTGTCCTTCCTGGGCGGCGACCGGCCCAAGTACCACCTGACGGCGGCCGCCGCGCTGGTCTCCGTCGTACCGCCGCTGCTGCTGGCGCTGCTCATCCAGCGGTACCTGGTGCGCGGGCTGTCGTTCGGGGCGGTGAAGTCATGACGGTGTCGCTGCGCGGGATCCGCAAGACCTACGGCAAGGTCACGGCCCTCGACGGGCTCGACCTGGACGTCGCGGAGGGCGAGTTCCTCTGCCTGCTCGGCCCGTCCGGCGCCGGCAAGACGACCACCCTGAAGACGGTCGCCGGGCTGGAGCCGCCCGACACCGGGTCCGTCGCCATCGGCGGGCGGGACATGAGCGGTGTCGAACCCTACGACCGGGGCGTCGCCATGTGCTTCGAGAGCTACGCCCTCTACCCGCACCTCTCCGCGTACGACAACCTCGCCTCCCCGCTGCGCTCCCCGCGCCACCGCGTCCCGCCCGCCGAGGCCCGGCGGCGGATCCACGAGGTGGCCGAACTCCTCGGCGTCGGGCACCTGCTGGAC
Source organism: Streptomyces sp. NPDC001532 (assembly GCF_040298625.1). Taxonomy (NCBI): domain Bacteria; kingdom Bacillati; phylum Actinomycetota; class Actinomycetes; order Kitasatosporales; family Streptomycetaceae; genus Streptomyces; species Streptomyces sp. NPDC001532. The sequence goes on from NZ_JBEPAL010000001.1 coordinate 224,011, forward strand.
CGGCCGGTCGGCCAGCTCTCCAACGGGCAGCGGCAGCGGATCGCCCTCGGCCGGGTGCTGGTCCGCCCGGCCCGCGCCTTCCTCCTCGACGAACCCCTCTCCCACCTCGACGCCAAGCTGCGCCAGCAGATGCGGGCCGAGCTGAAGGCGATCGGCGCGGTCCGGCGCACCACGACGCTGTACGTCACCCACGACTCCGTGGAGGCACTGGCGCTCGGCGACCGGATCGGGGTGATCCGGGACGGGCGGATCGTGCAGACGGGGACGCGGGAGGAGATCTGGCACCGGCCCCACGACACCGAGGTGGCGCGGGCGTTCGGCCGGCCGCGGATCAATCTGCTGCCCGGTGTGGTCGAGGGCGGGGTGTTCCGCTCGCCGGACGGGGCGGTCGCGCTGCCCGTGGCCGCGCCGGCGCTCCCCGAGGCGCTGGCCGGCGTCCGCCCCCGCGATCTGACGCTGGGCGACGGGCCGGGGCACACCCTCGCCGGGACGGTGTACGTCACCGAGGTCCTCGGCCGGTCCGTGGAGGTGACCGTGCGCCTGGGTGGCCACCAGGTGTCCCTGGTCGCCTCCCGCGCCGAGGCCGCGGGACTGCGTCCGGACGATCCCGTACGGCTGTCGGTCCGGCCTGAGAGCCTGCTGCTGTTCGAGGCCGACCGGCCCGGACGACCAGGACGACGGATCGGAAGACGATGAGCGGCGGCAACGTGTTCCAGGGACCCGCGGTCCGGCAGGCCGCCATGGCCGAGCGGGTGCTCGCGGAGGGCTCGGCGACGGCGGCGGAACTCGCCGAGCGGTTCGGGGTGAGCCTGATGACCATCCACCGGGATCTCGACGAGCTGGAACGGCAGGGCATCGTACGGAAGTTCCGCGGCGGGGTGACCGCGCAGCCGTCCGGGGTGTTCGAGTCGAACGTGCAGTACCGGCTGAAGACCATGCGGGCGGAGAAGGCCGCCGTGGCCGACCGGGCGATGCGGCTGATCGAGCCCGGCATGGCGATCATGCTGGACGACTCCACCTCCACCCTGGAGATAGCCCGCCGGCTGCGCCTGGGCGAGATCACCCCGCTCACCGTCGTCACCAACTTCCTGGAGGCCGTCAACCTCCTCGCCGATCAGCGCGGCATCCATCTGATGGCGCTCGGCGGCGACTACGACCCGCTGCACTCCTCCTTCCTCGGCGTCTCCTGTGTGGCGGCGGTGCAGCAGCTGCGGGTGGACGTCTGCTTCGCCTCCACCTCGGCCGTGCACGCCGGGCACGCCTACCACCAGGAGCAGCACATCGTGTCCGTGAAGCGGGCGATGCTCGACTCCGCCGCCCGCAACGTCCTGCTGATCGACCACACCAAGCTGGGCCGGGTCGCCCTGCACCGCGTCGTGCCGCTGTCCCGCTTCGACCTGCTGCTGGTCGACGACGGGGCGTCCGCACAGGCGCTGCGCGACCTGGACGAGCACAAGGTCCGCTACGAGGTCTGCTCGACGAAGGGCGCCGCCGATGACCGAGCTGGAGCTACGTGACCTGCGCAAGACCTACCGTCCGCGCGGCCGGCCGCCGGTCGACGCGGTGCGGGGCCTCGACCTGGGCTTGCGCTCCGGCGAACTGCTGGGGCTGCTCGGCCCGTCGGGCTGCGGCAAGTCCACCACCTTGCGGATGATCGCCGGCCTGGAGGCGGTGACCGGCGGGGACATCCTCGTCGGCGGGACGTCGGTGACCGGGCGGCCCGCGCGGCGGCGCAACATCGGCGTCGCGTTCGAGAACTACGCGCTGTACCCGCCGCTGACCGTGGCGGAGAACCTGGCGTTCGGGCTGAAGGCGCGGGGCCACCGCAAGGACGTGGACCGCAGGGTCGGCGACATGGCGGAACGGATCGGCCTGACCGGCATCCTGGACGCCCGGCCCGCCGGCCTGTCCAGCGGGCAGAAGCAGCGCGTCGCCCTCGCCCGCGCGCTCGTCCGCGAACCCGACGTGCTGCTCCTGGACGAGCCCCTCTCGCATCTGGACGCGGCCCAGCGCGACAGCACGCGCCGCGAACTCAAGCGCATCCAGCGGGACCTGGGGCACACCACGATCCTGGTCACCCACGACCAGGAGGAGGCGCTGTCGCTCGCCGACCGGATCGCCGTGATGAGGGACGGCGTGATCCAGCAGCTCGGCACCCCGTACGAGATCTACGACAGTCCCGCCACCGTGTTCGTCGCGGACTTCGTCGGCGAGCCGGCGATCAACCTGCTGCCCGCCACCGCCGGTGACGACGGCCGCGCCCGCCTCTCCGCGGCGCTGCGCCTGCCGCTGCCGGTGCCGGTGGCGGCCGGCCGCGCGGTGGTCGTCGGCATCCGCCCCGAGGACCTGTCGCTGACCGGCGCCGACGGCCTGCCCGCCCGGGTGCTGGCCCACGAGCCGCTGCTGGAGTCGGGCATCGCGACCGTCGAACTCGGTGGCGTCGACCGGCCCGTCACCGTGCTCACCGGCCCCGAGGTGCGGCTCGCGCACGGCGAACCGGTCCGGATCACCGCCGACCCCGACCTCACCCATGTCTTCGACGCCGAGACGGGAGCTGTGCTGCGATGACCTCAGAGACGACGACCTCGGGCCCGGTCCGGGTGGTGGCCGCCGGCGACCACTTCGTGCTGCCGTCGCTGATCGCGGAGGCGGTCCGGCGCGAGCACCCGGCCGAGGTGGTGGAGGTGCGGCTGGGCTGGCCGCTGGAGCCGTTCGGCCCGGTGGCGGAGGTGTCCGAGGCCAGCGACGCGGAGGACGAGCTGATCGAGGCGCTGGCCGGGGCGCGGGTCCTGGTCACCCAGATGGGCCCGGTCACCGAGCGCGTCCTGGACGCCTCGCCGGAGCTGCGGCTGGTCGTGGTCTGCCGGGGCGGCCCGGTCAACGTCAACCTCGACGCGGCCAAGGCCCGTGACGTGCGGGTCTGTTACGCGCCCGGCCGCAACGCCGCCGCCACCGCCGAGTTCACCGTCGGGCTGATGCTGGCCGCGCTGCGCCGCATCCCGCAGGCCCACGACCTGCTCGCCCGGCGGGGCAGCTGGGCGGGCGCGACGTACTACACGTACGAGCACAGCGGTCTGGAGCTGGAGGACCTGCCGGTCGGGCTGATCGGGTACGGGGCCGTGGGCAGCCGGGTCGCGCGGGTGCTGTGCGCGTTCGGCGCGCAGGTCATGGTGTACGACCCGTACGTCCGCGGCGAGATCCACGGGCTGCGGGTCGGCACGCTCGGCGAACTGCTGCACCGCTCCCGGGTCGTCACCCTGCACGCCCGGCTCACCGCCGAGACCCGCGGACTGATCGGCGCCCGCGAGCTGGCGCTGCTGCCGCCCGGCGCGGTGGTGGTGAACGCGGCGCGCGGCCCGCTGCTCGACGAGGACGCGCTGTGCGACGCGCTGGAGAGCGGCCGGCTGTCGGCGGCGGCGCTCGACACCTACGCGCACGAGCCGCTCCCGCCCGCGTCACGGCTCCTCGCCCTGCCCGACCGGGTGGTGCTCACCCCGCATCTGGGCGGGGCGTCCCGCGCGGTGGCGGAGAAGGCGGCGCGGATCGCCGCGGCGGAGGTGGGGCGCTGGCTGCGCGGGGAGCCGCCGGCGCACTGCCTGACCTGACGGCCGGCCGGGAGGCGGACATGTACGTAGGGATCGATGTGGGCACGTCCATGGTGAAGGCCGCCGGGTTCGACGGCGGCGGCCGGGAACTGGCCGTCGCGGCCCGCCCGGTGGGCCTCGCGCTGCGCGGCGGGGCCGTGGAGCAGGACATGGAGGAGGTGTACGCGGCGGTCGTCGCCGTCCTCGGCGAGCTGACCGCCCGGGTCCCCGAGCCGGTGGAGCTGGCCGGGCTCACCGGGCAGGGCGACGGGGTGTGGCTGGTGGACGGGCGGGGGCGGCCGGTGCGGGCGGCGGTGTCCTGGATGGACGGGCGGGCGCACGAACTGCTCGACGGGTGGCTGGCGGACGGCACCTTCGAGACGGTGTTCCGGCGCACCGGCGGCGCCATGTTCCCGGGCAGCCCGGGCCCGCTGCTGGCCTGGCTGGACCGGCACGAACCCGCCGTGCTCGACGCGGCGGCCACCGCCCTGTACTGCAAGGACATGGTCTTCCGGCGGCTGACGGGGGCGGCGGCCGCGACGGATGTGTCGGACGCGTCGATGCCGTTCCTGGACCCGCGCACCCGGACCTACGACAACCGGGTCGTGGAGCTGCTGGGCCTCACCCGCCGGCGGCGGCTGCTGCCGGCGGTGAGCGATCCGGTGGCGACCGCCGAGTCGCTCGGCGAGGGCCTGCCGGCCGGCACCCCGATCGCCGACGGCCCCTACGACCTGCCCGCCTGCGCGCTGGGCGCGGGCGTCACCCGGCCCGGGGACGGCCTGCTGATCGTCGGGACCTGTCTGGCCGGCCTGGTCGTCACCACCGAGGTGGACCTGACCGGCGAACCGGCGGGCCTGTACATCTGCACCGACCGCCCCGGCCACTGGCTGCGCGCGATGCCCGCGATGGCCGGCACGGCCGCCCTGGACTGGGTGCTCGCCACCACCGGCGTCCGGCACGAGGAGGTGGACGGCCTGCTCGCCGACACCCCGCCGGGTGCGCGCGGCGTCCGGGTGCTGCCGTACTTCGCGCCGTCCGGTGAACGGGCGCCCTTCGTGGAGCCCCGGCTGCGCGCCGAACTCAGCGGGGTGTCCCTGGAGACGACCCGTGCCGACCTGGTCCGCGCCACCTGCGAGGGCATCGGCTACGCGGCCCGGCACTGTCTGGAGGCGGCGGGGCTGACCGGTGCGCTCGCGGTGTGCGGCGGCGGCACCCGCTCCTCCGCCTGGACGCGGCTGCTCGCCGACGTCCTCGGCCGGCCGCTGCGGTTCGCCGAGGGCGAGGTGGGCGCGCGGGGCGCGGTGCTCGCGGCGGCCGGGCGGTTCGGGGTGGCGCTGGACGCGGCGGCGTGGTCGGAGCCGACGGCGGTCGTCGAGCCGGACCCGGAGCGGGCCGCGTTCTACGCGAAGGGCTATGAGGAGCATCTGACCCGGCTCGCCGAGGCACGGGCCCGGGCGCGTTCGTGAACGGCACCGCGGACGAGCGTTCGTGAACGGCGTCGGGACGAGCACTCGTGAACAGCATCGCGACGAGAGGGAGACACCGTCATGCCGATAGGGCGCCGATCCGTCCTGTTCGCGGCCGCCGCCACCCCGGCGGCCGCCGCCGTGCCCGCGGCCGCGGCCGACGCCGGGTCGTCCCGGCCGCGCCGGCCGCTGGTCATCGGCCACCGGGGCGCCGCGGGCTGGCGGCCCGAGCACACGGCCGCCTCGTACACGTACGCCGTCCAGACCGGCGCCGACTGGATCGAGCCGGATCTGGTCCCGACCCGGGACCATGTGCTGGTGGTCCGGCACGAGAACGAGATCTCGCAGACCACGGACGTGGCCCGGCATCCGGAGTTCGCGGACCGGCGGACCACGAAGACGGTGGACGGGCGGCCGGTGACCGGCTGGTTCACGGAGGACTTCACGCTCGCGGAGCTGCGGACGCTACGGGCGGTCGAACGCCTCCCGCTGGTCCGCAACCGCAACACGGTCTTCGACGGCCGCGAGCCGGTGCTGACCTTCCAGGAGGTCGTGGACCTCGCGCGGCGGCTGTCGAAGACCTACGGCCGGACGATCGCCGTCTTCCCGGAGACCAAGCACCCGACGTACTTCCGCGGCCTCGGTCTGCCGCTGGAGCCGCAGCTCGCGCGGCTGGTGCGCCGCAACCGGCTGGGTCCGCGGGAGTGTGTCGTGCAGTCCTTCGAGCCGACCAGCCTGCGGCGGATCGCCGAGGAGGACCTGGGCGTGCCGCTGTGGCAGGCGCTGGGCACCACCGGCGGGCCCTGGGACCTGGTCTCGGCCGGGGACGCGACGACGTACCGGGACATGACGACCCCGGCGGGGCTGGCCCGGATCGCCCGGTACGCGCGGTGGATCGGCCCGGACAAGTCCGCGATCGTGCCGGTGCTCCCGGGCGGCGGCACGGGCGCCCCCACCTCGCTGGTGGCGGACGCCCATGCGGCGGGCCTCAAGGTCGGCCCGTACACCTTCCGCGCCGAGAACCAGTACCTGCCGCCGGCCCTGCGCCGGGGCACCGCGGCGACCGACTTCGGCGACGCGTTCGCGGAGTACGCGCTGCACTACGGGCTGGGCGTGGACGCGGTGGTGACGGACTTCCCGGACCTCGCGCGGGCCGCCGCCGGGTAGCGGCCCACTGCCGGTAGACGGTCGGCGGTCGGCGGTCGGTCAGAGGTTGCTGAAGTCCGGGCCCTTGGTGCGGGTGCGCTTGATCTCGTAGAAGCCCGGCACGGAGGCGACGGCGAGGGTGCCGTCCCACAGCCGGGCGGCGTCCTCGCCCTTCGGGGCCGGGGTGACGACCGGGCCGAAGAAGGCGAGCTGCTCGCCGTCGGCGCCGGGCACGGCGATCACCGGGGTGCCGACCTCCTGGCCGACCTTCTCGATGCCCTCCTTGTGCGAGGCGCGCAGCTGCTCCTCGTACGGGGTGTCGTCCCAGTGGTCCAGCAGCGACGCGGGCAGGCCGGCGTCATCCAGGGCGGCGGCGACGGCGTCCTTGCCCGGGCCCATGCCCTGGTTGTGGATGCGGGTGCCGAGCGCGGTGTAGAGGTCACCGAGCACCTCGGGGCCGTGCTCCTCCTGCGCGGCGATGACGACCCGGACGGGGCCCCACGCCGTGGTCTCCAGCATCTCGCGGTACTCCTCGGGCAGCTGGTCGAGCTTGTCCTCGTTCAGCACGGCGAGGCTCATCACATGCCAGCGGACCTCGATGTCGCGGACCTTCTCCACCTCCAGCACCCACCGGGAGGTCATCCAGGCCCAGGGGCACAGCGGGTCGAACCAGAAGTCGACGGGGGTCTTCTCCGACATGTCTCTCCTCGTGAACGGCTGAGCGGCGGGTCGCTCGGGCGGCCCAACGCCCGGAACAACACCGGCGCGTTCCCCGCTCATTCCCCGGTGTGCCGTGTCAGGGGCACATGGGAGGATCGGTCCTGTTCAGCCGTAGTTCTTGACGCACGAAGGAGTGCCGCCCGTGCCCGGTGAGAATCTGTCCCGCGACGAGGCCCGGGAGCGGGCCGCACTGCTGTCGGTCGACGGGTACGAGGTGTCCCTCGACGTGCGCTCCGCCGTCGGCGACCACGCGGGCGACGGCCCGCGCACCTTCCGCTCGGTCACCACGATCCGCTTCCGCTGCGCCGAGCCGGGCGCCCGGAGCTTCGCCGACCTGATCGCGCCGAGCGTCACCGCGGTCTCCCTCAACGGCCGCGACCTCGACCCCGGCGAGGTCTTCGACGGCTCCCGGATCCTGCTGGAGGACCTGGCCGCCGACAACGAGCTGATCGTCGACGCGCAGTGCGCCTACTCCCGCACCGGCGAGGGCCTGCACCGCTTCGTCGACCCCGAGGACGGCGAGATCTACCTCTACACGCAGTACGAGCCGGCCGACTCGCGGCGGGTCTTCGCCAATTTCGAGCAGCCCGACCTCAAGGCCCCGTTCCGCTTCGAGGTGCGCGCGCCCGAGGAGTGGACGGTGTGGAGCAACGGCGTCGGCGAGCGGTCCGACGGCGTGTGGCGGTTCGCGGAGACCAAGCCGATCTCGACGTACATCACCTGTGTGGTCGCGGGGCCGTACCACCATGTGACGGACCGCTACGAGCGGACCTTCGAGGACGGCACCCGTCTGGAGATCCCGCTCGGCGCCCTGTGCCGCAAGGGCCTCGCGCCCTACTTCGACGCCGACGACGTCTTCCTGGTCACCAAGCAGGGCCTGGACTTCTTCCACGACCACTTCGACTTCCCGTACCCGTTCGGCAAGTACGACCAGGCGTTCGTGCCCGAGTACAACCTCGGTGCGATGGAGAACCCGGGCCTGGTGACCTTCCGGGAGGAGTTCATCTTCCGCGGCAAGGTGACGCAGGCGTCGTACGAGGGCCGAGCCAACGTCGTCCTGCACGAGATGGCGCACATGTGGTTCGGCGACCTGGTCACCATGGTGTGGTGGGACGACCTGTGGCTGAAGGAGTCCTTCGCGGACTTCATGGGCACCTTCGCCAACGTCGGCGCGACCCGCTTCACCGACGCCTGGATCACCTTCGCCAACCGCCGCAAGGCCTGGGCCTACCGCGCCGACCAGCTGCCGTCCACGCACCCGATCACGGCCGACATCCGCGACCTCCAGGACGCCAAGCTCAACTTCGACGGCATCACCTACGCCAAGGGCGCCTCCGTCCTCAAGCAGCTGGTGGCGTACGTCGGGCAGGACGCCTTCCTGGAGGGCGCCCGGCGCTACTTCAAGCGGCACGCGTACGGCAACACGCGCCTCGGCGACCTGCTGTCGGTGCTGGAGGAGACCAGCGGCCGGGACATGGCCGCGTGGTCGCGCTCCTGGCTGGAGACGGCCGGGGTCAACTCGCTGACGCCGCAGGTGCTGCTGGCCGCGGACGGCCGGATCGACGAGCTGGCGGTGGTGCAGGAGGCCGCCGAGTCGCACCCGGAGCTCAGGCCGCACCGGGTCGCCGTCGGCCTGTACCGGCGCACCGCGGACGGGGCGCTGGAGCGGTACGCGCGCGCCGAGGCGGACGTCGACGGACCGCGCACGGTGGTGGCGGAGCTGGCGGGCGCCGAGGCGCCGGAGCTGGTCCTGGTCAACGACGACGACCTGACGTACTGCAAGATCCGCTTCGACACGACCTCGCTGGAGACGCTGCGGGCCCACCTCGGGGACCTCACCGATCCGCTGGCGCGCGCCCTGTGCTGGTCGGCGCTGTGGAACCTGACCCGCGACGCGCTGCTGCCGGCCCGTGACTTCGTGGACCTGGTGCTGCGGTTCGCGGGCCGCGAGTCGGACATCGGCGTGCTCCAGATGCTGCACGCCTGGGCGAACTCGGCGCTGGTGCACTACGTGTCGCCGGCCTGGCGCGCGGAGGGCGAGCGGCTGCTGGCGGAGGGCGCCCTGCGGGAGCTGCGGGCGGCGGAGCCGGGCAGCGAGCACCAGCTGGCGTGGGCGCGGTTCTTCGCCGCGACGGCCACCGGCGGCGACGGTCTCCAGCTGCTGAGGGGCCTGCTGGAGGGCACCGAGAAGATCGACGGGCTGGACGTGGACCAGGAGCTGCGCTGGGTGTTCCTGGAGCCGCTGGCGGCGCACGGGGTCGCCGACGAGCAGCTGCTGGCGGCGGAGCTGGCCCGGGACGACACCGCGTCCGGCAAGCGCCACCAGGTGCGCTGCCTCGCGGCGCGTCCGTCGGAGGCGGTGAAGGCGCAGGCGTGGGCGCAGGTGGTGGAGTCCGACGCGCTGTCCAACGCGCTGGTGGAGGCGACCATCGCGGGCTTCGCGCAGCCTTCGCAGCGGCGGCTGCTGGCGCCGTACGCGGAGAAGTACTTCGCGGTGATCGAGCGGGTGTGGGCGGAGCGGTCCATCCAGATCGGCATGGACGTGGTGCGGGGCCTGTTCCCGTCCTTCCAGGACTCGCCACAGACGCTGGCGGCGACGGACGCCTGGCTCGCGGCGCACGAGGACGCCCCGCCGGCGCTGCGCCGTCTCGTGCTGGAGGCGCGGGACGACCTGGCGCGGGCGCTGCGCGGGCAGGAGCGGGACGCGGCTGCGGCACGCTGACCTTCGGCCTGACCGTTGGCCTGAGCTTGGGCCGTAGGTGACCGTTACGAAATTCAGGCAAGAACGACCGTAACCCCTGGTCCAGCCCATTCGGACCAGGGGTTTTCGGCGCCTACTCGGCATCCGAACACCCGTCCTTTAGTGCTGTCTTGTCCGCATTTGTCGACGAACGTGTAACAGCGGTTAAAGGGGGGACCAGGGATGGGAATCCCCGGAGCATGACGCACAACACCCCGCTCTCCCCCCGCCCCCTGCACCACATCGCCGAGGGCACCCGCCGGGTCCTGACGGCCGCTCAGCTCCGCGCCCACGGCGTCTCCCCCGCCGAACTGTCCGAGCAGTGCCGCCCCGGCGGCCCCTGGCAGCAGCTGCTGCCCGGCGTCTACGTCCTGCACCCGGGCCCGCCGACCAGCGAGGAGCGCCTGCACGCGGTGCTCACCTACGCGGCGCGGGAGACGACGGTCGTGGCGGTGCCGTCCCAGCCGGGCGCCGAGGAGCCGCACCGCCCCGTCTACCACGACGCGGTGATCACCGGCCTGGCGGCGCTGACCCTGCACGGCTTCACCACCGCGCCCCCGCTGCCCGCGCTGGAGCGGATCGACGTCCTGGTGCCCCGGCTGCGCCGGCTGCGCACCACCGGCTTCGTGCGCATCCTGCGCACCGCGCACCTCCCCGTCGCGCTGCGCGTCACCGGCCTCCCCGTCGCCCCGGTCCCTCGCGCCCTGGCCGATGCGGTGGCCGAGCTGTCCGACGCGGGCGCGGTGCGCCGGCTGCTCACGGAGGCCGTCCGGGGCGGCCACTGCGACCCGGCGTCGGTGGTCCGCGAGCTGAACCAGGCGAAGCTGCTGAACCGCCCGCACGTGGTGGACGCCGTCGACTCGCTGCTCGCGGAGGGGCGGGCCATCGCGGAGGACCGGCTGTACCGGATGGTGAAGGAGCACGGTCTGCCCGACCCGGTGTGGAACGTCGACCTGCGCCTGCCCGGCGGCCCCCACCTCGGCGGCCTCGACGCCTACTGGCCGGAGCACTCGGTCGCCGTGGAACTGGACACCCGGGCGCCGCGCCAGGACGAGGACGCGATGTGGTCGGAGTACGCCCGCAAGCGCGAGCACCTGGAGCGCCTCGGCATCACGGTCGTCCACATCACTCCGAAGAAGCTCCGCGACTCCCTGGAGCAGCAGGCCACGGTCGTCCGCACGGCCCTGATGGCCTCGGCGGACCGGGACCCGGCCGCCTACGTCGTGGTGCTGCCCCGGTAGTGACGGACCGGTCCGGTATCAGGAGGGGAGAGGAGGGGCCGCCGGGCCCGGGACCCGGCGGCCCCTCCTCCTGTGCTCAGCCCTTCTTCAGCACCAGTTCCGTGTTGCGGTCCCGGGTCCCGCCCGCGAGGTCGGTGCGGGCGCCGGGGGCGTTGAAGGACAGCTCGCGGTAGAGCGCGGCCAGGCCGGTCTGGGAGAGGTCGGAGAAGTCGGTGCGGTGGGGGGCGGCGGACTCGACCATGGTGGTGAAGAGCGAGAGGGTGCCGTCCTTGTTGTCGGCGATCTCGATCACGCGGGCGAGCTGCGGGAAGTCCACGTGGGACGCCGTCGAGACCTCCCAGAAGGAGTGGCCGTCCGCCCCGGTGCGCGGGGTGATCTCGTTGCGGTGGATGTGGCCGTTGATCCAGGCCAGCACATTGCGGTGACCGCCCAGCAGGGCGAGGACGTCGGCCCCGCCGTGCCGGCGTTCGTCCGGGCGGGCCGGGTCGGGGCGGGTGTTGTCCATGGTCGCGCTGGTGTGGTGGCTGAAGACGACGGCGTAGGAGTCGGCGTTCTCCCGCAGGGTGCGGTCCAGCCAGCGCAGCTGCGCGGTGCCGATCGAGCCCTCGTAGTGGCCGCCGGGGTCGGTGGTGTCGAGGCTGATCCCGATGACGTCCTCGGCGATGCGGAAGCTGTAGTACTGGGTGCCCGCCGCCACGTTCGCCGTGGAGTAGCCGTGCCCGACCGGGCCCATCCCCGCGTACGCCGGGTCCAGATGGGCCTCGACGTACTCGGTGGCGGTGTACGGCGCCCGCCGCTCGTCCGGTGTCACGGACCGCAGGTCACGGGCGTGGGCCTTGAGCAGGTCCCGGAACTGCGTGCCGAGCGGGTCCCTGGCGTTCTTGATGGCGTCCTGGAGCTTCTTCGCCTCGGCCGCCGGCAGGGACATCAGCTTCCTGCCGCCGACGGCGAACTCCGCGAGGTAGGGGTCGCCGTGGCCGTAGCAGCCGAGCGGGAGGGAGTCGTGGTTGCCGACGGTCGAGTACCAGGGCAGGTTCAGCCCAGGGCTGCGCACCTCGCGGGTGGCCGCGGCGAGGAAGCCCGCCAGCTGCGGGAAGCCGCGCTGCTTGTCGGCGTCGCGGACGGTGGAGTCGGGCTGCCAGTACTGCTTGAGTCCGCTGCTCTGGACGCCCTCGTAGTGGCGCGGGTCACCGGAGTCGGGGCGGATCCGGCCGCCGCTCAGCACGGTGAGGAACCACTCCAGCTCCGTCCGGGAGTTGTTGTCGGTGTTGTCGCCGGTCGTCATCGCGAAGTGCAGCGGCGCCCCGGTGGCGGGTGCGCCACGCAGCGCGTTGACCCGCTCCACCAGCGACACCGCGCCCTGCACGGTCAGCAGTTCCTGCGGCCGCCAGGCGTGCACATCGGCCGAGCGCAGGAACTCCAGCCGCAGCGGGTGCTGGGCGTCGACCAGATGCAGGTCGGTGAGCTGCACGAACGCGGCGAGCGCGGTGCGCCGTTCGGCGCGGCCGGACTTCGGCGCGGCCAGGTCGGCGCGGACCACCCGCGGCCAGCCCTTGCCGTCACCGAGCCGCCGGTAGCCGGAGGCGGTGCGCGGGGCGGCGACCCCGGCCAGGGTGGTACCGCGGGTGTACGGGGCGAGCGGGGCGAGCGGCGCCGTGCGGGAGACCGCGACCGGCGCCTCCCCCGCGCTCGGGGCCTGGGTGGCGGCCCGGCTGTCGGTGGGGCGCAGGAGGTGGCCGACGCCGGCGGACAGCGAGACGGCTCCGGCGGTGGCGAGGACGGTACGGCGGTTGACCGACAGCTCCTGGGCGGCGGAGCTGGCGACTGAGCGTATGCGCGGCATGGCGCGGTCTCCCCGAGTGCGAACGCGTCGGCAGTGGCCGCGGACGGCCGCTGACGCGAACCCCCCGCTCGCTCTGGATCGTTGGCAGCGGGAATGACCTGCGTGTGAACGCGACGGCAACGCGCAACGCCGATCACCGTACGTGGATCTCGCACCACCCGGCGCGTCCACAGCCGCTCCTTCGCGGGCCGGGAGCGGGTCACTCGGGGTTCACTTTCCGGGGTAACCGGGCACTCGGGCCCGCTCGCCGCAGAAGACGGCGGGGACAGCGGGGACAGCGGCGGGGACGAGTGCGGGGACGGCGACGGGCCCCGGCGGAGGTGGTCCGCCGGGGCCCGTACGGCCGTGCGTGGTGATCAGTCGGTGCCGGACTCCATCGCGGCGCGGTCCAGCAGCGCGTCCTCCTCGGACACCTCGCCGCGGGAGGCGATGGCCTCGGCGCCGCCTTCCGGCAGCTCGGGCATGGTGCCGATCAGCCCGGTGGCGGCGGCCTGGGAGGCGCCGATGGTGGGGCTGCCGCTGCCGATCAGGCCGAGGCCCGCGTACTGCTCCAGCTTGGCGCGCGAGTCGGCGATGTCGAGGTTGCGCATGGTGAGCTGGCCGATCCGGTCGACCGGGCCGAAGGCCGAGTCCTCGGTGCGCTCCATCGACAGCTTGTCCGGGTGGTAGCTGAACGCCGGACCGGTCGTGTCGAGGATCGAGTAGTCCTCACCGCGCCGCAGCCGCAGCGTCACCTCGCCGGTGATCGCGGCGCCGACCCAGCGCTGGAGCGACTCGCGGATCATCAGCGCCTGCGGGTCCAGCCAGCGGCCCTCGTACATCAGCCGGCCGAGGCGGCGGCCCTCGTGGTGGTACTGGGCGAGGGTGTCCTCGTTGTGGATCGCGTTGACCAGGCGCTCGTAGGCGATGTGCAGCAGCGCCATGCCGGGCGCCTCGTAGATGCCGCGGCTCTTCGCCTCGATGATGCGGTTCTCGATCTGGTCGGACATGCCGAGGCCGTGCCGGCCGCCGATCGCGTTGGCCTCCATGACGAGGTCGACCGCGCTGCCGAACTCCTTGCCGTTGATCGTGACCGGGCGGCCCTGGTCGAAGCCGACCGTGACGTCCTCGGTGGCGATCTCCACGGACGGGTCCCAGAACCGGACGCCCATGATCGGGTCGACCGTCTCGACGCCGGTGTCCAGGTGCTCCAGGGTCTTCGCCTCGTGCGTGGCGCCCCAGATGTTGGCGTCGGTGGAGTAGGCCTTCTCGGTGGAGTCCCGGTAGGGCAGCCCGTGCGCGAGCAGCCACTCGGACATCTCCTTGCGGCCGCCCAGCTCCGTGACGAAGTCCGCGTCCAGCCAGGGCTTGTAGATCCGCAGGTGCGGGTTGGCGAGCAGACCGTAGCGGTAGAACCGCTCGATGTCGTTGCCCTTGAAGGTGGAGCCGTCGCCCCAGATCTGCACCCCGTCCTCGAGCATCGCCCGGACCAGCAGGGTGCCGGTCACGGCGCGGCCCAGCGGCGTGGTGTTGAAGTACGCGCGGCCGCCGGACTTGATGTGGAACGCGCCGCAGGCGAGCGCCGCCAGCCCTTCCTCGACCAGCGCGGCCCGGCAGTCGACGAGCCGGGCGATCTCGGCGCCGTAGGCGGCGGCACGGCCGGGCACGGAGGCGATGTCGGGCTCGTCGTACTGGCCGATGTCGGCGGTGTACGTGCACGGGATGGCGCCCTTGTCGCGCATCCAGGCGACGGCGACCGAGGTGTCGAGCCCGCCGGAGAAGGCGATGCCGACGCGCTCGCCGACGGGGAGGGAGGTGAGGACCTTGGACATGGCAAAACTATGCAACATTTCGCATTGTCATGCAACCCCCTGCATTGTCATGCACCATCTCCCTCTTGCTCCCGCTCCCGCCACATCCGCAGCGCGATGTCCACCAGGGACACCCTCACCAGTCCGTCCACCGCGTCCAGGTCGTGCCACGCCGCCATGTCCGTGGAACCGCCGACCTCGAAGGCCAGCTCGCCGCCGACGACCCGGCCGCCGTACACCAGCCGTACGGCGTGCAGGTCGACCGGGCCGTACAGACCCCGGCGCGGTTCCGTGCGGCGCAGGGAGTCCACGCCGAGGAGACCGGCCACCTCGATGCGGTAGCCGGTCTCCTCCAGCAGCTCCCTGCGGACCGCGTCGTACGGGTCCTCGCCGTGCTCCACGCCGCCGCCCGGCAGCACCCACTCACGGCCACCGTCCGGGGCCGGGGAGCGGGCCAGCAGGACCTGACCGTCACGGACACATATGGCGTAGGCCGCCACCCTCAACTTCCGCCGCATCACCCGACGTCAGCGCGCCGGGAGCGGGTTGGCCGGGGAGTACTGCGGTGCGGACCAGCGCAGCGGGAGCGCGGCCGGGGTCTCGACCGTCGCCTCGATCGCGAAGCGGACCGTGCGATCGCCGTCCGCCGAGAACTCCGTGCGCGCCTCCCCCGTCAGCTGGAGCGTGGTGCCCGTCGTCCAGTCCAGGACCAGCAGGCCCGCGCGCGGGTCGGCGGCCAGGTTGCCGAGAGTGAGGAACATCGAGTTGCCCGGATAGTCCCGCCAGCTCAGCAGGTACGGGGAGTCGACCCGGAGGAAGCCGGGGTGGCCGCCGCGATGACTGGCGTCGGCGCCCTCGGGGCGGACGGTGGCGACGAACGCGGTGTCCGCCGCCGCGAGGAACGCCGCCTGCGCGCCGGTCAGCCGGGTGCCCCGGCGCGGCGGCCGCGGCGCGCGGTCCGCCACCACCTCGTACGACTCCCGCTTCTGGAGGTACTTGGGGCAGTTGGCGAAGACCTGCCCCGCCGCCACCGCGAACCCCCGTTCCGTAGGCTCGGCCACGCCGTTGAGGCGCATCCGGCGGCGGGTGCGCGGGTCGAGGGCGATGGTGCCGACCTCGGTGCCGGAGGCCGCCAGCGCGGCGGCGAGCGGGTCGTGGGCGGCCGGCGTGGCCGCGACGGAGACGCGGTGCGGGCCGGTGGCGCGGGCGAAGCCGGGGGTGCCGGTGAGCGCCGAGGCCCACACCCGGCCGGTCGCCGGGTCGGCCGCGCCCACCAGCAGCAGCGGCTGGAGCTCCAGGAAGGCCGCCGCGACCGGTTTGACGCCGGAGCCGATGGAGCGGCCGACGTGGTCGGCGAGGTCCCGCACGCCGACGCGTTCCTGCACGGCGCGCGAGCCCTCGTGATAGACGGCGGTCATCAGAAGAAACCGCAGGTCGGAGCGGACTCGTTGGGCGCCGGTGCGCCCTCGACGCCGGTCGGCGTGAAGATCTCCAGGCGGATGCCGTCCGGGTCGTGGAAGAAGATGCCGCCCGAGGCCGCGCCCTCCCGGTGGGCCACCACGCCGTCGTAGGCGAACTCGGCGCCGTAGGCCCGCAGCGCCTCCTCGTACTCCTTGACACGTTCGACGGAGTCCGCCTCCAGGGCGAGGTGGTGCAGGCCGGCCCGGCCGCCGTCGAACGGCTGCGCAGCCTGCTCCCAGAGGGCCAGGGTCAGGCTCTGGCCGTCACCGAGGAGCGCGAACAGCCGGTCGTCCTCCTTGCCCTCGACGAGCAGCGTGAAGCCCAGGACGTCCCGGTAGAAGGCGAGCGAGCGGCCGAGGTCGGTGACGTTCAGGCCGACGTGGCCGGTGCGCAGGGTGGTGGTCATGGATTCCCCCTTGTGTCGGGCCCGGGCGGGACCGACCCGCCGGGCTAACCGTTGTAGATGACTTTAGGGGTTAGAAACGGCGAGCGTCAACCGCTCACGTACCCTTGACCGGTTAGCAGCGGTGCGAACGAAGGAGCCGCCGGCCCATGCCCCCCACTCCCCACGACCCCCGCCCCCTCACCGGCGAACCCCTCTCCCTGGACCTGCTGAACACCCGCTGGGTGCACGACGGGACCCTGTGCGACCTGCTCGACGGCACGCGGGGACTGGCGGTCTGGCTCGCGGCGAACGGGCTCGGCGAGCGGTTCACCGCCGACGCGGCGACCCTGCGGCACACGCTCCGGGCCCGGGACGCCCTGCTCGCGGCGGTCGACGGAACACCGGCCGGCGGCACCGAGGCCGTCGACGCCGTTCTCGCGCACGGGCGGATCCGGGCGACGCTCACCGCCGCCGGGCCCGGCGAGGAGGCCGAGTTCCAGGACGCCTCCTGGGGGCCGGGCTGGCTCGCCGCCCGGAACTACCTGACACTGCTCTCCACCGCCCCGGACCGCATCCGGCACTGCGCCCACGAGGCGTGCGTCCTGCACTTCTTCGACACCTCGCGCAACGGGACACGGCGCTGGTGCTCGATGGCGGTGTGCGGCAACCGCGCCAAGGCGTCCCGGCATTACGCCCGATCGAGGGACAGCTGAGGAGAGCCCCGGAAAAACGGGCCACTTGCCCTCATTCCGGAGCTGTCCACCCAAATCCCATCGCGGGTTTTCCCCATACATCCATATCGTTTCGGTCAACCGCCCCCAAAAACCGGTCCCTTGGGTAAGGCTGAGCGGTCGTCCGGTATCGCATACCGGACGACAAGCGACACGCTCGTTCCCTCACCTACAAGGGATGCCGATGACCCACACCCCCCAGAGCGACCCGATATCGGGCGCGAGACGCGTGGCCCGCATCGCCGTGGCCGCCGGACTCGTCGCCGCGCTCTCCGCGGCCGCTCCGATACCGATGGCGTTCGCCGCCGATCCGGCCGCCCCCGCCGCGGCCGACCCCGGCGTCAAGTCCGCCCACGACAAGCTGGGCTCCGACGACGCCGACCTGCTCGCCGAGGCCAAGGCCGCCGGCGACAAGAGCGTGACCATGATGGTGGCGACCGCGCCCGGCCAGACCGAGCAGGTCGCGAAGCAGCTGGACTCCGTCGACGGCGGTCTCGTGGGCCGTACGTACGACAAGCTCGGCTACGTCCGCGCCACCGTCCCGACCGGCAAGGCGGACGCGGCCATCGCCGCCGCCGTCGAGCTCTCCTCCGTGCACGGCATCGACCTGCGCGAGGAGATCCCGCTGGACGACCCGACGCCCAGCGCGGACACCGCGAAGAAGGCCGGCTCGGCGGTCGCCGGGAGCTACCCCGCCCCCGACGAGGACACCCCGGCCGAGAACCCGTACAACCCGTCCTTCGAGACCGGTGCCGTCGACTTCGTCGAGGACCACCCGAAGGCGGACGGGCGCGGCATCACCATCGGCATCCTCGACTCCGGTGTCGACCTCGGCCACCCGGCGCTCCAGAAGACGACCACCGGTGAGCGGAAGATCGTCGACTGGGTGACCGCCACCGACCCGGTCTCCGACGGCGACGGCACCTGGCGGCGGATGACCACCTCGGTCGCCGGCCCCGCCTTCTCCATCACCACCGCCAGCCTGGGCACCGAGACCTTCAAGGCCCCGGCCGGCAGCTACCGGTTCAACTACTTCTCCGAGTCCGCCACCACCGGCGGCGACATGGCCGGGGACCTGAACCGGGACGGCGACACCACGGACGTCTGGGGCGTGCTCTACGACGCCGCCGCCGGGACCGTGCGCGTCGACCTGAACGACAACCTCGACTTCGGCGACGACGCGGCGATGAAGCCGTACAAGGACGGCTACCAGGTCGGCTACTTCGGTACCGACAACCCGGCCACCGAGATCGCCGAGCGCATCCCGTTCGTCGTCGAGGTCCGCAAGGACGTCGTCTACAACTCCTCCGGCGCCAAGGCCGACTACGTCAGCATCGGTGTCATCGAGGGCTCGCACGGCACCCACGTGGCCGGCATCACCGCCGCCAACGGCCTGTTCGGCGGCGAGATGAACGGCGCGGCGCCCGGCGCCAAGCTGGTCTCCTCGCGCGCCTGCACCTGGTCCGGCGGCTGCACCAACGTGGCGCTCACCGAGGGCATGATCGACCTCGTGGTCAACCGCGGTGTCGACATCGTCAACATGTCGATCGGCGGTCTGCCGGCGCTCAACGACGGCAACAACGCCCGCTCGGAGCTGTACACCCGGCTCATCGACACCTACGGCGTCCAGCTGGTGATCTCCGCGGGCAACTCCGGCCCCGGCGCCAACACCATCGGCGACCCGGCCCTCTCCGACAAGGTGATCTCGGTCGGCGCGACCATCTCCAAGGAGACCTGGGCCGCCAACTACGGCTCGGCGGTCGAGAAGAAGTACGCCATGATGCCGTTCTCCTCGCGCGGTCCGCGTGAGGACGGCGGCTTCACGCCGACGCTCTCCGCGCCCGGCGCCGCCATCAACACCACCCAGACCTGGTCGCCCGGCGGCCCGGTCGCCGAGGCCGGCTACAGCCTGCCGCCCGGCTACTCCATGCTCCAGGGCACCTCGATGGCCTCGCCGCAGGCGACCGGCGCCTCCGCGCTGCTGCTGTCCGCGGCCAAGCTCAAGGGCATCGAGCTGACGCCGGCGACGCTGCGCACGGCGCTCACCTCGACCGCCGACCACATCGCGGGCACGCAGGCCTACGAAGAGGGCGCGGGCCTGATCAACATCGAGGACGCCTGGGACTCGATCCGGGACGGCGCCACCGCCCACGAGTACAGCGTCAAGGCGCCGGTCGACACCGCGATCGACCAGTTCCTGAAGACGCCGGGCCACGGCGCGGGCCTCTACGACCGCGAGGGCGGCCTGAAGGCCGGCCAGAAGAAGACGTACGAGATCACCCTGACCCGTACGTCCGGCGCCGACAAGGCGATCCGGCACGAACTGCACTTCGAGAACAACGCCGGCGGCACCTTCCGCGTCGTCGGCTCCGACGAGGTCCGCCTGCCGCTGAACCAGCCGGTCACCGTGAAGGTGCAGGCCGCGCCGCAGTCCGCGGGCCTGAAGAGCGCGATCCTCGAGGTCGACGACCCGCGCACCGAGGGCATCGACAAGCAGGTCCTCACCACGGTCGTGGTCGCCGCCCCGCTGAACCACAGCTGGTCGACGTCCGGTTCGGTGCAGCGCAACAGCACCAAGTCGTACTTCGTGACCGTGCCCGAGGGCGCGAAGTCGCTGGAGGTGGCGATCGGCGGCCTCAAGGGCGCCAGCCAGACCCGGTTCATCGCCATCCACCCGTACGGCGTCCCGGTCGACCAGACCGGCACCCCGTACTGCTACAACAACTACCTCGCCGGCAACGGCTGCAAGCCGGACGTGCGTTCGTACGCCGACCCGCAGCCCGGCGTCTGGGAGATCGAGGTCGAGTCGCGCCGTACGTCGCCGCTGCTCGACAACCCGTACAAGCTGGACGTCACCGTCCTCGGCGTGGCCTTCGACCCGGAGACCGTGACCGTGCCCGAGGCCAAGGTCGGCACCCCGGCCACCGCCTCCTGGAAGGTGACCAACAACTACGCCGCGCTCGACGGCAAGCTGGTCGGCGGCCCGCTGGGCTCCTCCAAGGCCACCCGCCCGACCATCGCCGAGGGCGACACCCAGGTCACCACGATCGACGTGCCCGCGGGCGCGGCCTCGCTGGACGTCACCATCGGCAACGTCTCCGACGCCGCCGCGGACCTCGACCTGGTCGTGAAGAACGCGGCCGGCACCGAGGTCGGCAGCTCCGCCGACGGCGACTCCGAGGAGTCGGTCTCCGTGCCGAACCCGGCCGCCGGTACGTACACCGTCGAGGTCGTCGGCTACGCGGTGCCGGCCGGTACCACCGCGTACGACTACCTGGACGTGTTCTTCTCCGCCGCGCTCGGCTCGGTCAGCGTCGACGACTCGGCGCCGGTGAAGCTCGCCACGGGTGCCACGGCGACGGTCTCCGGCAGCGTCACCGCCGCCGCGGCCGCCCCCGAGGGACGCGAGTTCTTCGGTCAGGTCCAGCTGGTCAACGCGCGCGGCACGGTCGCGGGCGTGGGCAGCGTGAAGATCGAGAAGGTCACTCCGTAGTGTCCTGAAGTGTCCTGAGGTGTTCCGACACCACGATGAGGGCGGGCGTCCGACGGGCGCCCGCCCTTCGTCATCCGCAGGCCGAGGACCGCGCCTGCGGCAGCGCCCGGTCGATCGCCCTGCGCTGCGGGGCGATGTCCTCCTCGCCGACGAACCAGAAGTCGGCGGCGGCACCGCGGCGCGGGACGGCGACCAGGACCTGGTCGCCCGCGCGCAGATGCCGGGGGGCGCCGAAGACGGCGTCCTCGCCCTTGACGAAGGTGGCCTTGTCCGCGGCGTCCTCACCGGCCGGGATCCAGGACCGGGTGACGTCCAGGGTGACGCGTTCCTGGCCGGTGCCGGGCACCGGGACGACCTTCGTCACCTTCCCCTCGGCGAGCAGCCGGGTGCAGGAGAGATAGGCGGCGCTGCCGAGCGGGCCGGCCGACTTCTGCGAGCTCTCGACGGCGCTGTCGGCGCTCGACCCGCCCGCCGCGTCGGCGTCCCCCAGGCCGGACCGGGAGACCAGCCAGCCCATGCCCACGAAGACGGCGACGGCGGCGGCCACGGCGAGGCCGGTGCGGGCGACGCGCAGCGGCCGGTGCCGGCGGGGCCGGCGCGCCGGCACGTGCTCCGGGCTCCGGGCGGAGTGCGGGGAGTCGGTGCGGGGGGCGGTGGTGCCGGGGGCGGGTTCGGTGAGCGCGGCGCCGATGATGCCCAACTGCTCGCGCAGCAGCGCCACATCGGCCTCGGCCGACCGGTGCTCGGCCAGGAGGGCGGCGTCGGCGCGGGCCTCGTCGGGCAGCGGCTCGCCGGTGATGACGGCCATCAGCGGATCGTTGCGGTCGTCGCCGCCATGCCCGTCGCGTTCGACGGTCACGTCACACCACCTCGTCCTCGTGCAGCCGGGCGCGCAGGGCCCGTACCGCCGTGTGCAGCCTGCTCTTGACCGTGCCCTCCGGGATGCCCAGTTCCTCGGCTATGGAGCGCACCGGCAGGTCGGCGTAGAAGCGCAGCACGACGACCTGCCGCTGCGGGTCGGGCAGTTCGTCCAGGCCCTGGGCGACGGCGACCGAGAGCACGCTGGTGTCCTCGCCCGACGGGTGCTCCAGCTGCCGCAGCGAGGCCAGCCGTTCACCGATCCGCTCCTGACGGCGTTTGGCGCGGTGCCAGTCGACGGCGAGGTTGGAGGCGACGACCGCCGCCCACGCGGAGACGTCCCGCGGTGCCTCGCGTCCGCTCGCGGCGCGCTCCAGCAACCGCAGACGGACCTGCTGCACCCCGTCCGGCAGGTCCGCCTGCGGTACCCCGCCCAGTGCGAGCACCGCCCGCACCCGGCGTTCCTGGGCCGCGTCCAGTGGGTCGTCGGGACCGCGGTCCGCCCGGTCCGCCCCCTGGCCGCGGCGGGCCATTCTGCGCAGCACAGCCACCCCTCTCCTTGCCGCGTTTCCCCTATGACGCGGCACGGGGCGGAAACGTTCGGCGCGATTTCCGGAATCTCCTCGTCGATCTTTTCCTCACACCGTCCTCACTGTCAGCATGTGCCGCATGACGCACATCACCAAAGGCGCCAACGCGCCTGTCCCGGCCGGAACTCTGCGGGTCGCGGTCGGCCGCGGCGCGGTCCCGGGCACGCCGGCCGTGGACGCCTCGGCACTGCTCCTGGACGCCTTGGGCCGGGTACGGGGCGATGCCGACCTCGTCTTCCACAACCAGCCGCTGCATCCGTCCGGCGCGGTGCGTCACCTGGGCGTCGGGCAGGGCGGCGGCCAGTTCGCCGAGTGGCTGGGACTCGATCTGCGCGACGTCGAACCGGCCGTCCAGCGGGTGGTGATCGCCGGGTCCTGCGCCGACGGGACCTTCGGGCAGGTGCCGGGGCTGTATGTGCAGGCGGTGGCGGAGGACGGCGGCATCGCCGTGCACTACGAGGTGACGGACGCGTCCACCGAGACGGCCTTCGTGCTCGGTGAGTTCTACCGGCGTGACGGGGCGTGGAGGTTCCGCGCGGTGGGACAGGGCTACGACTCCGGGCTGGCGGGGCTGGCGACGGACTTCGGGATCGTGGTGGCGCAGCCGGTGACGCCTGCGGTGTCCGGTGGGCCGGTGGTGTCCGGCGGGCCGGTGGTGAACACCGGGGTGGCGAAGGTGGCGGGTCCGCCGGCCGGAGCGATACCGGGAGCGACAGCCGCAGCGATACCGGCGCCCGCCGCGCCGGCCGTGCCCCCCGCACCCGCGCAGCCGGTCCCGCCCGCCGCCCCCGTGAGGCCGGCCGCACGCACCGCGCGCGCCGAGCCCCTCGGCACCGAGTTCCGCCCCTGGACGCGCAGCGGCCGCGGCGACCGCGTGATCTCGGTGAAACTGCCCGCCGGACCGGTGATCGTGGAAGGGCGGCACGACGACGATGGCCTCTTCTGCGTCGACACCCTCGACGCCGACAAGAAGCTGGAGCGCCTCGTCCACAACAGCGCCCTGTCCCCGTACCGGGGCCGGGCCCTCGCCGTGGTGGGCGAGGACCGCCGGCTGCGGCTGCGGGTGCAGTTCGCCGGAGCGTGGGAGATCACCGTGCGGCCGCTGTCCGCGGCGCGCCCGCTCACCGCCGGTAAGGAGGCGAGCGGCAGCGGCCCGGAGGTGCTGCGCTGGGACGGCCCCGCGGCCGATCTCCGGGCGCGGTTCGACGGCGGGAGGAACGGCGAGCTGTTCTGCGTCAACGCTCACAGCCCCGCCCGGCTGACCGCCCTGCACGACTACGCGCTCCTCGTCAACGAGATCGGCCGGGTCGACAGGACCGCCGCGCTCGCCGGCGGCCCGGTGTTCGTGACCGTGGCCAACGGCGAGGGCGAGTGGCGGCTCGAGGCCACGCCGATTCCCGTCCTCGACGGCTCGGCCGCCCCCGCCGACGGCGTCTACCAGGGGCGCCGGGACACCACGGTCACCCTGGTCAACCCGCGTCCCGGCCTTCCGGCCCTGCTGGAGTACGAGATCCGCGGCGCCGACGACCGGGGCCACGAGGTGACCCTGCTCGACGAGTACGGCGACTCCGACGGCGAGTGGATGAACGGCAGGCGGCACGGCGAGCGCGGCAGCCATCTGATGTTCTCCGCCGGCCAGGCGCGGCGCACCGTGCAGATCCGCCGCGCGGGCGAGTGGCGGCTGCGGCTGCTGCCGATCGAGGAGGCGCCGCTGCTGAAGGGCCCCGTGGAGGGCACCGGCAGTGCCCTGCTGCGCTACCAGGGGCCCCCTACGCTGCTCAGCCTGGGCCGGACGACCGAGCAGGCCGGGCACCTCGCCGCCCACGCGCTGAACCATCCGCGCGGTCAGCGCACCACGATCGCCGACACGGACACCCGCCGCCGTCCCGTCGTCGGCCCCGTCTGGGTCGATCCGGAGGGCTCCTGCTTCGTGCGGATCCAGGCGGGCGACGGGGTCGGCTGGCGCGTCGAGCCGGTGCCGCTCGACGAGGCACCGGAGATCGGCGGGCGGAGCAGGCGGGTGACGGGCCGCGGATTCGGAGTCGTACGTCACACCGGGCCGGAAACCGAGATGCTGCTCACCCACGACTACGACATCCTGTCCGACCTGATCCATCTCTTCGAGCTGGACGAAAACCTGTTCCCGGTGCGTCATATCGGGAGATCCCGCGGCCGGCACCGCGTCCCGAGCGGATTCCTCCAGGTCCGCGGTTTCGGCGAGTGGGGGCTGGAGCGGCGTGGCTGACCAGGAGTGACCGTCCACGCTTCGGGCAAAGGATTGGACACACCCGCCGGTCTCCCCCGCATGATGGAAGGGCCCCGCCCAGCCCGGCCGGGTGCACGCACGTCACGCAAAGGAGTCGCCGTGAGGGTCGGAATCGTCGGAGCCACCGGACAGGTCGGCACGGTCATGCGCAGGATCCTGGCCGAGCGGGACTTCCCGGTCGACGAGCTGCGCCTGTTCGCCTCGGCCCGCTCCGCGGGGACGGTCCTCGACGGCGTCACGGTGGAGGACGCCTCGACGGCCGACTACACCGGTCTGGACATCGTGCTGTTCTCGGCGGGCGGCGCCACCTCCAAGGCGCTGGCGGAGAAGGTCGCCTCGCAGGGCCCTGTCGTGATCGACAACTCGTCCGCCTGGCGCCGCGACCCCGAGGTCCCGCTGGTGGTCTCCGAGGTCAACCCGCACGCCGTAGCCAACCGGCCCAAGGGCATCATCGCCAACCCGAACTGCACCACCATGGCCGCCATGCCGGTGCTGAAGCCGCTGCACGAGGAGGCGGGCCTGGAGGCCCTGGTGGTCGCCACCTACCAGGCCGTCTCGGGCTCCGGCCTCGCGGGCGTCGACGAGCTGTTCGAGCAGGTCCAGAAGGTCGGCGAGGACGCGCCGAAGCTCACCCACGACGGCTCGGCCGCCGAGTTCCCGGCGCCGAACAAGTACGTCGCCCCGATCGCGTACAACGTGCTGCCGCTGGCCGGCTCGATCGTGGACGACGGCCTCAACGAGACGGACGAGGAGCAGAAGCTCCGCAACGAGTCCCGCAAGATCCTGGAGATCCCCGAGCTGAAGGTCTCCGGCACCTGTGTCCGGGTCCCGGTCTTCAGCGGCCACTCCCTCCAGGTCAACGCCCGCTTCGCCCGCCCGATCAGCGTGGAGCGCGCCAAGGAGCTGCTGGCCGGTGCCCCCGGTGTGGCGCTCACCGAGGTGCCGACGCCGCTCCAGGCGGCCGGCCAGGACCCCTCGTACGTCGGCCGGATCCGCGGCGACGAGACGGTGGCCAACGGTCTCGCCTTCTTCGTCTCCAACGACAACCTGCGCAAGGGCGCGGCCCTGAACGCGGTGCAGATCGCGGAGCTGGTGGCGGCGGAGCTGACCGCCAAGAAGTCGCAGTAAGGACGCAGTGACGCCATCGCGGCGCGAGGGGGCGGCCACCGGGTTCCGGGGCCGCCCCCTCGGCGGTGGGCGCGGTCGGGCGCGGTCGCGGGTCAGGAGACCTCCTGCACCACCCGTATCCCGAATCCGTACGACCCCAGCGCCTCGGCGATCCCGATGAACAGCAGGCTGTAGTGCTCCTGCCCGCGGGCCGTGGCGATACCGCCGAGGTCGAGCAGCGCGTCCTCGGGCCAGCCCAGGTCGCGCAGCAGTCCGGAGACCGTGCGCTTGGCCTCGGCGTCCTCGCCGGACAGGAAGAGGGTGGACGGGCCCTGGACCGAATCCGGGGCGATCATCAGCTTGCGGTCGACGGTGCACAGCGTCTTGACGACCCGGGTCGCGGGGAACGTCCGCTGGATCTCCTCGCCCAGGCTCTCGCCGGGATGGGACAGCGAGCCGTCCTCGGTGAAGCCGACGGCCACGTCCAGCAGGACCTTCCCGGCCAGGGCGTCCGCCCCCACGGAGGTCAGCACGTCCACGGACGCGGTGCCGGGCGTCGCGTTGACCACGACCGGGGCGTGGGCGACGGCCGAGGCGAGGTCCGTCACCGGTGCCCCCTCCAGCGCCGGGCGCGAGCGTGCCTCCTCGGGCTGCCGCGAACCGAGAACGACGTCATGACCGGCCCGCAGCCAGCCCCTGGCGAGTGCGCAACCCACATGGCCGGTCCCCAAGATGGCGATCTTCATGCCTCGACGGTACGGCGGCGTATCCGTGGTCCGCGTCCGACCGCGGAGGGGTTCGCCGTACACCGTCGGACCTAGGGCGTGCCCGGAACGGAAGAAGGGCACCCGGCGGAGACCGGGTGCCCTTCGGTACGTGCGAGACGGGGCCGCCGCTACTGCGCGGCGGCCGCCGCCGCGTCCGCCGTCTGCGCCTTCAGGGCGCGCTCGACGCCCGCGCGGGACTCCGAGACCAGGCGGCGCAGGGCCGCGTTCGGCTCGGCGGCCGTCAGCCAGGCGTCCGTCTTGTCCAGGGTCTCCTGGGAGACCTGGACCGACGGGTACAGGCCGACGGCGATCTGCTGGGCCATCTCGTGGGAGCGGGACTCCCAGACGCCCTTGACCGCGTCGAAGAACCGGTCGGTGTAGGTCGCCAGCAGCTCGCGCTGGTCGGTCTGGACGAAGCCGGCGATGACCGCCTCCTGGACCGCGTTCGGCAGCTTGTCGGACTCCACGACCGACGCCCAGGCCTCCGCCTTCGCCTCGGCCGTCGGACGGGCGGCACGGGCGGTCGCCGCGTGGCGCTCGCCGGCCGCCGTCTTGTCCCGCTCGTACTCGGCGGCGATCTCCGCCTCGTCGAAGCGGCCCACCGCGGCCAGCCGCTCGACGAGCGCCCAGCGCAGCTCGGTGTCCACGGCCAGGCCCTCGATCGTCTGCGAGCCGTCGAGCAGCGCCTCCAGCAGGTCCAGCTGCTCCGGGGTGCGGGCGGTCGCCGCGAAGGCGCGCGCCCAGGCCAGCTGGTGGTCGCTGCCCGCCTCGGCGGACCGCAGGTGCGCCAGCGTGGCGTCGGTCCAGCGGGTGAGCAGGGCCTCGCGGCCGGCCGGGTCGGCGTACAGGTCGATGGCGAGCTTGACCTGGCGGTGCAGCGACTGCACCACGCCGATGTCGGACTCCTTGCCGATGCCGGACAGCACCAGCGACAGGTAGTCGCGGGTGGCGAGCTCGGCGTCGCGGGTCATGTCCCAGGCCGAGGCCCAGCACAGGGCGCGCGGCAGCGAGGAGGCGAAGTCGCCGAGGTGCTCGGTGACGAAGGCGAGGGACTGCTCGTCCAGGCGGACCTTGGCGTACGACAGGTCGTCGTCGTTGAGCAGGACCACCGCCGGCCGCGGCCGGCCGGCCAGCTGCGGCACGGCCGTCAGCTCGCCGTCGACGTCCAGCTCGATACGCCCGTGCTCCTCGTCGCGCACCAGCTTGCCGGTGGCCTCGTCAAGGTCGTACAGGCCGACGGCGATGCGGTGCGGGCGCAGGGTGGGCTCGCCCTTGGCGCCGGCGGGCAGCGCCGGCGCCTCCTGGCGGATGGCGAAGGAGGTGATGACGCCGTCGGCGTCGGTCTCGATCTCCGGGCGCAGGACGTTGATGCCGGCCGTCTCCAGCCATGCCTTCGACCAGGTCTTCAGGTCGCGGCCGGAGGTCTCCTCCAGGGCGCCCAGCAGGTCGGACAGGCGGGTGTTGCCGAAGGCGTGCGCCTTGAAGTAGGCCTGCACGCCGCGGAAGAACTCGTCCTCGCCGACGTAGGCGACGAGCTGCTTGAGGACGCTGGCGCCCTTGGCGTAGGTGATGCCGTCGAAGTTGACCAGCACGTCGTCCAGGTCGCGGATGTCCGCCATGATCGGGTGGGTGGACGGCAGCTGGTCCTGGCGGTAGGCCCACGTCTTCATCGAGTTGGCGAAGGTGGTCCAGGAGTGCGGCCAGCGCGAGCCGGGCGCGGCGGCCTGGCAGGCGATCGACGTGTAGGTGGCGAACGACTCGTTCAGCCACAGGTCGTTCCACCACTCCATGGTGACGAGGTCGCCGAACCACATGTGGGCCAGCTCGTGGAGGATGGTCTCGGCGCGCAGCTCGTACGCGGCGTCCGTGACCTTCGACCGGAAGACGTACTGGTCGCGGATGGTGACCGCGCCCGCGTTCTCCATGGCGCCGGCGTTGAACTCCGGCACGAAGAGCTGGTCGTACTTCTTGAACGGGTACGCGTAGTCGAACTTCTCCTGGAACCAGTCGAAGCCCTGCCGGGTCACCTCGAAGATGGCGTCCGAGTCGAGGAACTCGGCCAGCGAGGGACGGCAGTAGATGCCGAGCGGGACGCTCTGGCCGTCCTTCTCGTAGACGCTGTGCACCGAGTGGTACGGGCCGACGATCAGCGCGGTGATGTACGACGAGATGCGCGGCGTCGGCTCGAACTCCCAGACGTTGTCCTTGGGCTCCGGCGTCGGCGAGTTGGAGATCACCGTCCAGCCCTCCGGCGCGCGCACGGTGAACTGGAACGTCGCCTTCAGGTCGGGCTGTTCGAAGGAGGCGAAGACGCGGCGGGCGTCCGGCACCTCGAACTGGGTGTAGAGGTAGGCCTGGTCGTCGACCGGGTCGACGAACCGGTGCAGGCCTTCACCCGTGTTGGTGTACGCGCAGTCCGCGACGACGCGGAGGATGTTGCGGCCCCGCAGCAGACCGGGCAGCGCGATCCGGGAGTCCTCGAAGACCTCGGCGGGGTCGAGCGGGTCACCGTTGAGGGCCACCTCGTGGACCGCCGGCGCCACCAGGTCGATGAACGACTCGGCGCCGTCCTCGGTGACGTCGAAGCGCACCGTGGTCACGGACCGGTAGGTGCCGCCCTCCTGCGCGCCGGAGAGGTCGAGATCGATCTCGTACGAGTCAACGGTGAGCAGCTTCGCCCGCTGCTGCGCCTCTTCGCGAGTCAGGTTTGTGCCAGGCACGCGGTCATCTCCTCGTTATGTGTGGGTTGCGCCATCCTTCCACGGGACCTGCACACAGCGCGATGTCCGTTTCCCGCCGGTGGGCGGGCCGCCCGCGCGTGAGGCTGGGCTCATGACGACCCACACCGCACAGCCCCTCCCGCCCACGGCCCTGAAGGAGCTGCGTTCCGCCGACGACGCGGGGCGGGTGCCGGTTCCCTTCACCGACGACGAGGGCGGCGCGCCGCTGCGCTGCTGTCTGCGCCGCAGCCGGCCCGGCGAGTCGATCGCCCTGGTCTCGTACGCCCCGCTGCGCCGCTGGGCGGCCGCCACGGGCGCCGATCCCGGGGCCTACGACGAGCAGGGCCCGGTCTTCGTCCACGCGGCCGACTGCCCCGGCCCGGCCGACGGCACCGGCCTGCCCTTCACCAACGCGCCCCGCGTGGTCCGCCGCTACGCGGCCGACGGCCGCATCCTCGGCGGCCGGCTGGTCACGGACCCCTCCCCCGACGCCTTCGAGGCCGCCTTCGCGGAGGCCTTCGCCGATCCGGCGGTCGCGCTGGTGCACGTACGGGCGCTGGAGTACGGCTGCTTCCTGTACGAGGTGCGGCGGGACATCTCCTAGGGCGTGTCTGACAATTCGCGTCGACGCCCGGCAGATGCGGGCGGGTGATCGCGGTGGAGCTACCGTCGCAGCGCCGAACCTGTCAGGTCCATCGAATCCTTTCGACGGTTCTTTTCAGCGGAACTGAACGATGCGCCCGGCACCGCGGTCACCGTCGTCACGGTCGTCACCGGCTTGGGCGTCGTCCGCGGCGTGTACTGCCCGGCCACCGTCGCGCCGAACGCCAGCGCCATGCCCGCCAGCTGCACCGGCGTCAGCGTCTGCCCGAGGGCGGCCCAGCCGACGACGGCCGCGGTGAGCGGGGAGAGCGGGCCGAGGAAGGTGACCTGGGTGGCGGTGAGCCGGCCGATGCCGTGGAACCAGAGCCAGTAGGCGACGGCGGTGTTGGCGAGCGCGAGGTAGAGGTAGCCGCCGATCGCCGGGCCGTCCAGCGCGGGCGGCGCGCCCTCGACGAGGAACGCCACCGGGGCGATGATCAGCCCGCCCGCGGTCAGCTGCCAGCCGGTCAGCGCCAGCGGGCCGACGCCGTCCGGCCGTCCCCAGCGCTTGGTCAGGACGGTGCCGGCGGACATGGACGCGGTGGAGCCGAGGGCCGACAGCACCCCGACCGCGTCCAGCGCCCCGGCCGCCTTCAGTACGACGAGACTGACGCCGAACGCGGCGGCTGTCCCGGCGAGCACGGACCGGGTGGTGGGCCGCCCGCCGAGCAGGAGCGCGGACAGTCCGATGACGAACAGCGGCCCGACCGAGCCGACGACCGCGGCCATGCCGCCCGGCAGGCGGTACGCGGAGAGGAACAGCAGCGGGAAGAACGCGCCGATGTTGAGCGCCCCGAGCACCGCGGCCTTGCCCCACCAGATGCCGCGCGGCAGCACGCGGGCGAGGGCGAGCAGCAGCAGTCCGGCGGGCAGGGCCCGCATCAGACCGGTGAACAAAGGGCGGTCGGGCGGCAGGAACTCGCTGGTGACGGCGTAGGTGGTGCCCCAGGAGACGGGGGCGAGAGCGGTGAGCAGGACGGTCGCGGGCCGCTTCATGGCCGGTCCCTTCGGCACGACGACAGTGAACACTTGCTTGCAAATAGCTTAGCGCTAAGCAAGTTTCCGTCAAGCTACTTTCTTGCGGCCGAGTGAGCGGCAGCGGATACTCCTGGCATGACGCAGAGCCCTCACAGCAGGACCGGCGGCGACGCGGTCGACGCGATCGTCGACCAGTGGGCCGCGGTGCGCCCCGACCTCGACACCCGGGCGATGGAGGTCTTCGGCCGCATCCACCGGCTCTCGCGCGCGATGGCCGACCGCGCGGAGAAGACCTACGCCCGCTTCGGCATCTCCCGCGGCGAGTTCGACGTCCTGGCGACCCTGCGCCGGGCCGGCGAGCCGTACACCCTCTCCCCTCGCCAGCTCTCCGCGACCCTGATGCTCACCACCGGGGGCATGACCGGCCGTCTGGACAAGCTGGAGCGCGCGGGCCTGCTGCGCCGCTCCCCCGACCCGCACGACCGCCGCGGCCTCCAGGTCACCCTCACCGACGAGGGCCTGGCCCTGATCGAGGAGGCGGTCGGCGCGGGCCTCGCCACCCAGACGGAGGCCCTGACCGCTCTCACGGAGGAGCAGGCCCGCCAGTTGGCGGACCTGCTGCGGGAACTGCTGGCCGGGACTTCGGGCTCCGACCGCTAGACGCCGGGAGGGCGCCCCGACCGGGTGGGAGGACAGCACGAGGGCGCCGGCCTCGCCCCCGTACGGCGGATGCGCGTACGTGGGGCGGGCCGGCGCCCTCGGTGCTCTGGGTGAGTGGGGGTCAGGCCTTCGTGTCGGCCGTGGCCCTCGTCCTGATGTTCTTGGTGGTCACCCGGTGCTTCTCCTGCGACTTGTCCAGGACGATCACCAGACCGGCGATGACCGCGAACAGCGCGAGCGGCAGGATCACGTAGAGGCCCAGCGTCTCGATGACGCTCAGGCCCGTGCCGGGGTCGTCACCGTCGTCGCGGCTCAGCGCGCTGGCGGGAGACGACATGAGCAGCATCATCAGCGTCGTACCGGCGGCCAGGGCGCCGGCGCGCAGGGCGTTCTTCTTGTCCACGGTCCCCAACGTAGCGAACGCCGCTCGGGGGCGCGCGCCCGGGGGTGCCGTAGGGGCCTTTGGCCGCCGCCCTCTCACCGCCCCGCCTCCGCCCGCAGCACCTCGATCAGGGCCCGCAGCCGCGCGGAGGCGGCCAGGTCCTCCAGCGTCACCGCCCGCCCCTCGGCGTCGGCGACCGGCAGCCGCCAGTTCGGGTACTCGTCCCAGGTGCCCGGCAGGTTCTGCGGGCGGCGGTCGCCGATGCCGTCCGGGAGCCAGACGCCCACCATGCGGGCCGGGGTGCGCAGCAGGAAGCGGTGGACGGCTTGGACCTCGGCCTCCTCGGAGGAGGTGTCGCCGCCCCCGCCGGTGCCGTGCAGCAGGCCGAGCCGGGACAGCAGGCCCAGCCACTCCCCGGTGTCCGCGGCGGCCTCGGCGCGCTCGTCGGCCGGCGGGCGGGTCAGCAGGCCCAGCCGGTCGCGCAGGTCGACGTGTTCGCCGGTGAGCCGGGCGGCGGTGGGCGGCAGATCGTGGGTGGTGGCGGTGGCGAGGCAGTCGGCGCGCCAGGCCTCGGGCGGCAGCGGCGCGGCGTCGCCGTCCCAGTCGCGTTCGAACCACAGCACGGAGGTGCCGAGCACCCCGCGCTCGCGCAGCCGCTCGCGCACGCCGGGCTCGACGGTGCCGAGGTCCTCGCCGATCACCACCGCGCCCGCCCGCGAGGCCTCCAGCACCAGCACGGCGAGCATGGCCTCGGCGTCGTAGCGGACGTAGGTGCCCTCGGTGGGCGGCAGGCCCTCGGGGACCCACCAGAGCCGGAACAGGCCCATGACGTGGTCGATGCGCAGGGCGCCGGCGTAGCGGAACAGGCCGCGCAGCAGCGAGCGGTAGGGGGCGTAGCCGGAGGCGGCGAGGCGGTCGGGGCGCCAGGGCGGCAGACCCCAGTCCTGGCCGCGGGCGTTGAAGGCGTCCGGCGGGGCGCCGACGGACATCCCGGCGGCGAAGTACTCCTGCTGGGCCCAGGCGTCGGCGCCGACGGGGTGCACGCCGACCGCGAGGTCGTGCACGATCCCGATCGGCATGCCCGCCTCGCGCGCGGTGCGCTGGGCGGCGGTGAGCTGGGTGTCGGTGAGCCAGGCGAGGCGGGAGTGGAGGTCGACGCGGTCCATGAGGTCGCCGCGGGCGCGGGCGGTCTCCGGGGAGCGGGGGTCGCGCAGGCCGGCGGGCCACTGCCGCCAGTCGGAGCCGTACACCTCGGCGAGCGCGCACCAGGTGGCGTGGTCCTCCAGGGCCTGGCCCTGTTCGGCGAGGAAGTCGCTGTAGGCGGCCTGCCGGCCGGGTCCGAGCGGTACCGCGCTCAGCAGTTCCAGCGCCTCCCGCTTGACCTCCCACACCGCGTCCCGGTCGATCAGCGCGCCCTTGTCGAGGACGGCCTCGCGCAGCCGTCCGGCCCGCTCCAGCAGGGCCCGCAGCCGCTCGCCGTCGGGGCCGCAGGCGGCGTACGCGAACTCGGGGACGTCCTCGATCCGCAGGTGGACGGGGTCGGGGAAGCGGCGGGAGGAGGGGCGGTAGGGGGAGGGGTCGGTGGGGGTGCCGGGGACGGCCGCGTGCAGCGGGTTGACCTGGATGAACCCGGCGCCCAGGGCGCGGCCCGCCCAGGCGGTCAGTTCGCCGAGGTCGCCGAGGTCGCCCATGCCCCAGGAGCGCCGGGAGAGCAACGAGTAGAGCTGGACCAGCAGGCCGTAGGAGCGTCCGGGCGGGGTGGGCAGCCGGGCCGGGGCGATGACCAGGTGGGCGTCGGCGGTGCGGCCGTCGGGCGCGGTGGCGGTCAGCCGGTGGACGCCGGGCGGCAGGTGCTCGGCGGCGGCGTGGGTCTCGCCCTGCTCGGTCTCGATCCGCAGCCGGGTGCCGGCGGGCAGCGCGGCGAGCGCGTCCGGCACGGCGCCGCCGCCCCAGCTCACCACGGTCGGCGGCAGCAGTAGCCCGGCCAGTTCCCGGCGGCGGGCGGTGAGCGCTTCGCGGACCGCGCGCGGGCTGCCCGCGTCGACGCCGAGCGCGCCGAGGGCGCGGACGACGGCGATGGCGGAGGCGGCGACGGTGCGGTCGGGGGCCGGGCGGTAGGAGGTGGCCACGCCGTGCAGTTCGGCGAGCCGGGTCAGCTCCTCGCCGGGGAGGTCGGCTTCGGCGGCTGCGGCCGGGCGGGGAGCTGTCATCTACGGCCTCGCGAAGTCGGTGTCCGGGGCGGCGAGCGGCGGTTCGCTGGTCAGGGGCTCGGCGTCGGGCAGCGGGGGTTCGCTGGTCAGGGGGGTCTGGGCGCAGGAGCTCTCGGCGCTGAACATGCACAGGTGCGGTTCGGTGCGGGGGTCCGCGCAAGGGTCGTCGCGGAACTGCTCGGGCAGGTGGGCGGAGGACTCCGCCGGGCGTTTGGACAGGGCCGAGAGGAGCAGGTGTGCCGATGCGGCCACGGTGGCCTCCTTGTCGGTTGCGGTCTCGGACGCCGAGGACGGCGCCGAGCGGGTAACCGCAGCCCTACCCAGTGAGCGCGTTCGCAGACGCCCCGGATGGCGGACACCACACTTCTCGTCACATTCCACGCCCACCCACCCTTTCAGATTCCGGCAATCCGTACATTTCATCCACGCCCGTTGACACCCTCACCTACGGATGGTGGGCTCGATGCCCCGTGCCGGAGCCGTGCGAGTGACGAGAACGGGAACAACGGGAACGGGAACGCCTGGAGCACCGACGTCGAGGAGGGGGCCCGTGCAGCTGCGGCGTGGAAGGAGCGCGGTCGCGCTCGCGTTCGCCGTCGTCGCCGGAACCCTGGGCGGAGCCCCGGCCGCCGTCGCGGCCCCGCCCGCTCCCGGTCCGGCCGCCGAGCGGACACCGGACGCGGCCTCCGCCGAGCTCTCCGTCTGGCCCCGCCCCCAGTCCCTGCGCGCCACCGGCGTCCCGGCCGCGGTCACCGACGAGGTCGCCCTGGTCACCGACGGGACGGCCGGCTCGTCCGACCTGGAGGCGCTGCGCGCGGTGCTGCGGGAGGCGGGGGCGCGCCGGATCGCGGCGCTCTCCGCGGGCGCCCCCCTGCCCGCGGGCGCCCTGGTGGTGCGCGTCGGCGCGGAGCGGGCCCGTCCGGGCGACCGGCGGGCGCTGCCGTCCGGCGGGTACCGGCTCGCCGTCGGCCCGGACGGCGTCACCCTCTCCGGCGCGGGCGAGGACGGCCTCTTCCACGCCGTGCAGACGCTGCGCCAGCTGGTGCGCCCGGGCGGCACGCTCGCGGGCGCGGTCGTCCGCGACTGGCCCGGCACCGCCGTACGCGGCACCGCCGAGGGCTTCTACGGCACCCCGTGGACGCAGCAGGAGCGGCTGGCCCAGCTGGACTTCATGGGCCGCACCAAGCAGAACCGCTATCTGTACGCCCCCGGTGACGACCTCTACCGCCAGGCCCGCTGGCGGGAGCCCTACCCGCAGCGGCTGCGCGCCGAGTTCCGGGAGCTGGCGGAGCGGGCGCGCCGCAACCATGTGACGCTCGGCTGGGCGGTGGCGCCGGGGCAGGCGATGTGCTTCTCGTCGGACGCGGACGTGACGGCGCTGAACCGGAAGCTGGACGCCATGTGGGCGCTGGGCTTCCGGTCCTTCCAGCTCCAGTTCCAGGACGTCAGCTACAGCGAGTGGCACTGCGAGGCGGACGCGGAGCGGTTCGGCTCCGGGCCGGAGGCGGCGGCGCGGGCGCACGCGCGCGTGGCCGACGCGGTCGCCCGCCACCTGGCTAAACGCCACCCGGGCGGCGCGGCGCTCGCGTTGATGCCGACCGAGTACTACCAGGACGGCACCACCGCCTACCGGCGGGAGCTGGCGGGCGCGCTGGACGCGCGGGTGGCGGTGGCGTGGACCGGCGTCGGAGTGGTGCCGCGGACCATCACCGGCCGGGAACTGGCCACCGCGCGGGAGGTGTTCCGGCATCCGCTGGTCACCATGGACAACTACCCGGTCAACGACTACGCGCCCGGCCGGGTCTTCCTCGGCCCGTACACCGGCCGGGAGCCGGCCGTCGCCACCGGTTCCGCCGCGCTGCTCACCAACGCGATGGAGCAGGCCACGGCCTCCCGCATCCCGCTGTTCACGGCCGCCGACTACGCCTGGAACCCGCGCGCCTACCGCCCCCAGGAGTCCTGGCGGGCCGCGATCGACGATCTGGCGGGCGGCGACGAGAGCCGCCGGGCCGCGCTCGCGGCGCTCGCCGGGAACGACGCGTCCTCGGTGCTCGGCGGGCCGGAATCGGCGTATCTGCGGCCCCTGATCGAGGAGTTCTGGCGGACCCGTCCGCAGGCCGGCGCGGACACCGGCGCGGACGCCGAGCACCGGCTGCGCGCCGCCTTCACGGTGCTGCGGCAGACCCCGGACCGGCTGGCGGGCACCTCCCTGGCCGCGGAGGTCGCCCCCTGGACCGAGCAGCTGTCCCGGTACGGCGAGGCCGGCACGGCCGCGCTGGAGATGCTGCGCGCCCAGCGGGCGGGCGATCCGGCGGCGGCCTGGACGGCGTACCGCGCCCTCGGCGCCCTGCGCACCCGTCTCGCCTCGGCTCGGGTCACGGTCGGCGAGGGGGTGCTGGATCCGTTCCTGGCGCGGGCGCGGCGGGCGTACGAGACCTGGGCGGGCCTGGCGGACGAGCCCGCCGCGCGGCCCGGCGACCCGGACGGCGGCCGCACCCTGCGCTTCCCGCGCACCCGCGAGCTGAGCGCGGTGACGGCCCTGACGGAGCCGGGGACCGGCGGCACGGTCGAGGCCCAGGTGCCCGGCGAGGGCTGGCGGTCCCTCGGCGCGCTGGACCGGTCGGGGGCCACGGAACTCCCGGCCCGGGTGCGCGCCGACGCCCTGCGCGTCAGCGGCCCGGAGCCCTCCCGGGTGCGGCACCTGGTGCCCTGGTTCGCCGACTCCCCCGCCGTCTCCCTGACGACCGGGCGCGACACGGTGGACGCGGATATCGGCGCGGCCCGGCGCGTGACGGTCCGGCTGGCCTCGCTGCGGCCGGGGGAGGTGCGGGGGCGGCTCACCGCGAAGGCACCGAAGGGCGTCGAGGTCCGTGTGCCCGAGGGCCCGTTGGCCCTCCCGCGCGGCACGGCGGTCCAGGTGCCGGTCGAGGTGCGGGTCCCGCGCGGGACGCCCGCCCGTTCGTACGACGTCACGCTCGCCTTCGGCGGCCTGACCCGCACGCTCACCGTCCGCGCGGTGCCGCCCACCGGCGGCCCCGATCTGGCGCGCGGCGGCACCGCGCGGTCCTCCGGCGACGAGACGCCCGACTTCCCTGCGGCCGCCGCCAACGACGGCGATCTGGGCACGCGCTGGTCGTCACCGGTGGCGGACGACGCCTGGTGGCAGGTGGAGCTGGCCCGTCCGGCCCGGCTTGGCCGGGTGGTGCTGCGCTGGCAGGACGCCTACGCGTCGGCGTACCGCGTCCAGGTCTCCGCGGACGGCCGCCACTGGCGCACGGCCGCGACCGTGCGCGACGGCCGCGGGGGTCGTGAGGAACTGCGCATGGACGAGCGGGACGTGCGGTACCTGCGGGTGCGCGGCGAGGAGCGGGGCACGCAGTACGGGTACTCGCTGTGGTCGGTGGAGGCGTACGCGGTCCGCGACTGAGTCCTGACGGCAGGGCGGTCGAAAACTTCTCGGCGCCAGCTATTCACTCAGTACATATACCGAGTACATAATGATCTCCATGAGCACCCGCCACATCCTGCTCGGGCTGCTCGCCGCAGGTCCCAGCCATGGCTACGACCTCAAGCGACGGCACGACGAACGCTTCCCGCAGGCCCGTCCGCTGGCCTACGGGCAGGTGTACACGACCCTGCAACGGCTGGTCCGCGACGGACTCGCCGAGGTCGACGGCACCGACGCCGACGGCGGCCCCGAGCGCACCCTGTACCGCTCCACCGCCCGGGGCGCGGACGAACTCGCCCACTGGGCCGGGGAGATCACCCCGCCCGCGCCCTTCGTCGCGAACGAGATCTTCGCCAAGGTCGTCGTCGCGATCCTCGCGGGCGGCGACCCCGAGCGCTATCTGCTCGACCAGCGCGCCGCGCACATGGCGCGGATGCGCGAGCTGACGACCGTGAAGACCGCCCCGGGCGCCGACCTGTCGACGGTCCTGTCCGCCGACTACGCCCTCACCCACCTCGACGCCGACCTGCGCTGGATGACCACCACCGCGGCCCGGCTGACGTCCCTGACCGCGGAGGTAGACCACAGATGACGCCCGACAACGGCACCGCACCGCTGCTCGCGGCCCGCGGCCTGGTCAAGGCGCACGGCAGGACGCAAGCGCTGCGCGGCGCGTCCGTCGAGCTGGCGGCCGGCGAGATCCTGGCCGTCACCGGCCCGAGCGGCAGCGGGAAGTCCACGCTGCTGCACTGCCTGGCGGGCATCGTCCGGCCCGACGCGGGCGCGGTGACCTACGGCGGCGAGCGCGTCGACCAGCTGCCGGAGGCCCGGCTGAGCGAGCTGCGCCGCACCGAGTTCGGTGTGGTGTTCCAGTTCGGGCAGCTCATCCCGGAACTGACGGCGGTGGACAACGTGGCGCTGCCGCTGCTGCTGGCCGGCCACGGCCGCCGGCAGGCGCACGCGGCGGCCGGCGAGTGGCTGGAGCGGTTCGGGGTGCGGGGCCAGGAGGAGTTGCGGCCCGGCGAGCTGAGCGGCGGTCAGGCGCAGCGGGTGGCGCTGGCGCGGGCCCTGGTGACCGGGCCGAAGGTGGTCTTCGCCGACGAGCCGACCGGGGCGCTGGACTCGCTCGCCGGGGAGCAGGTGATGACCGCGCTGGCGCACGCCGCCCGCGAGTCCGCCACCTCCGTGCTGCTCATCACGCATGACGCGCGGGTGGCGGCGTACGCCGACCGCGAAGTGTCGCTGCGCGACGGCGCGCTGCTCGCCGAGGGCGCGGACGTGCGGGAGGTGCGCCGATGAGGACCGATCTGCGGCTGGCCCGGCTGCTGGTGTCCGGCTCGGACCGGCGCGAGTGGTGGCGGATCGCGCTCACCGCGTTCGGCGCGCTGCTCGCGACCGGGTTCGCGCTGGTCGCGGTGGTCCTGACCGCGCTGCGCGGCCACCATTCGCTCGGTTTCGCCCACGGCCTGCTGGACCAGCCCGGGGAGCGGCAGGGCGCGGTGCTGACCCTGCTGCTCCTGCTGGTGCCGGTGTTCGGCTTCCTCGGCCAGTGCGCCCGGATCGGCGCGGTGCACCGGGACCGGCGGCTGGCCGGTCTGCGGCTCGCCGGCGCCACGCCCCGGCAGGTGCGGCGGATCGCGGCCGCCGAGGCGGGGCTGGCCTGTCTGGCGGGCTCGGCGGTCGCCACCGTCTTCTCGGTGCTGCTGCTGGTGACGAACTGGAGCGTGCCGTCCGGCTGGGCCTGGGCCGGGATCGCCGTCGTCGCGGCCGGTGTGCCGGTGGTCGGCGCGGCGGTGAGCGTGCTGGCACTGCGCCGGGTGGTGGCCTCACCGCTGGGACTGGTGCGCCGGGTGCGGCCGCAGCCGCGGCCCGGGCTGATGTTCCTGCTGGCGGTGGCGCTGTTCGCCGGGGCGTCCGTGCTGTCGTACCTCACCCTGTCGAGCCGCGGCACGCACCGCGGTGTGGCCCTCGGCCCGCTGCTGGTCTTCTCGCTGCTGGTGGTGATCGGCACGGCCGCGCTGTGGCTGGTCGGCGCGACCGCCAGGCTGACCGGCCGGCTGCTGGCGGCCCGCACCGAGCGGCCGGCGGTGCTGATCGCGGCCGAGCGGCTGCGCGACGACCCGTGGGCGGCGGCCCGCGGCCACGCGGCCGTGCTGCTGGTGACGATCGTGGCGACCGCGTTCGTGGGCGTGCGGCAGGTGCTGCTGGAGATCCTCGCCTCGGACAAGCACCTGGGCGAGTCGCGGGGCTTCTACACGGCCGGCATCGATCTGACGGCCGCCGCGATCGGCGTCGCCCTGCTGATCACCCTGTTCGGGCTGGCCGTCGGCACCGCCGAGTCCCTGGCCGGCCGTCGTCGGGGCCTGGCCGCGCAGACGGCCGCCGGGGTGCCGCGGGCGGTGCTCGGCCGGGCGCTGCTGCTTCAGACCGCGCTGCCGCTGGCGCCCGCGGTGCTGCTGGCGGGTCTCGGCGGGATGCTGGTCGGCACCGGGTACGCCGCGCTCACCGACGACGGCGGCAGCCGCTCGGTACCGTGGGTGGCCCTGCTGGTGCCGGTCGCCGTGTACGCCGCCTGTCTGCTGGCCGCGGCGACCTCGCTGCCGCTGCTGCGCAGGTCGGCGCACCCCGGCGAGCTGCGCTACGCGTAGCCGCGAGGGGCGGGGCGGGCAGCCCTGCGGGACCGGGGTGGACGGGGGTCTCCCCGGTCCCCGCGAGGACCGTCGCTCCGCTGCTCCGGCCGGCTGTGCGAAAGCCCGGACCGTCAGGCGGAGATGCCGTCGATCCGGGCCAGAGCGTCGTCCGCGCCGTACGGCTGGAGGTAGGGCAGCCAGCGCGGATCCCGGTGCCCGGTCCCGATGATGCGCCAGGCCAGGCCGGTGGGCGGGGCGGGTTTGTGCCGCAGTCGCCAGCCCAGTTCCACCAGGTGACGGTCGGCCTTGACGTGATTGCAGCGGCGGCAGGAAGCCACCACGTTGTCCCAGACGTGCTTGCCTCCGCGCGAGCGCGGGATGACGTGGTCGACGCTGGTTGCGACGCCACCGCAGTACATGCACCGGCCCCCGTCGCGGGCGAACAGCGCCCGGCGGGTCAGAGGAACGGGCCCCCGGTAGGGAACCCGTACGAATCGCTTGAGCCGGACCACGCTGGGTGCGGGGACTGTGACGGTCGCGCTGTGCAGATAGGCGCCGGACTCCTCAAGGCACACGGCCTTGTTCTCCAGGACGAGGATGAGCGCGCGGCGGAGCGGTACGACGCCGAGGGGCTCGTACGACGCGTTGAGGACCAGGACATGCGGCACGGATGCCTCCTTGTACGCCGGCGGCGCGTGGCTCGCGCCGGGACGATCTGCAGTCAGTCTCCCCTCATGCCTGGTGAACGCGCCACCATGTCCCGGTAACGGGCTGGGAGTGTTTTCGACCACATCTGATTCATCCCCCGGTGGGGGACCTGTTCAAGCCCAGGTGAGTACGGTCTCTCCTTCGCGAACCACGCGGGTGCACACACAATGCCCCGTTAGTGTGGTGGTTCTGCCCGTCCGGTGACCTTTCCGTGACCTGAACCACTTCGCCGGCGACAGACCGCTGCACCTGGAGGTTCCCGCCGTGTCCTTGTCCGCCGTCCTACCGGCCGCCGGCTCCTCGCCGTCGCCCTCCCCGTCCGAGACGACGGTGCCGTCGGTGCCCTCGCTCCAGGACGCCCAGGAGAGCGCGTCCAACGCCGCCGGCTGGGTCGAGGAGAACTGGTCCACCTGGCTGGCGATCGGCCTGCGGGTGCTGCTGATCCTGGTGATCGCGGCGGTGCTGAGAGTCGTGGTCAGGCGGGCGATCACCAAGCTGATAGACCGGATGAACCGCACCGTGCAGTCGGTGGACGGCACGGCGATCGGCGGCCTGCTGGTGAACGTCGAGCGCCGCAGGCAGCGCTCGCAGGCGATCGGCTCGGTGCTGCGCTCGGTGGCGAGCTTCCTGATTCTGGGCACCGGCGCCCTGATGATCCTGGCCACCTTCGAGATCAACCTCGCGCCGCTGCTGGCGTCCGCGGGTGTCGCGGGTGTGGCGATCGGTTTCGGCGCCCGCAACCTGGTCACCGACTTCCTGTCCGGCGTGTTCATGATCCTGGAGGACCAGTACGGCGTCGGTGACTCGATCGACGCGGGCGTCGCCTCCGGCGAGGTGATCGAGGTCGGCCTGCGCGTGACGAAGCTGCGCGGCGACAACGGCGAGATCTGGTACGTGCGCAACGGCGAGGTCAAGCGGGTCGGCAACCTCTCCCAGGGCTGGGCCACCGCGGGCGTCGACGTGACGGTCCGTCCGTCGGAGGACCTGGACCACGTGAAGGCGGTGCTCACCGCGGTCGGCGACGCGATGAGCAAGGAGGAGCCCTGGAACGAGCTGCTGTGGGGCCCGATCGAGATCCTGGGCCTGGACAGCGTCCTGCTGGACTCGATGGTGGTGCGCCTGTCGGCGAAGACCATGCCGGGCAAGGCCCTCACCATCGAGCGCGAGCTGCGCTGGCGGGTCAAGCGGGCCCTCGACGCCGAGGGCATCCGGATCGTGGGCGGCCTTCCGGCGCAGTCGGACACCGAGGCCGACGCCGACCCGACCGCGGGCATGGCGGCCCCCTCGGTCTACGCCAACACCGCCTCCCCGCAGTCCGCGGCGGCCTCCCCCATCACGCCGCCGCTGACCAAGTAGGCCGCACCGCACCAGACTCCACCGGCGCCCCCGCGAGGTGACGACTCCGTCGCCCGCGGGGGCGCCGTCGTCTCTTGACGGCTCCCGCGCGGCGGACTAGCTTCCCCGAGAAATGTCAGGAAACTTTCCTGACAGCGGCCGCGGGCACCCTCGAAAGGCAGGTGTCGACTCGCATGCCAGGACCTCCCGGCACACCGGGCACTCCCCGCGTGCTGCGCGCCATGAACGACCGCGCCGCCCTGGACCTGCTCCTGGAGCACGGCACCCTCTCGCGCACCCGGATCGGCAGGCTCACCGGCCTGTCCAAGCCGACCGCCTCACAGCTCCTCGCCCGCCTGGAGGCCGCCGGACTGGTCCTGATGACCGGCACCACCGAGGGCCGCCCCGGGCCCGGCGCCCAGCTCTACGCCATCAACCCGGCCGCCGCCCACGCCGCCGGCCTCGACGTCACCCCCGAGCGCATCCGCGCGGCCGTCGCCGACCTCACCGGCCGCACGGTCGGCACCCACGAGGTCGCCACCCCCGGCCGCCGCTCCGACCGGCCCGTCGTACGCCAGGTCACCGACGCCCTCGACGGTGCCGTGAAGGCGGCGGGCCTGACCCGCGACGACGTCCACCGGCTGGTCATCGCCACCCCCGGCGCCTTCGACCCCCACACCGGCCGGCTGCGCTACGCCTCCCACCTGCCCGGCTGGCACTCCCCCACCCTGCTCGACGAACTCGCCGCCGCGCTGCCGATGCCGGTCGAGTACGAGAACGACGTCAACCTCGTCGCGATCGCCGAGCAGCGGCTCGGAGCGGCCCGCGGCCACGAGGACTTCGTCCTGCTGTGGAACCAGGAGGGCCTCGGCGCCGCCCTGGTCCTCGGTGGCCGGCTGCACCGCGGCTGGACCGGCGGCGCCGGCGAGGTCGGCTTCCTGCCGGTGCCGGGCACCCCGCTGGTGCGCCAGGTCGGCAAGGCCAACAGCGGCGGCTACCAGGAACTGGCCGGCGCCCGGGCGGTCCTCGGGCTGGCCCGCGACCTCGGTCTGACGGACCTTCCGACGGGGCC
Organism: Streptomyces sp. NPDC001532; assembly: GCF_040298625.1. NCBI lineage: Bacteria > Bacillati > Actinomycetota > Actinomycetes > Kitasatosporales > Streptomycetaceae > Streptomyces > Streptomyces sp. NPDC001532. The sequence goes on from NZ_JBEPAL010000001.1 coordinate 266,984, forward strand.
GTACGCCGAGGTCGCGGCGGCCCTGCTGGCCCGCGCCGCACAGGCCGACGACGCCCCGCACCGACGGCTGCTGCGGACCTACGCGACCCGTCTCGCCACCGGTCTGGCCTCGCTGGTCTCCGTCCTGGACCCGGAGCTGGTGGTGCTCAGCGGCACCGCGCTGGCCGCCGGCGGCGAGCCGCTGCGCGCCCTGGTCCAGGCCGAACTGGCCGAGCTGGCCGCGCCCCGGCCGCGGCTCGTGCTCGGCGACGTCACCGCACACCCCGTGCTCCGCGGCGCGCTGGAGAGCGCGCTCGCGGCCACCCGCGACGAGGTCTTCGACACCTCGCGCTGAAGGGTCAGGACGAATGAAACTCACCGTGGTAGGCGGCGGTTCGACCTACACGCCCGAACTGATCGACGGCTTCGCCCGCCTCCGGGACACCCTCCCCGTCGACGAACTGGTCCTGGTCGACCCCGCGACGGACCGCCTCGACCTGGTGGCGGGCCTGGCCCGCCGGATCTTCGCCCGCCAGGGCCATCCCGGGCGGATCGTCACCACCACCGACCTCGACTCGGGCGTGGACGGCGCGGACGCGGTGCTGATCCAGCTGCGCGTCGGCGGCCAGGCGGCCCGCGAACAGGACGAGACCTGGCCCCTGGAGTGCGGGTGCGTCGGCCAGGAGACCACCGGCGCGGGCGGCCTCGCCAAGGCGCTGCGCACGGTGCCGGTGGTCCTGGACATCGCCGAGCGGGTCCGCCGCGCCAGCCCCGACGCCTGGATCATCGACTTCACCAACCCGGTCGGCATCGTCACCCGCGCCCTGCTCCAGGCCGGGCACAAGGCGGTCGGCCTGTGCAACGTGGCGATCGGCCTCCAGCGCAAGTTCGCCGCGCTGCTGGACGTCGCGCCCGCCTCCGTCCACCTCGACCACGTCGGCCTCAACCACCTCACCTGGGAGACCGCCGTCCGCCTCGGCGGCCCCGAGGGCGAGGACGCGCTGCCCCGCCTGCTCGCCGAGCACGGCGACACCGTCGCCGCGGACCTGCGGCTGCCGCGCGCCCTCCTGGACCGCCTCGGCGTGGTCCCGTCGTACTACCTGCGCTACTACTACGCCCACGACGAGGTGGTCCGGGAGCTGCGCACCAAGCCCTCCCGCGCGGCGGAGGTCGCCGAGATGGAGCGGCAGCTGCTGAGGCTGTACGCCGACCCGGCCCTCGACTCCAAGCCGGAGCTGCTGGCCCGGCGCGGCGGCGCCTTCTACTCGGAGGCGGCGGTGGACCTGGCGGCGGCCCTGCTGGGCGGCGGTGGCAGCCCCTACCAGGTGGTCAACGTCCGCAACGAGGGCACGCTGCCCTTCCTGCCCGACGACGCGGTGATCGAGGTCCCGGCGGCGGTGCGCACCCCCGGCGGCCCGGCCCCGCTGCCCGTGGCACCGGTGGACCCGCTGCACGCGGGCCTCATCGCCCATGTGACGGCGTACGAGGACCTGGCGCTGCGCGCCGCGCTGCACGGCGGCCGGGACCGCGTCTTCGACGCGCTCCTCGCCCATCCCCTCATCGGCCAGTACGCGTACGCCGACACCCTCACCGACCGGCTGATCGCACACAACCGGGAGCACCTGGCGTGGGCCTGACCGCACAAGTCCTCGCCGTCGACGCGGGCAACAGCAAGACCGAGGTGGCGGTGGTCGCCGCCGACGGCACCGTCCTGGCCACGGCCCGCGGCGGGGGCTTCCGTCCGCCGGCCGTGGGCCTGGACGCGGCGATGGCGGCGCTCGCCGACCCGGTGGGCCGCGCCCTCGACTCCGCCGGCGCCGACTCCGTCGCCCATGTGTCGGCCTGCCTCGCCAACGCCGACCTCCCGGTCGAGGAGGAGACCCTGACCGCCGCCGTCCGCGCCCAGGGCTGGGGCGCGACCGCCGAGGTCCGCAACGACACCTTCGCCGTCCTGCGGGCCGGCGTCACCGAGCCGCGCGGGGTCGCCGTGGTCTGCGGCGCCGGCATCAACTGCGTCGGCATGCGCCCCGACGGCCGCACCGCCCGCTTCCCGGCGCTCGGACGCCTCTCCGGCGACTGGGGCGGCGGCTGGGGCCTGGCGGAGGAGGCGATGTTCCACGCGGCCCGCGCCGAGGACGGGCGCGGCGGACCCACACAGCTGGCCTCGGCCCTCCCCGCCCACTTCGGGCTGCCCTCCATGTACGCCCTGATCGAGGCGCTGCACCTGGGCCGCGTCCCCGACGCCCGGCGCCACGAACTGGCGCCCGTCCTCTTCGCCACGGCCGACGGCGGCGACCCCGTCGCCCGCTCCCTCGTCGACCGCCTCGCCGAGGAGATCGTCACCATGGCGGTGGTCGCCCTCACCCGCCTCGACCTCCTCGCCGAGCGGACGCCCGTGGTGCTGGGCGGCGGCATCCTCGCCGCGCGGCACGCCCGACTGGAGCGCGGCATCGCGGACCTGCTGGCCTCCCGCGCCCCCGAGGCGGTCCCGCACGTGGTCACGGCCGGCCCGGTCCTGGGCGCGGCCCTCCTCGGCCTGGACCGCGTCGCGGCCGCCCCGGAGGCACACCGGCGGCTGCGCGCTCACTTCGACGAGACACCCCCTAGGGTCCGCCGCGGGCAGGCGTGCACGGCCGGCGCGGGGCGGCCGCTGTGCGCCCCGAGCGGAACCGAACCGCCCCCACCGGCGTATTCATGAGCGGGGAGAGGTGCCACGCGCGCTGCGATCCGATCAAGATCCAGTGAAGGCCGGTGCGGATGCCGGTCCCGGCAGCGATACTTGCGGCGACAGATGACCACGGGGGAGGTCAAGGGTGACATACACGCCCACGGGCAGCGCGGCACCGCCACAGCCGCCGCAGGCACCCCGCCGCACCGCCTTCGCCGAGGGCGTGGACCGCGTGCGCGCGGCCGCCACCACGGAACCCGGCCGGCTGCGCATCATCGGTGCCGTACTGGCCCTCCTCGTCGTCGCCTTCGGCGCCGTCACCGCCTGGCAGACCACGGACCGCGCGGCCGCCGCCGACGACGTCCTGAACAAGAGCCGGCCGCTCAGCTCCGCCGCCGCCGACATCTACCGCTCCCTCGCCGACGCCGACACCGCCGCCTCCAGCGGCTTCCTCGCCGGCGGCCAGGAGACCAAGGCCAGCAGGGACCGGTACGAGAAGGACATCCGCACCGCCGCCGCCAAGCTGATCCACGCGGCCAACAACTCCGATCCCCACTCGCCCGCCGCGCGGACCATCGCCGAACTGAACCGGCTCCTGCCCGAGTACAAGGGCCTCATCGAACGGGCCCGCGCCAACAACCGCCAGGGCTACCCGCTGGGCGGCGCCTATCTGCGGTACGCGAACGACAAGATGCAGACGGAGATGCTCCCGGCCGCCGAGGCCCTCTACACCTCCGAGAACCAGCGTCTGCGCAGCGACTACGCGAGCGCCACGCCCTACCCGTGGGCCGCCATCGCCCTCGGTGTCACCGCGCTCGCCGCGCTCGCCTGGGCCCAGCACCGCAACTACCGGCGCACCCACCGCGTCCTCAACCAGGGCCTGGTCGCCGCCACCGCGACCACCACCGTCGTGCTGCTCTGGCTCGTCATCGGCCACACCGTCGCCCGCGCCGGCCTGCACGACTCCTACGACCACGGCGTGCGCTCCCTCGACGTCCTGCACGACGCCCGTATCGCCTCCCTCAAGGCCCGGGGCAACGAGAACCTCACCCTGGTCAACCGCGGCGCCGAGACCGTCGAGACGGCGCCCGGGAAGTTCGCCGACAAGTTCGACGTGGCGTACGAGGCCTCGATGAAGGACCTCGCGACGGGGCTCAAGGCGGCCGCCGCGCTGGCCGACGACCCGGCCGGCGAGAAGCCCGTGAAGACCGCCGCCGACAGCATGGACGTGTGGCAGGACCGCCACCGCGAGGCCCGCGACGCCGACGACGCGGGCGACTACCAGGCGGCCCTCGACAAGATCATCGGCGCTCGGGACGACAAGCCGACCGGCGAGTGCTTCGACAGCGTCGACGACAGTCTCCAGACCGCGATCGCGCACGAGGAGCGGGAGTTCGCGCGGGCGGCCGGCGACGGCCTGGACGCGATGACCGGGCTGGCCGTCGGCGCCGCCGCGCTCGCCGTGCTGGGCGCGGCGGGCGCGCTGCTGGGCATCGGCCGCAGGCTGTCGGAGTACCGGTGAAAGGGGGCGTGACGATGTACGCACGACGTGTGCGGGCCGGCCTGAAGGGCTGGGGCGGCGTGGGCGCGATGGCGTTCCTCTGCGCCCTGGCGGTGGCCTTCGCCCTGCTGCTGCCGCGCACCCAGGCCCCCGGCGACGGCAGCACCGGCGTGGGCGGCCGGAAAGTGGCCGACGGCTCCCCCGCGAAGGCCGACACCTGCGAGGACCCGCAGGACCGGAGCCTGCCGCCGGGCACCGCCGAGGGCTCGGCGATCGCGGCCGTCAAGAAGCGCGGCTACCTCTCGGTCGGCGTCGACCAGAACAGCTACCGCTGGGGCTACCGCGACCCCAACAGTGACGCCGAGACCGTCCAGTTGGAGGGCTTCGACATCGATCTGGCCCGCCGGATAGCCGAGGAGCTGCTCGGCTCCCCGGACCTCATCCGCTTCAAGGCCATCCCCACCAACCAGCGCGTCCCGGCGATCCAGAGCGGTCAGGTCGACATGGTGGTGCGCACCATGACCATCACCTGCACCCGCCTGAAGGACGTCGCCTTCTCCGCCCCGTACTTCCTCACCGGCCAGCAGGTCCTCGCCCCCGACTCCTCCGGGATCACCGGCTACGACGACACCCTCGCCGGCCGCAGGATCTGCTCGGCGACGGGCTCGACGGCGTACGAGAAGCTGGACGCCGACCGCAAGGCCGGCGAACTGCCCGCCTCCGCCGACATCTCCACCACCGTCCCCAACCAGCTGGACTGCCTGGTGCGGCTCCAGCTCGGCCAGGTGGACGCGGTGGTGACCGACAGCGCGCTCGCCGCCAGCCAGGCCGCTCAGGATCCCACGGTGGAGCTGAAGGGCGACCGCTTCACCACCGAGTACTACGGCGTGGCGATGAAGAAGGACGCCGACGATCTGGTACGCCGGGTCAACCGGATACTGGAGGACTACCGCGAGGACGGCGGTTGGAAGGCGTCGTACGACAAGTGGCTCTCGCCGACGCTGGGTAAGGACTCGGAGTCGGCGACCCCGCCGACGCCGCGCTACAAGTGACCGCTACTGACTCAGACCCAGCAACGAGAGGTGATCGATGGGCGTCACGGGAGCCTCCGGTCCGGTGATGGACAGGGACGAGGTGGACCGTGCGCTGGCGCGGCTCGGCGCGGAGCACGAGGCGATCGAGACCTCGCTGCTGGCCCTCCAGGACCACGCGGGCCGCCGGCTCCTCGAAGGCGCCGAGCTGACCGGGACCACCAAGGAGCGGTGGGCGGCCACGGAGGCGTCGATCACCCTGCTGTGGACCTACTTCGACGCCTACACCGACGCCCTGCGCGGCGCCCGCGACATCCGCACCCGCCGCCGCTGGTCCAGCCGCGAGGACCTGGTGGAGCTGACCGAGCTGCTGCGCGGCGACGCGGTCACCGTCGCCGGGAGCGCCGCGGTGACGGCCGCCGCGCCGACCCTGGACGGCGGCGCCGGCCGGCTCAGCCGGCGCTTCACGCTGGCGGAACTCGTCGACCGGATGAACGAGCTGTACGCGTCCTCGCTCGACATGGTGATCGCCGCCGACGCGGTCTGGTCCGCGCTGCCCGCCCGGATCGATCTGCTGGCCGCCGAGCTGCAGCGCACCCGCAAGCTCGCCCACTCCGTCGGCGTCCGCCCCGGCGAGCACCCCTCGGGCGACGACCTGGAGCGCATCACCCGCACCCTGACCAGGCTCCGCGAAGAGGTGGTCTCCGACCCGCTGGCGTTCTGGAAGCCCGCCGAGGGCTCCTCCGCCCCGGGCGGCGGCCGGCCCGACACCACGGTGTACGACCGCGAGGCCCGCGCCCTGGAGGAGGTACGGCGTGAGATCGACGCCGTCCTGACGGTCCGTCAGGACGCCGAGCAGCGGCTCATCCGGCTGCGGGACGTGCTGTCCCGCGCGGACCGCACCCTCGCCGAGGCCCGCACCGCGCGCGGCGAGGTGCTGGCGAAGATCGCCGCGACCGAGGTGCCCGTCGTCAGCGGCCCGCCGACCGCGCTCCAGGAGCAGCTGGCCACCGCCGCCGAGTACCGCCGGCAGGCGCGCTGGCACCGTCTCTCGCCGCTACTGGAGTCGCTGGAGCAGAAGGCGGAGGACGAACTGCTGCGCGCCCGCGAGTCGTTGACCGCCGTCACGGCTCCGCTGGCGGTCCGTGCCGAACTGCGCGGCCGGCTCGACGCGTACAAGGCGAAGGTCGCCCGGCACGGCCTGGCGGAGGACCCGCTGCTGGTGGAGCGGTACGACGCGGCCCGCCGCATGCTGTGGAGCGCGCCCTGCGATCTGCGCGTCGCCGAGCAGGCGGTGCTGCGCTACCAGCAGGCGGCGGCCGAACTGCTCGCCGCGCCGCGGGTGCCGGGGCCGGGCGGGCCGGAGGATCACAGGGGGGAGTCCGCGAGATGAGTGAGACACCGCGCGCCTGTCAGCGCCCGGACTGCGGCGGGACGTACGAGGACGTCGGCGGCGGCGAGCTGTACTGCGACACCTGCGGCCTCGCCCCGGTGGTCTCGGCCACCGGCATGGTCGGCTCGCCGCCCACCGGGGTGACCGGCGGCGGCAAGGACTCGGCGGGCAGCGGCAGCACCCGCACCGGCAGCTCGCGCACGTCGTCGCAGTCGTCGAAGTCCCGGCGCTCGGTGTCGGGGCGGCTCTCGCGCTCCCTCTCCGGCCGGGCCACCAGCCGCTCGGTGTCGGTGCGCAGCTCCGGCTCCACCTCCTCCTCCAGCGGCCGGGGCCGGCTCGGCGCGGGCCTGGTGCAGGTGCCGGACGTGCCGCGGCCCGATCCGCGGGCGATGGTGCTGGCGAACCCGGAGGTGCCGGAGCGCAAGCGGTTCTGCTCCCGCTCGGACTGCGGGGCGCCGGTGGGCCGCGCGCGCGGCGACCGGCCCGGCCGCACCGAGGGCTTCTGCACCAAGTGCGGCCACCCGTACTCCTTCGTGCCGAAGCTGCGGTCCGGCGACATCGTGCACGGCCAGTACGAGGTGGCGGGCTGTCTGGCGCACGGCGGTCTCGGCTGGATCTACCTCGCGGTGGACCGCGCGGTCTCGGACCGCTGGGTGGTGCTCAAGGGTCTGCTGGACACCGGCGACCAGGACGCGATGGCGGCGGCGATCTCCGAGCGCCGGTTCCTCGCGGAGATCGAGCACTCCAACATCGTGCGGATCTACAACTTCGTCGAGCACCTGGACCAGCGCACCGGTTCGCTGGACGGGTACATCGTGATGGAGTACGTCGGCGGCAAGTCCCTGAAGGAGATCGCCAACGCCCGCCGCACCCCGGAGGGTCGGCGCGATCCGCTGCCGGTGGAGCAGGCCTGCGCGTACGGCATCGAAGCCCTGGAGGCCCTCGGCCATCTGCACAGCCGCAATCTGTTGTACTGCGACTTCAAGGTCGACAACGCCATCCAGACCGAGGACCAGCTCAAACTGATCGACATGGGCGCCGTGCGCCGCATGGACGACGACGAGTCGGCGATCTACGGCACCGTCGGCTACCAGGCGCCGGAGGTCGCCGAGGTCGGCCCGTCGGTGGCGAGCGACCTGTACACGGTCGGCCGCACCCTCGCCGTGCTCACCTTCGACTTCGCGGGCTACACCAACCTCTACGTCGACTCCCTGCCGGACCCCGACACCATCGACGTCTTCCGGCGGTACGAGTCCTTCTACCGCCTGCTGGTGCGCGCCACCGACCCCGACCCGGCCCGCAGGTTCGCCTCCGCGCAGGAGATGGCGGAGCAGCTGACCGGGGTCCTGCGGGAGGTCGTCTCGCTCCGGACGGGACGGGCCCGGCCGGCGCTGTCGACCCTGTTCGGTCCCGAACTGCGGGTCACCGACTCCGAGTTGTTCCCGAAGCTCGACGGGGAGGTGTCACGGCTCGGGGCACGGGTGGTCCGGCCGCGGCGGAGCCCGGAGCTCACCACCGCCGCACCCGCCGCACCGCTGGCCGTGCAGGGCGCCGCCGTTGCGGCTCCGGGGCTGGTGAAGCCGGTGCCGACCGGTGCCGCCGCGCTCGCGCTGCCGATCCCGCGGGTCGACCCGGCCGACCCCAACGCCGGTTTCCTGGCCGGTCTGCTGACGTCCGCGCCGGCCGAACTGATCGCCGCCCTCACCGCCGTACCGGCGCAGTCCACGGAGACCGGGCTGCGGCAGGTCCGCGCCTGGCTGGAGAGCGGTGACGCGGGGGCCGCGCTGAACGTCCTCGCGGCGCTGGAGGCGGAACGGCCCGACGACTGGCGGGTGGTCTGGTACCGGGGCGTCGCCGCGCTGGTGACCGGCGACCACGAGGGCGCCGCGCTCGCCTTCGACGCGATCTACGACGCCTTCCCGGGCGAGGCCGCCCCCAAGCTCGCCCTCGGCCTGTGCGCGGAGGTGCTGGGCCAGTTGGACAACGCCGCCGAGTACTACCACCTGGTGTGGTCGACCGACCCGAGCTGTGTGAGCGCCGCCTTCGGCCTGGCCCGCGTCCAGCTCGCCACCGGCAACCGGCGGGGCGCCGTGCGGACGTTGGAGTCGGTGCCGGAGTCGTCCATCCACTACACGGCGGCCCGGGTGGCCGCCGTCCGCGCCCGGCTGCGGCAGCGCACCGCCGTCGCCTCCGACGTACCCTTCCTGGAGGATCTGACCGCGGCAGCCGGTCAGGTCGAGGCCCTCGACGCGTACGGACTGGATCCGACGCGGCGCGAGCAGTTGGCCACGGAAGTGCTCGGTTGTGCCCTGGACTGGATACTCTCCGGTGGCCAGGGTTCCGTCCCTCCCGCCGCCGGAGGACGGACGCTGCTCGGCAGCGGCCTGGACGAACGGGGCCTGCGTTTCGGCCTGGAGCGTTCGTACCGCACGCTGGCCCGGCTGGCGCGGGGCGGCGAGGAGAGGATCGACCTGGTGGAACGTGCCAATCGTTACCGCCCCCGGACGTGGGTGTAGTTGATGTCGCAGATGCCGCCCCGGCAGGCCGCCCTGACGCAGTGCCCGAGCTGCGCCGAACCGCTGGAACCGGGTGACCGTTACTGCGGTGCGTGCGGGTACGACCTGTCGGCCGTGCCGCCCCAGCCGCAGCAGAGCCCGACACCCGCTGCGAGCGCCCCGAGACCACCGGCCGCGCACGGCCCGTCGTCCCCGACGGCGCACGGCCCGTCGTCCCCGACCGCGGACGGCCATGCGTCCCCGGTCGTCGGCGGTGCGACGCCGTCCGGCACGGGTGGGCCGGTGTCCGGTGTCAACGGCTCGGTGCCGCCGCCTCCCGCCGCGCCCCCGGCCGCGCCCGCCGCCTGGCCGGCCACGGCCGCGGCACCCGACGGCGCGCCGGGCGGTGCCGTCCCGCCGCAGGCCGCCCCGCCGTCCCCGCCGTCCCCGACTGCGCACGACGCCCACGCGGCCGCCGGTCCGGCCGGTGCCGAGGCCTCCGGTGTCCGCTTCGACCGGCGCGTCGGCGAACCCGACGACTACCCGCTCCAGGCCCCCGACCCGCGAGTCGCCGAACCCGCGCCCGCGCCGACCACGCCCGCCGCACCGGCCGCCGACCCGGCGAAGCTGTGCGTCGCCTGCCGTGCCGGCCGGGTCGACGGCGACGGCTACTGCGAGAACTGCGGCCACGCCCAGCCCCGCGAACGCGACCACATGGAACAGGAGTGCGGCCCGGTCGCCGCCGTCAGCGACCGCGGTCTGCGCCACCACCGCAACGAGGACGCGTTCACCGTCGCCACCGCCGCACTTCCCGACGGCTCCCCCGCCGTCGTCGCCATCGTCTGCGACGGCGTCTCCTCGGCGACCCGGCCCGACGACGCCTCGCTCGCCGCCTCGCAGGCCGCCGGCGCCACACTCATCGCCGCCCTGCCGCTCGGCACCCACCCCCAGCAGGCCATGCACGAGGCGATCGTCGCCGCCTCGCACGCCGTCAACTCCCTGGCCGAGGAACCCGCCACCGCCCGCGAGCACGCCCCGCACCAGAACGCCCCGGCCTGCACCCTGGTCGGTGCGATCGTCACCGGTGAGCTGCTGGTGGTCGGCTGGGTCGGCGACAGCCGCGCCTACTGGGTCCCGCTGGACCGCACCGCCCCGGCGGCCCGGCTCACCGAGGACGACTCCTGGGCCGCGCAGATGGTCGCCGCCGGCCTGATGAGCGAGGCGGAGGCGTACGCCGACGAGCGCGCCCACGCGATCACCGGCTGGCTCGGCGCGGACGCCTACGAACTGGAACCGCACACCGCCTCCTTCAAGCCGGACCGGCCCGGTGTGGTGGTGGTGTGCACGGACGGCCTGTGGAACTACGCCGAGGCGGCCGAGCAGATGGCCGACGTCCTGCCGCTCGACGCCGCCGTACGCCCGCTGCACAGCGCCCAGGTCCTGGTCGGCCACGCGCTGGACGGTGGGGGCCACGACAACGTAACAGTGGCCGTCCTGCCGTTCCCGGCCCCGCCGCAACGGGCAGGATCCGCCTGAGGCCGTCGCGAGGCGGTCGGTGAGACGGGGAAGCCTCGGCGGGCCGGAGGGGACCGGTCCGTCGTAGTCGTCACCCCGCTCCGGCGGGGGTTCAAGGGGGATGCGAGTACGCATGGCCAATTTCTCGAAATCGAACGTGCCACAGTTCTCGGTCGACGTGTACCAGAACGAGTACCTGCCGGAGGGCGGCCGGGAGGTCAACGCGATCGTCACGGTGACCGCGACCGGCGGCGGCACCGTCGGCAGCGCCGTGACCGCGCCGCACCTGTACTCACCCGGCGAGGGCCCGTCCGCGGCCGTGGCGATCATGGTCGACTGCTCGGGCTCGATGGACTACCCGCCGACCAAGATGCGCAACGCCCGGGACGCCACCGCCGCCGCGATCGACACCCTGCGCGACGGGGTGCACTTCGCGGTGATCGGCGGCACCCATGTGGCCAAGGAGGTCTATCCCGGCGGCGGTCGCCTCGCGGTCGCCGACCCCACCACCCGGGAGCAGGCCAAGTACGCGCTGCGCAAGCTCAGCGCGGGCGGCGGCACGGCGATCGGCACCTGGCTGCGGCTCGCCGACCGCCTGCTGTCCTCCGCGGACGTCGCCATCCGCCACGGGATCCTGCTCACCGACGGCCGCAATGAACACGAGTCACCCGAGGACCTGAAGGCCGCCCTGGACTCCTGCGCCGGCCGTTTCACCTGTGACGCGCGCGGTGTCGGCACCGACTGGGAAGTGAAAGAAGTCACAGGGATCGCCTCCGCCCTGCTCGGCACCGCCGACATAGTCGCCGACCCGGCCGCTCTCGCCGCCGACTTCACGCGGATGATGGAGACGGCGATGGGCAAGGAGGTCGCGGACGTCGCGCTGCGGCTGTGGACCCCGGTCGGCACCACCATCAAGTTCGTCAAGCAAGTCGCGCCGACCGTCGAGGACTTGACCGACCGCCGCACCGAGGCGAGCCCGCGCGCCGGCGACTACCCCACCGGTTCCTGGGGAGACGAGTCCCGTGACTACCACCTCTGCGTCGGGGTCCCGGCCGCGCACATCGGCCAGGAGATGCTGGCGGCCCGGGTCTCCCTGGTGATCCCGCAGCCCGACGGTACGGCCCAGAACCTCGGCGCCCAGGGTCTCGTACGGGCGGTGTGGACCGACGACATGGCCGCGTCGACGTCGATCAACCCTCAGGTCGCCCACTACACCGGCCAAGCCGAACTGGCACAGGTCATCCAACAAGGCCTCGATCTCCGCAAATCGGGTGACATCGATGGAGCAACGGCCAAACTGGGCCGCGCCGTTCAGCTCGCCGGCGCCTCCGGAAACGCGGATACTGCGAAACTCCTTGCGAAGGTGGTGGACGTGGTCGATGCCGCGACAGGTACTGTGCGACTGAAGGCGAAGGTCGCGGAGGCCGACGAGATGACTCTCGAAACTCGGTCCACAAAGACTGTTCGTGTAAAGAAGTGACATAAAGAGCAACGAGCCCGACCCCTCAGGGGTTGGAGAAATCCGGTCATAGCGGCCGGAAAAGGAGAGGGGGAAGCGCCGACATGCCGACCTGCCCGAACGGACACCAGTCGGGTTCCGACGACTGGTGCGAGGTCTGCGGTCACCGCATGGCCGGTGCCGTGCCCCCGCCTCCGCCGCCGCCTCCCGGTGGTGGCGGCTACGGTTTCCCGCCGCCTCCCGGACCGGGCGGCGCGCCGAGCGCCCAGCCCGAGCTCTGCCCGCAGTGCCGCACGCCCCGCGAGGGCGGTGCGCCGTTCTGCGAGGAGTGCCGCTGGAACTTCCTCACCAACACCGCGACGTCGTACACCCCGGCCGCCCCGCGCCCGCCGGCGCCCGGCCCCGGCGCGCACTTCCAGCGCCCGCCCGGCCCGCCGTCGTACGGCGGCACGGACCAGTACGAGTACCAGGGCTCCCGCCCCTCGCAGGTGAACCGCCCCGCCGAGCCGATCCCTCCGGGCCCGCACTTCGGCGAGCCGGGCGGCCCCGGCGGCCCCGCGGGTGGCCCCGCCGGTGGACCTGGGATGCCGCCCGGGCCGGGTGGTCCCGGTGGCCCGGGCGGTCCCGGCGCGCCTGGCGGGCACGGCGGGCCTGGCGGGCACGGCGGGCCCGGCGGGCACGGCGGGCCTGGCGGGCACGCCGGGCCTGGCGGCCCTGGTTCCTTCGGTGGGCCTGGTGGACCCGGCGGCCCCGGTGGACCTGGCGGTCCCTTCGGCAATGAGCGTCCCGGTGGCCCGGGCGGTCCGGGTGGTCCCGGTGGTCCGGGTGGCCCCTTCGGCAACGAGCGTCCTGGTGGTCCGGGCGGCCCCGGTGGTCCCGGCGGCTTCCCCGCCCCCGGCGGCCCCGGCGGTCCCGGTGCGCCTTCCGGCCCCGGCGGTCCCGGCGGCCCCAATGGTCCCAATGGCCCCTACGGCAACGAGCGTCCCGGTGTGCCCGGCCAGCCCGGCCCGCCGCCCGGCTTCGGCGCCGATCCCTCCCGTCCCGTCCCGCCCCCGCCGGGTCCGCCCGGTGGCCCCGGTGGTCCGGGTGGTCCGGGTGGTCCGGGCGGTCCCGGTGCGACGGGTGGCGCTCCGCAGGCGTTCCACCAGCCCGGCCCGGGTGGTCCCGGTGGCTTCGGCGGTTCGCCCGCCCCGCCCGCGTTCCCGCAGGAGCAGGGTCGCCCGCAGCCCGGCGGCCCCTCCTTCGGCGGCGGTGAGGACGACTGGGTGATCTCCCCGCCGTCCGGCGGCGCCCCCGGCGGCTACGGCTACCCGCACCCCGGTGCGACCCAGGCCCCGCCGCCCCGCCCCGCCCCGCAGGGCCCGGTGACCTGGACCGCGACCATCGGTCCGGACCGCGAGTACTTCATGGCGATGATGCAGCGCTCCGGCCCCGAGGCCGCGGGCCTGAACCTGCCCGCGTACTCGCCGGAGCAGCAGCGCACCCTCACCGGCAACCAGATCACCATCGGCCGCCGCCGCCATTCCACCGGCGACACCCCCGACATCGACCTGTCGGTACCGCCGGAGGACCCGGGCGTCTCGCACCAGCACGCGGTGCTGGTGCAGCAGCCGGACGGCAACTGGGCGGTCGTCGACCAGAACTCGACGAACGGCACCACGGTCAACGGGGCCGAGGAGCCGATCCAGCCGTTCGTGCCGGTGCCGCTCCAGGACGGCGACCGGGTGCACGTCGGCGCCTGGACGACGATCACCGTCCGGCGCGGCTGAGTCGGCGGACCCGGCCCGCTCGGCCGGTTCAGCCCGGAAGGGGCCAGGCGTACGGCCCCTCCGGGTCGTCCAGCCACGCCCACTCGCCCGCGCCGGTGACCGTGATGCCGTAGCGCTCGCGCTCCGGCCGGCCCTCGCGCTCCCACAGCGCGTACGCCTCCTGGGGATCGAGGCTGCCGCGGGTGAGCGCGACCAGGAAGCGGAACCGGTCGTCGTCCCGGCCCCGGCGCGGCACCGCGCCCAGCGCGGCCGGCTCGGGCCCGCCCCGGACGTCGCCGCGCAGCGGCACGAAGTAGGCGGCGCTGTCCAGGAAGGGGCCTTCGGCCTGGTCCGGGCCCTGGACCGTCAGGGTCACCAGTCCGGTGGCGAGCGGGGTGAGGACACGGCCGCCGGGGCGGCACTGGGCGAGCCAGGCGCGCGGGATCGACGGCAGTGCGCAGGTGGCGATGATCCGGTCGAACGGCGCGCGCTCCGGCACTCCGCGGGCGCCGTCGCCGGTGACGACGACCGGGTGGTATCCGGCGGTGTCCAGATGGCGCCGGGCGGACTCGGTGATCTCCGGTTCCAGGTCGACGGTGGTGACGAGGTCGCCGTCGCCGAGCCGGTGCGCGAGCAGCGCCGCGTTGTATCCGGTGCCCGCGCCGATCTCCAGGACCCGGTCGCCGTCCTCGACCCGCAGCTCGGCCAGCATCAGGGCCATCAGGGAGGGCTGGCTGCTGGAGGAGAGCAGTTCCCCGTCGCGCAGCCGGGTGGCCAGCGGGATGTCCTCGTAGGCCCCGCGCATCCAGCGCTCCCGCGCCTCCGGGTCAGGGTGCTCGCACCAGCGCCGCTCGTAGCCGTCCGGAGCCCCCTCGGCGCCCACGTAGTAGTACGGCACGAACAGATGCCGTGGCACCGCCGCGAACACCTCCCGCCACACCGGGTCCGCGGCCCAGGCGCCGCTCGCGTCGATCTCCCGCACCAGCGCGGCCCGGGCGGAGGCGGCGACGTCTTCCAGATCCCTCTCGGGAGGGTGCGCACCCATATGTCCACTGTGCTGCGGTTCACAGCCCGGTGCCAGCACGGGTGGGAGTGGTCGCGGTGCTTCATGAACACCGTGTTGCCGGGTGGCCTCGCCCAAGGTGCCCGGGCCGATACTGGCGGGACGGATCCGGGGCGGGGGCAGTGGTGGAGTGGTGGCTGGGGCTGGGCGGACTGGCCGCGGGACTGCTGACAGCGGTGGTGACCGCCCCGGTCGGCGTGTCGGGAGCGGTGTTCCTCCTCCCTGTCCAGCTGAGCGTCTTCGCGGTGCCCAGCCCAGCGGTCACACCGACGAACCTGCTCTTCAACGTCGTTGCCGGGCCCGGCTCGCTGTGGCGCCACCGGGCCACCGGCGCCCTGCGCGGCCCCCTCACCCGGCGTCTGCTGCTCGGCACCCTCCCGGGTGTGGTCGTCGGGGCGGCCGTCCGGGTCTTCGCCCTCCCCGGCCCCACGGTCTTCCGGCTCCTCATCGCCGGTTTCCTGCTCCCGCTCGGCCTGTGGCTGTGCGCCCGCACCCTTCGTCCGTCTCATCGCCTGACCGCCGCCGGACCCTCCGGCAGGACGGTCACCGCCCTCGCCTTCGCCGTGGGCGTCGTCGGCGGGATCTACGGCATCGGCGGCGGCTCCCTTCTCGGCCCGGTCCTCGTCGGCCGGGGCATGCCTGTCGCCCGCGTCGCCCCGGCCGCACTCGCCGCCACCTTCGCGACCTCCCTCGTCGGAGCCGCCACCTTCGGTCTGCTCTCCCTGACCGGACGCGGCGACATCGCACCGGACTGGTACCTGGGTCTGGCCTGCGGCCTCGGCGGACTCATCGGCGGCTACCTCGGTGCCCTCGTCCAGCCCCGCATTCCCGAAACCGCGCTGCGCCTCCTCCTGGGCACGCTCGCCGCCGCCATCGGCGCCCTCTACGCCGTCCAGATCCTCGCCTGAGAGGGGCTGGACCCGCGGCGTGGGAGGTCAGCCGCAGCAGTCGCGTCCGGGACGGCAACCGCACGCGTCCGTCCCGTCGGACGGCGCCGCCGCGGGGGCGCGGCAGCCCTTGCCCTGCCAGGTGTCGCGGCCCTCCTTCACCGCGAGTGCGGCGATGACGAGTGCGGCGATGACGAGTGCGGCGAGGGGGGCCGGCCCGGGACCGGCCGAGGCGGACCTAGGCTGGTTCGCAGATCATGCGGTACCGGCCCGGCCGGAAGTGAGAGGAGCTGGTGCCATGAGCCGCCACGAGCGGGAGCTGGCCGAAGCCCAGCGCGAGCACTGGCAGCACACCTACGACTCCCACCCCGGCATGTACGGGCAGGACCCCAGCGCGGCCGCACGCCACGCGGCCACCGTCTTCCGGGCGGCGGCGGGCCGGCGACTGCTGGAACTGGGCGCGGGTCACGGCCGTGACGCCCTGTTCCTCGCCCGCGAGGGCTTCACCGTCCAGGCCACCGACTTCTCCGCCACCGGCCTGGCACAGCTTCGGCAGGCGGCCCGCGACCGGACGTCGCCGAGCGGGTCACCACCCTGGTGCACGACGTGCGCGAGCCGCTGCCCCTGGCGGACGCGTCGGTCGACGGTGTCTTCGCCCACATGCTGCTGTGCATGGCGCTGTCGACCGAGGAGATCCACGCGGTGGCCGCGGAGGTCCGCCGCGTGCTGCGGCCGGGCGGCTCCTTCGTCTACACCGTCCGGCACACCGGTGACGCGCACCACGGGAGCGGCACCCCGCACGGTGACGACATCTACGAGCACGGCGGCTTCGCGGTGCACTTCTTCCCCCGCCACCTGGTCGACGCGCTCGCCGACGGCTGGACCCTCGTCGAGGTCCACGCCTTCGAGGAGGGCGAGCTGCCCCAGCGTCTGTGGCGCGTCACCCAGACTCTGCCCCGATGAGAACCGCACCGCCCGCGTGGCCGGGAAGGGGCGGGGTCCTAAGCCTCGAGTCCTCGGTCGTGCCGTCTGAGACCATGGGGGACGTGAATGAGATTCGGCGTGGCACGCTTCAGGAGCAGACCTTCTACGAGCAGGTCGGCGGGGAGGAGACCTTCCGTCGGCTCGTCCACCGTTTCTACGAGGGAGTCGCCGAGGACCCGCTCCTGCGGCCGATGTATCCCGAGGAGGACCTGGGCCCGGCGGAGGAGCGTCTGACGCTCTTCCTGATCCAGTACTGGGGCGGTCCCACGACGTACAGCGAGAACCGCGGCCACCCCCGGCTGCGGATGCGGCACGCCCCCTTCACCGTGGACCGCGCGGCGCACGACGCCTGGCTGAAGCACATGCGGGTCGCCGTGGAGGAGCTCGGGCTGTCCGAGGAGCACGAGCACACGCTGTGGAACTACCTGACGTACGCGGCGGCGTCGATGGTGAACACCGCGGGCTGAGCGGCCCGCCGGAGGGACGCGCGGGGTGTCGCGGGCGCGGCGCCGTCAGCGGACGCTGACGCCCAACGCCCCGAGCCCCGCCCGTCGTACGGCGATCGACCCGTACGGCGTCCGCAGTCGCAGCCAGGCCCCGCAGGAGAGCAGCGCCGGCTCCCGCGCGCCCGGGACCGGCCGCAGGAAGCCCAGTGACTGCGCCGCGTGCACGGCGCGCACCGGCAGCCTGGTCGCTCCGACGGTCCGGGTCCAGATCTCCGCGCCGATCCGGTCCAGCTCGGCCCGGGTGCGCGCCTCGGGCGCCAACTCCTGGGTCCGGGTACGGAATTCGGCGACCCCTGCGGCGACCATCGCGCGCAGCGCGTCCGTCTCCGGCAGTCCGGGCTCCGGCCGCCAGCCGCCGCGCGGCGGGAGCACACCCGCCCACGGCGGCCCGGTGACCGCGCCGGGCACCGCGGCCGTGGCCGCGGTCTCGTCGACGGACTCCAGGAGCTCTCCGGCGGAGACGGTGACGTCCAGCGTCACGTCGAGCCCGTTCTCGTACGGCTTGGCCAGGCGTACCGCGCGGATCGCCAGCACCTCGAAGGACGGCGGCCGTCCGAAGACGGCGAGGGCGGTGCCCGCCGCCTGGAGGCGCACCGCGGCTCCGCGGTCGTAGCGGAGCAGCCGGGTGAGGAAGGCGGCGAGATCCGCCGCCTCCCCCTCGTCGGCGAGGTGGAGCACCGTCATGCGGCGACGGCCTCCCCCTCGGCGTCCTTGTCCCCGGCGTTCTTGTCCTCGGCGTCGTCGGTGTACTGCTGGAGGAACTCGCGCTCCTCCGCGGTGATCCGGCGCGGTCGCTGCTGTTCGAAGTCGAACGGCACGATCACCGTGGACGCCCGGACGTAGATCTGGTCGCCGTCCTTCACCTCGTAGGTGAGGGTGAAGGACGCCGCCCTTATCTCGGTGACCCACAGCTCGATGTCCACGGGCGCGTGACGGTGGACGAGCTGGCGCTTGTAGTCGATCTCATGGCGCGCCACCACGGACCCCTGCTTGAACTCCTTGTCCGGGCGGAACAGGAAGTCGATACGGGCTTCCTCCAGGTAGCGGAGGAACACCACGTTGTTGACGTGGCCGTACGCGTCCATGTCCGCCCAGCGCAGCGGGCAGCGGTAGATGTGCCGCAAGATCGATCAGCCCCGGGTCAGCTTCTTGTAGGTGGCGCGGTGCGGACGCGCCGCGTCGGCGCCGAGCCGCTCGATCTTGTTCTTCTCGTACGACTCGAAGTTGCCCTCGAACCAGAACCACTTGGAGTCGCCCTCGTAGGCGAGGATGTGCGTGGCGACCCGGTCGAGGAACCAGCGGTCGTGGGAGACGACCACGGCGCAGCCCGGGAAGTCGAGCAGGGCGTTCTCCAGCGAGGAGAGCGTCTCGACGTCGAGGTCGTTGGTCGGCTCGTCGAGGAGCAGCAGGTTGCCGCCCTGCTTGAGGGTGAGCGCCAGGTTCAGGCGGTTGCGCTCACCGCCGGAGAGCACACCGGCTGGCTTCTGCTGGTCCGGGCCCTTGAAGCCGAAGGCGGAGACGTAGGCGCGGGACGGCATCTCGACCTGGCCGACGTTGATGTAGTCGAGCTCGTCGGAGACCACGGCCCACAGGGTCTTCTTCGGGTCGATGTTCTCGCGGCTCTGGTCGACGTACGAGATCTTGACGGTGTCGCCGACCTTGATCGAGCCGGAGTCCGGCGTCTCGAAGCCCTGGATCATCTTGAACAGGGTGGTCTTGCCGGCGCCGTTCGGGCCGATGACGCCGACGATGCCGTTGCGCGGGAGCGTGAAGGACAGGTCGTCGATCAGGACCTTCTCACCGAAGGCCTTGCTGAGGTTGTTGACCTCCACGACGATGTTGCCCAGTCGCGGGCCCGGCGGGATCTGGATCTCCTCGAAGTCCAGCTTCCGCATCTTCTCGGCCTCGGCGGCCATCTCCTCGTAGCGGGCCAGACGCGCCTTGGACTTGGCCTGCCGCCCCTTGGCGTTGGAGCGGACCCACTCCAGCTCCTCCTTGAGGCGCTTGGCGCGCTTGGCGTCCTTCTGCCCCTCGACCTTCAGACGGGTCTGCTTGGTCTCCAGGTACGTGGAGTAGTTGCCCTCGTACGGGTAGGCGCGGCCGCGGTCGAGCTCGAGGATCCACTCGGCGACGTTGTCCAGGAAGTACCGGTCGTGGGTGATGGCCACGACGGTGCCCGCGTACTTGGCGAGGTGCTGCTCCAGCCAGTTCACCGACTCGGCGTCGAGGTGGTTGGTGGGCTCGTCGAGGAGCAGCAGGTCGGGCGCCTCCAGCAGCAGCTTGCAGAGCGCGACGCGGCGCTTCTCACCACCGGAGAGGTTGGTGACGGGCCAGTCGCCGGGCGGGCAGCCCAGGGCGTCCATGGCCTGCTCCAGCTGGGCGTCGAGGTCCCAGGCGTTGGCGTGGTCCAGATCCTCCTGGAGCTTGCCCATCTCGTCGAGCAGCGCGTCCGAGTAGTCGGTGGCCATCAGCTCGGCGATCTCGTTGAACCGGTCGAGCTTGCCCTTGATCCCGGCGACACCGTCCTGGACGTTCTCCAGTACGGTCTTCTCCTCGTCGAGCTTCGGCTCCTGCATCAGGATGCCGACGCTGTAGCCGGGCGAGAGGAAGGCGTCACCGTTGGACGGCTGCTCCAGCCCGGCCATGATCTTCAGAACGGTGGACTTACCGGCACCGTTCGGGCCGACCACACCGATCTTCGCACCGGGCAGGAAGTTCAGCGTGACGTCGTCAAGGATCACCTTGTCGCCGTGCGCCTTGCGCGTCTTGCGCATGGTGTAGATGTACTCAGCCAAGAGGAACCGTCCGGCAGCTTGAATCTGGCAGTGGGCAGATACACCCCATACTGCCGTACCGCCACCCCTGGGCGGAAACGCGTCCAGGGTGGCGGCTCGGCGCACGACAGCGGGTGAGCGGAGCGTCACTCACTGTTGAGGTGTCAAAGAGCGGGACCTGTACTCAGTCCTGGGCCTTTTTCTTGCGGACCAGGAGCAGGGCCGCGCCGCCGAGGACGACCAGGCCGATGGCCACGCCGCCGATCACCGGGGTGGCGCCGGAGCTGCCGGTCTCGGCGAGGTTGACGTCCGTCTCGGGGACGCCGACCGTGGCGGGGCTGGGCTCGCTGAGGGTCTGGGTGGTCGTGCCGGTGTCGTCGGCCTCGCCGGCCTGGGTGCGGCAGTCGAGGACGCCGGTGAAGCGCTCGGCCCTGCCGCTCGGCCCGGTGATCGTGAAGTCGTAGGCCTGGTCCTCCTGGAGCGGGACCGTGACCGTGCGGGTCTCGCCGGCGGCGATGGTGTGTTCGGCGCCCATCAGCTCGAAGGTGAACGGGGCGTCGCCCTCGTTGACGGCGGTGATGTCCACGCCGCCCTCGGCGCAGTTCTCCGCCGCGGACAGCGCCGGTATGGCGCCCGTCTCCGCCCAGGTAGCGCTCGCCGTCGCCGAGACGGTGGACTCGCTGGAGCCGGCCAGGATCTGGGTCTGGCTGCGGCTGTCGGAGGCGAAGGCCCGGCCGACCGGCACGGTGGTGGACGCCTGCACGGTCAGCTCGGCGGAGCCGTCCGGCGTGTCGGCGGGCACCTCGAAGAACAGTCTGCTGCCGTCCTGCGCGGTGGTGGCGGCCTTGCCGTCCTCGTCGACGATCCGCACCCCGCTGGTGGCCGTGTCGGCCGGCGGCGTCACCGTGACGCTGTCGGCGTTGGTGCGCACCGTCACCGGGCCGAGCAGCCCGCCGGGGTGGCCGGAGAGCGCGGGCGGGTCCAGGGTGAGCGACGCCTTCGGCTCCGCCTCGTCACGGGCGCTGTCCTGGAGGTAGTCCGCCAGCTTCTCGGCCTGCGGGTCGACGGCCTCGACGTCCACCCCGTCGGAGTACCGCCAGATGGCCACCTGGGTGCCGGCCGCCGCGTCCTGCTCGCTGAGGCCGCCGCGGACGCCCGCCTTGCGGGCCAGCTCCGCGAGATCGTTGACCTGCGGATAGGAGTTCCGCAGGATCCAGCGGATCCGGCCGGCGTCCTCGTTGGCACCCAGCGAGGTGCCGCTCCACGGGGTCTCGTGGTACTTGGCGTCCTTCTGCGTGGGGTTGTGGATGTCGACGCAGTACGTCTGGAGGGTGCCACCGCCCTCGACGGACATCTCGAACAGGCCCGCCGACAGCTGCTGGTCCCCGGTGTCGGTGTGCACCACGGCCGCGCCGTACGTCTTCAGGCCGCCGATGGTGGCGGTCGCTCCGCCCTGGGGCCGGGCCGCTCCGCCCTCGGCCGCGGCCGGCCCGGCGGTGGCCGTCACGGCGGCCACGGCGAGCCCGGACACCAGTGTCGCGGCGGCGAACCTGGCCGCCCCTCGCCCGCACGCGGATCGTGCGGAGAACGCAGAAAGCACGTAATTCCCCTTCGAGCAGGACCCGTTGACGTGGGGGGCACGGTCCCACCAGCAGAGTCGTCAAACCCCTAGAGCCATGTCCGGCATCCTAAGGACGCGTACGCACCGCCTTTCCCGATGGTCCCTTCGGACCGGCGATCCGACTCGTAATCGTTATCGCCGAGGCGGGCTTGAGCTGGGCTTATCGATAAATCCACCCGACCGTTCGGAGCGCATTCGCCGATAAGCCGCACTTCGGTCAGCCCATCGCGGGCGCTGACGTCACGTCACCAGCGCCGGTGCCGCGAGTGCTTGTCGCTCACCGGAGTCCACTGGCTCCGAACCCTCCTCCGGGGTCTCCCAGTTGGGTTCGGGGCGCTGTGGCGTGACCGCCGCTCCTTCGGCCCGGACCGAGCGCCGGAAGGCCGAGGTGCCGCGGGAGAGATCATGCCCGATCGCCACGGCGTCGATGTCCGCCGAGGTCCGGTTCTGCCCCTCGCGCGCCTCCGTGCGCACCTTCAGCCGGCCCTGCACCACGACCGGGTCGCCGACGTTCACCGAGGCCGTCACGTTCGCGGCGAGCTGGCGGTTGGCCCACACCGTGAAGAAGTTGGTGTGCCCGTCCGTCCAGGCGTTCTTCTCCCGGTCCAGATAGCGGGCGGTCACCGCGAGCCGGAACCGCGCCGACGGTCCCGACGGCAGCTCCCGGTAGACCGGCTGGGTCGCCACATTGCCCACCGCGCAGACGATCGTCTCGTTCATCTCGGCCCCTCCCTCGCACGGGCTTCTCCCGTACGGCTGCGTCTGGTTCCGGCGACCGCGTCCGTCGCGATCGCCGTACGCCCAGACTGCCTCCGTTCCGCCGAGTCCGCCGCGGCCTGTGGACCCCCGGCCCACCTGTGCAGAACCCCGCCACCCGAACGGGTGACGGGGTTCTGCACACGGTCAGCACACAGCCCTTCAGCTGCCTCCCGCCCCCACTCCGATGACCCGCCCGTACTGCTCGCGCACCTCGCGGTACCGCAGCAGCTCCGCCGCCACCGGATCCAGCACCCGCGCCCGCCCGCACCCCGCGGCCGCCTCGCGCAGTCTGCGTTCCGCCTCCGTCCCGTACCGCTTGGCCGGCCCCCGCGCCGCCATCCGGCAGCCCCACTCCACCAGCGGGCCGCCGACGATCCCGGCCACCATCAACAGCACCGGCACGCCCAGGTTCGGTGACATGACCCCGATGATCTGCCCCAACAGCCACAGCCCGCCGAGCACCTGGAGGATCGTCATGGACGCCTGCGCCAGCACGGCCACCGGCCACCAGCCCGGCCGCGGCGGCCGCCCCGGCGGCAGTCCGGCCCGCGCCGTCAGCTCGTCCAGCGCCTCGGGCAGCCCCTGCGCCCCGCGCACGGCCGCCTCCCGCACCGCCTGCGCCCACGGCGCGGGCAGCCCGGTCACCGCGCGGTCCGCGACCGTCCGTACCGCCTGCTCGACCCGCTGCCGCGCGGTGGCCTCCTCGTCCGGCTGGGTGCGCACCAGCGTCCGGCCGGTGGGCGGCTCGCTCCGGTCCTGGTACCAGCGCCAAAGCCGTAGCCAGGGCGTTCCGCACGCCCGGTTGGCGTTGCGCAGCCAGGCCCGCTCGGCCGCCTCGCCGGCCGCCGTGGCGCCCACCGCGTCGGCGAGCCGCGCGGAGAACTCGTCCCGCGCCTCCTCGCTGAGCCCGGTGCGCCGGCCGGTGGCGTAGACGGGCCGCAGCCGCCAGGCGGCGGCGTCCAGATCGGCCGAGATCCGCCGGGCGGCGGCGCCCCGCTCGGCGACGAACTGGCCGAGCGCCTCGCGCAGTTCCCCGACGCCGTCCCCGGTGAGCGCGGACAGCGCCAGCACGGTCGCGCCGGTCTCGCCGTACTCCCCGAGGGCGATCCCGTCCTCGTCGAGCAGCCGCCGCAGATCGTCGAGGACCTGCTCGGCCGCCTCGCCGGGCAGCCGGTCGACCTGGTTCAGGACGACGAACATGACCTCGGCGTGCCCGGCCATGGGCCGCAGATAGCGCTCGTGCAGCACGGCGTCGGCGTACTTCTCCGGGTCGACGACCCAGATCACCGCGTCCACCAGGGCCAGCACCCGGTCCGCCTGCTCGCGGTGCTGCACGGCCGCCGAGTCCAGGTCGGGCAGGTCGACCAGGACCAGCCCGCGCAGCTGGGCCTCGGCCTCGGCGCTGTGCATCGGCCGCCGCCGCAACCGGCCGGGGATGCCGAGCCGGTCGATGAGTCCGGCGGCGCCGTCGCTCCAGCTGCACGCGATGGGCGCGGCCGTGGTGGGACGCCGTACGCCGGTCTCCGAGATGGTCACCCCGGCGAGCGCGTTGAACAGCTGCGACTTGCCGCTGCCGGTGGCGCCCGCGATGGCGACGACGGTGTGCTGCCCGGAGAGCCTGCGGCGCGCCGCCGCCTCGTCGAGCACCCGGCCCGCCTCGGCGAGCGTGCGGCTGTCCAGCCGGGTCCGGGACAGCCCGACCAGCTCGCGCAGGGCGTCCAGCCGGGACCGCAACGGCCCGTCGTACGCCAGCGGCGCCGCGGTCTGCGGGCCGCCGCCGCGGGTCTCCGCGGCGGCGGCCGGCTCGACGACGGCCCCTTCGCCGACCCGCCGGGCGATCAGCCCGTCGTCCCAGGCGGGCCCGGACTCGGCGCCGGTACGAGGTGAGGAGTCGTCGTCGGCCTCCACGCGCGCGTGGACGTCACTCACGCGCCGCGCGGGCTTGTCGTCACGGCGGTCGTCTCTGCGGTCGTCCTGGCGGTGGTCACGGCGGTCGTCCTGGCGGTCCTGCGTGGGCTTCTTGTCCCCGGAATCGGTCTCTTGGTGGGCGCGGTCGGCGTGCGCCGAACCGTCCGGCGCCGGATCCGGCGCCGCGGACTCCTCGGAGGCCTCCGACTCCGCCGACGTGCCCGCGCGTGAGGCAGGCGCGCCATCGATGGTCTCCGCGAGGTCGGCGAGGTTCTCGGCCCCGCCCTCCGCCGACGCCTCGGCACCGTCCGCCTCTCGGACCTCATCGGCCCTCTGAGCCTCTGCCTCCACATCCACCTCCGAGCCCCCCGACGGCTCACCGTCAGCGCTGTGACCGGCGTCATCGCCGCGGTCGACGTGCTCAGCACGATCAGCACGGCCGACACGATCCACACGACCGGCGTGATCGACCTGACCGGCACGGCCGACATGACCCATGTGATCGCCACGGTCGACGAGATCACTGGAATCACTGGGATCGCCGTGATCGCCGCGATCGACGGGATTCATGTGCTGCATGTGCTGCATGTGATTCATGTGATCGACAGGACTGGCATGACCGCTGTGCTCGGCGTACTCCGTGTGGTCCTGGTCAGTGACGGCGGTCACCGGTCACCTCTCCTTCTGCAGTACGGACAGCGCGGCGATGAGTTCGGCCTGTGGCTCGGCGTGGACGTCGAGGGCGTCGAGCGGGGCGAGGCGGCGTTCGCGTTCGGTGTGCATCACGCGGTCCAGGTGCTCGGCGAGCAGCCGGCCGCCGCGGTCGCGCAGCCGCAGCGCCCCGTGCGCGCCGATCCGCTCGGCCAGCCCCTCACCCGCCGACCGGGCCCGGCGGCCGCCCAGCAGCACGGTGGCGACCAGCGCGGCGACCACCTCGGGATCGGGCGCGACGCTCCGTTCCAGATGGCGTACTTCCTCCTCGGCGCACTCCTCCAGCTCGCGCCGCCAGCGCCGGACGGCCAGTCCGATCCGGTGCTCGGCGCTCTCCGGGCCGGGGTCGCGGTCGAGCTCCGGGGCGGCCGCCGCGGGTTCACGCCGCCAGGTGTCGTCGACGCGCTCGTCGGCGGCGGTGACGGAGCACAGCAGGAGGTCGCTCAGGCTGTCCACGAGCGCGTCCAGCAGTTCTCCTGCGGTGCAGTCGAGCGGGAAGGCCCGCCAGCGCTTGAGGGCGTCACCGGCGAGCACCGCTCCGGCCTGGAGCCGGCCCCGTACGCGCGCGTGCTCGCTGTCGTAGGCGGCGTCCACGGCGTTGGTGAGGCGCAGGGCGGCCGCGTACTGCGCGGCGGCGGCACTGGCCAGCTCGGGCATCCGGGCCTTGAGGGAGTCGAGGACGCCGTGCGCGGTACGGGTCAGGACGTTCCGGCGGGCGGCCGGGTCCTGGGCCTGGTGGACGAGCCAGGTGCGCAGCGGCGCGACGGCACTGGCGGGCAGCAGGCCGCCGCCCCAGGCCGACTCGGGCAGCTCGGGCACCGTGAACCGGGGCACGTCGCCGAGCCCGGCCTTGGTGAGCAGGGCGCCGTACTGCCGTGAGACCTCGGAGACGACCTGGTGCGGCACGCGGTCGAGCACGGTGACCAGCGTGGCCTGGTACTCCTTGGCGGTGCGCAGCAGGTGCCAGGGCACCGCGTCGGCGTACCGGGCCGCCGTGGTGACCATCACCCAGATGTCGGCGGCGCAGATCAGTTCGGCGGCGAGGAAGCGGTTGTCGGCGACCAGGGAGTCGACGTCCGGGGCGTCGAGGAGGGCGAGGCCGCGCGGGAGGGTGTCGGTGGTCTCGACGCGCAGCACGCGCGCCGGATCCTCGCCGGGGAGCACCAGTTCCTCACCGGGCCCCTGTTGGGTCGTCCACACCCGGGTAAGACCGGGCAGCACGCGCATGCCGCTGAACCAGTGATGGTCCTCCGGGTTGCAGACGAGCACCGGCGTCCGTGTCGTCGGCCGCAGCACGCTCGCCTCGCTGACCCGCCGTCCGACCAGCGAGTTGACGAGAGTCGACTTCCCGGCCCCGGTGGAGCCCCCCACGACGGCCAGCAGCGGCGCTTCGGGCTCTCTCAACCGGGGCACCAAGTAGTCGTCGAGCTGAGCGAGGAGTTCGTCGCGGTTGGCACGCGCGCGTGGGGCCCCCGCCAGGGGCAGCGGGAAGCGTGCGGCGGCGACACGGTCGCGCAGCGCGGAGAGTGCGTCGAGCAGCTGAGGCCGTACGTCCAAGGTCACCACATGCGAAGAATGCCCAATTTTATGGGATTTCTGAAGCATATGAGCATGTCTGCGCGCCGACAGAACACAAGGGACGGAAGGGGCGACTGGGACACGGCGACAGGCGAGGCATAACGAGTGCACAACACCCGGTGCGCGAGGCGTCAAAAGCGATGCACGATTCGTACCTGCCTGCGATTATCAGGACCGCTTCACCGAACCTCCACATCGAGCCACGGAGGCGAAGCAACAGGGTCAAGGATCCGGGAGCCCTATCCTTGTCCCCGGCGACGTCACGGATCAGCCCACACCCGGGCACCACGACAGAGGCCACCACACCCGGCCCCCGTAGCTCAGTGGATAGAGCAGGCGCCTTCTAAGCGCTTGGCCGCAGGTTCGAGTCCTGCCGGGGGCGCAAGTCTCCGCCCTCCCTCCGGGAGGGCTTTTTTGCTGGTCAGAGCGGGTGAGGATCGACACACGTCAGGCCCGGAAGCACCCTCGGTGATCAAGGTCGCCATCCAGGGCAGATGACGGAACCGGCGAGGATGCCGCCGGACTCCCCTTGGAACAGCAGTTCACCCGGCTGGAGCCGTTCGTCCTCGACGGCTGCCGCAGGATGCGGGTCAGGTCCGGATGCCTGGAACGGTACGGGTCTCACCCTCCCCCGCCTCGGTCCACTGCTTCCCGATCTCCGGCGTGGCCGTATGGATCAGCAGATCGCACCACTGATCGACGGCATCGGGCTCGGGCAGGGTCACGTCCTCCACGCGCACGGCCACGGCTTCCTCGGGCCGGGGCAGCCGAGGTTCGCCGCCGCCTGCCCAGGTTGGGAGGGACCCCCAGCGCGGAGCCTAAAAAGCTCAACTGATCGCAGCTTCCCAAGCTGAGAGCGCGAGTTCGATTCCCGGCAGCCGCTCTTGAACGAAGCCCCAGTTCGGAGACCCGGGTTTTCGTGGCTGTCGCCCATTGCCGAGCGGACCGCTAGGCGAAGGCTGGAAGGGCCAGTCCCAGGGTGCCCCAGCCGAGGAGAGCCGTGAGGGCCGCCGAAGCGGCTGCCCAGAACAGCCGCTTCCAGAAATACGCGTCCAGGCCCCTGGACACGACCACGCGGGCGGGGTGCTTGAGGTGGTAGGCGATGTTGTATGGCGCCTCGTGCCCGTCCTGGGGCGCTGGACGGGTCTTTCCGTCGGTGGCGGTGTAGCCGTAGTGGACCCGGCCGCGGATGAGGGTGGGCACCGTCTCGACCGTGACGCCGTGGCGGGGCAGGTACCAGATGTTCCACGGGGCCGACGACGCCTCGATCGTCACCTGGGCCATCAGCAGTGTGCCTGCGCCGAGCAGGAGCACCGCGAGTGCGCGGGCCGCGTGGTCCCCGGCGATCACCACGCCCGCGGCGAGGGCGACGAGTCCGAGGCCGAGTGTGGCCATCACCCCGATGACGATGACAGCGGCCGGCGTTCTCGGCTCCGCGTCCTCCTCGTCGTCCGCCTCCCGTGCTCCGCGTCCCGCCCGGCCGTCGTCCGCGTCCGGCCTGGGCGTGACCGTCACGAGCGTCGAGCCGTCCACCGGAGTCTCGTCGGCGGGACGTTGGGGCAGCGCGTCGTTCACCGCTTCCCCGAAGACGGTCGCCGAGGCGCGGGACACCTCCTCGATCCGGTACCGGGTCGGCACGGTCCCGGCGGGTGCCGTCAGCTCGACGGCGACCGCCCGCCCGTCCGCGTGCACGCGCGCGACGGCGGCGAGAGGGATGCGGACCTCTTCGCGAGGACCGCGCAGCACCAACCCGTACGGCTCGGCACGGAGTTCGGCTCCCTGGGCGCCCAGGAGGACGGGTACGGACGGGAAGGTGAACGACATGCGGGAGATCGTAAGGGGCGGGGATTCCCGGTGAGTACCCCACTGACATACGGTCAGCGCTGTGGACGCAGTCATCCTGGTACTCATCCTGTTCATCTTCGCGGGCCCGGTGCTGTTCGCCGTCGGCCTGATGATGTACCTCGGCCCGAAGGCCGCCCTCCGCGACATGAGGGAGCTGGAGGCGACCGGCGTGGAAGTGCCGGCGACCCTGGTCTCGCTGGCGCCTCAGAAGACCTTCCTGCGCGTCGTCTACGAGTACACGGC
The DNA here is from genome assembly GCF_040298625.1 of Streptomyces sp. NPDC001532. Lineage (NCBI taxonomy): Bacteria > Bacillati > Actinomycetota > Actinomycetes > Kitasatosporales > Streptomycetaceae > Streptomyces > Streptomyces sp. NPDC001532. The sequence goes on from NZ_JBEPAL010000001.1 coordinate 295,652, forward strand.
CGCGGACGGTTCCCGGACCACCCACACCACATACGCCGGCCGCAACCCGCTGCACGTCGTGGGCGAGACGTACCCGCTGGTGCGGACGGCGCGCACGTCCAAGAACGTCTGGATGGGGACGATGGCCGCGGTGCGCAAGGAGCGCGCGGGGCTTGAGCATCACATCCGCTTCACGGTGTGGGTGATGCTCGCGGGTGTCACGACCTGCGCCGTGGCCGTGACGGGCACGGTCCTCTTCCCCTGACTCACGTCGTTGGAGGGGTGTTCCTTGCGGCGAGAGAAGCCGGGTACCGGGACAACCGGATCCCGTGCCCCCTTCCGGGCGCTACATGCCCGAGGGGGAGGGGAGCCGAATCGAGTACCCGGCTCCCCTCCCCCTGTGATCCCCAGTACGGCCGTCGTGGAGCCGATACGGAGAGCCGTTGCTTCCTCCGGTGTCGGAGGGCGAGCGCACACCAATGCGCCGGCACGACTGTGGCACGCGGCGAGCTCCCAGCACTCGGTGAGCACGCCACCCTGCGGCACCACTTTCGGAGGGCTGACGAGGGGGGCGGCTTGTGGTACTTCGAGGCCGTACCCGACCTCGGCGAGTTGATCGCCGTCAAGCAAGCCGAGCTGACTTCGGCCGGCCAACTCCATCGGTGCGGCTGGGAGCACCTGGAGGACGAGCATGGCTTCCTGGTAGACCAAGCGATCGATCCGGCAGAAGATCTGCTGGAGGCCGTCCCGGCCGACGAGTCCCATCGGGTGTGGACTCGGTGAGCGCTCCAGGTCAACCAGGGATCGTCGTGGCGGAACGGGGGGAACATTGAGCAGGAGACGCTACGTCCCGCGGGGCGTACCAGGTGGATACCGGATCTGGGACAACCGCGGACGTCGGTGGTGGGGGGACCTCTACGAGTTGTGTCCTGACGATCTCGTGGCCGAGCTGAACGGTCAGGCGGACCACGCACGGATCACTGCGCTGATGAAGCGTTACAGGGCGCAGAAGCGCTGACGTGTGCGCGGGTCACCAGCGCACCAGGTCGGGCGTGGAGGAGCGCGTATCGCGCGTCCTCACCTTCGGCGTCGGACGTACCGGACCGCCACCAGCGCCCCGATGAGGATCGGGACACGAAGGCCCACACTGTCGTCGCGCCGTGGTACGGGCGGTAGGCCGTCAGGGCAGGCATGTGTTCAAGAAGGGTGATCCGTCCTGAATCGGCGTGACTCGTCATGATCCGCCGCGTTGAACGGGGAGTGCGGCGGCGTCACCTGTCGTCGCGCTCCTCGACTTCTTAAGGAGAACGTGATGTCTCGCATCGCGAAGGCAGCCGGTGTGGCCCTCGGCACGGGCACCATGGTCCTCGGTGGGGCCGGCCTCGCCATGGCGGACGCGGGCGCCGGTGCCGCGGCCGTCCACTCGCCGGGCGTGCTGTCGGGCAACCTGGTCCAGGTGCCGGTGCACGTGCCGGTCAACCTGTGCGGCAACACCGTCGACGTGATCGGTCTGCTGAACCCGGCCTTCGGCAACACCTGCGTCAACCAGAGCAGCCACCACAACGGCGGCGACGACGGCCACAACGGTGACGACAAGCCCGGCGAGGACTACGGCTACGGCAGCTGACACCCCACCCGAGAGAGCCCCGGCAGCCCCGAGCGCCGGGGCTCTCTCATGTCCGCGACCGTGCGGGGCTCACGCGTACCGGTAGATCGCGCCGTGGTCCTCCAGCGCGTCCGGTGTCACGTCCCACGGCGGCAGCTTCTCGTGCCGTGCGACGACCCGGCCCCGCTGGAGGTCGCCCGGCGCGGGCTGCCTCGCCGGCAGGTACCGGTGTTCCCGGTGGCGGCGCTGCCAGCGGGACCAGAGGAGGTCGATGAAGGCGTGGTGCAGCCAGAAGACCGGGTCGTTGACGGACGCGCCGCCGACCATCACCCCGCCGACCCACCGGTGCACCCGGTTGTGGTTGCGCCAGGCGGTGCTGCCCCGCCCGGGGCCCCAGCCCTCCAGCTTGTTGCGGAAGCCCTGGGTGGCCGTCGAGTCCCAGGGCGAGACGTCGTAGACGGGGTCCTTCAGCGCCCACTCCAGTTCGCTCTTCGTGGGCAGTTCGATGGGGTCGCGGGCCCGGCCGAGGTCCCGGGTCAGGAACTTGGCGTCGGTGACGCCCTCCTTGAGCGTCCACCTGCCCTCCGCGAAGGCGAACGGCCCGGTCGTCACCTGCCGGTCGGAGGCCCGCCCGTTGCCGCCCAGCAGGTCCGCGGTCCATGGCGTGGCGGACTTCGAGCGGTCGCGCGTCCAGTCCCAGTAAGGCACCGAGACCGACGGATCGACGCGGCGCAGTGCCTTCTCCAACTCCAGCAGGAACTGCCGGTGCCAGGGCAGGAAGGAGGGCGCCATGTGCGCGGTACGCAGGCCGCGTTCGCCGTCGGCGACGTAGTACTCGATGTGCATCCGCACGAACTCGTCGTACTCGCCGCGGCGTTTCAGCTCCAGCAGCGCCTTGACGAACCGCCGCCGCTCGGCGCCGGTCAGAGTGCTGACGTCCTTACGGGTGTACGCCATGGTGACCCCCCTCGTGCGCTCCATGGGCCCCGTGCGGGCCGTGCGCCGGCCGTGCCTCCGCCAGCCGCTGTCCCGGGCCCAGTTCGTCGACGGCCGCGCGGGCGGCTTCGAGGGGGGTCGGGTACGAGCGGTAGTGGTCGACCATGCTCAGCCAGGTGCCGTCGGCCCGCCGCATCAGGTGGAGCGGGCGGCCGTCCACGGTGACCTGCCACTCGGCGTCGGCGCCGAGCGCGCGGCCGGCCGTGAGGAGCATGCCCTCGATGCGCCGGCCCTGGTAGATCTCGTCGAACGCGAGGTCCCCGGGCGCCTGCTCCGGGCGGGCCGGCCCGGACGCCACCACCAGCGGCGCGACGGCCAGGGCGCCGGCCGAGGCGACCAGCCCGCGCACCAGGTCCCGCCGGGTGCCGCCCGCCGCCCGCCGCCCCGGCGGTCCGGCCGCCTCTCTCGCCGGTCCGCTCTCCGTGCCCACCGCGACTCCGCCGACGCTGACGACCATCGTGTGCTCCTCGTACGGTTCGGTTGTCTGTACGGGACTAACCGCCCGCGTGTGCCCACGGTCACCGTCGGCCGCCCCGTACACCCCGGACAGGCGAAGGGCCCGGACGCCCTCCGCGGCGTCCGGGCCCCTGGCCCTCGTGCGAGGTCTCGGTGCCGTCGGGCCTTACCGCCCCGGTCCCATGACCAGCTCCGCGCCGGGCACGGTCTGGAGCACCGGCGTGAGCACCCCCGCCTGCGGCAGCTTCAGGCCGGGCAGACCGTAGTGTTCGGGGTCCGGCGGGGTGATCGGGGTGTCCGCGGACAGACCCGGAGCCAGCGTCCTGAGGTCGGAGGAGGGGGCCTGGAGTCCTACGTGGTCGAAGTCGTCGCCGAGGAGGCGCGGCAGCGGCGCGTGCAGTCCGGCGCCCGGCAGTCCACCCGTGACCGGCAGCTGCGGGAGCGTCCGGTCCGGGACGAGCCGGCCCTCCACGTACCGCGGGCCCTCCGGCTCGCCCGGCATCAGCAGGGGCAGTTCCCCGGCGACCTCGGGCAGCTCCATGTCCAGGGACTCCTCGACCCCGTTCAGCGGTACGGGAACGGGGACCGTGCCGGCCGCGGCGGCGGGTGACGCGGCGGCTCCCACCGCGGCCGCGACGCCGGCGACTACGGCGGCAAGGGTTCCTCGGGTGGTCGACTTCATTTCAGGCACGGTCCCTTTCAGGAGTCGGCGGGCTCAACGTCCTTACCGCGTAACGATCCCGAGCCGCGTCCTGAGATCGGCACCGGCGGAATTCCCCCGTGTGCCGCAGTAGTCGTAGTAGTCGTAGTAGTCGTAGGAGTCGCCGGAGTTGCAGGTGTCGTCGGAGCGGGTGTCGTGAGAGTCGTAGCAGTCGTAGAGGGTCGAGGAGCGTCGTGGCGTCGGCTGGTCACGGCAGTCGGCCCGTCGCCGGAGCCGAGTGATCAGCTCGTCCAGAAGTCCCACCAGCGCGTCAGGATCAGCATCCCGATCACCCCCAGGTGCGCGAACGGCATCACCCAGGTGAACTCCGTCAGGAACGACCGCACCGGGCGTGGCGCCGGCAGGAACTCGTGCCGGACGGCGAACGCGGTGACGTACCAGAAGAGGACGACGGTCGCGATCCAGGCCAGGACGCACCACAGGCACAGCGCGTTGATCCGGTACAGCGACTCGAACTGCAGCCAGCTGACGAAGCCGACGCCGAACAGACAGCCCGCGTCGAAGGTCAGCCAGTACCAGCGGGGGAAGGCCGCGCCGGCCATGAGGCTCATGCCGACGCAGATCACGACGGCGTAGGCGGCCAGGCCCAGCATCGGGTTGGGGAACCCGAAGGCGGAGGCCTGGTCGCTCTCCATGACGCTGCCGCAGGACACCACCGGGTTCAGGCTGCATCCGGGGGTGAAGTCCGGGTCCTGAAGCAGCTTGAACTTGTCGAGGGTGATGACCCAGGAGGCCAGCAGCCCGGCCGCGCCGGTGAGCACCAGCAGCAGCGCGAAGCCGCGGCCCCCGCCCGCGGTGCGCGCCGCCGGGCGGTCGGGCCGGCCCGCGGCGGCGGTCATCAGGCCCGCAGGCGGCGGGCCGGGAGGACCACGTGCGCGGCGGCGTTCAGGGTCTCCTCGGCGCCCGCGAACGCGGCCAGCGCCTCGGGCTCGACGGGCTTGCCGGGCTTGGCCTCCGGCCAGGGGCGGGTGGTGAACACGAAGTAGGCGAAGCCGCGTTCGCCGACCGCCGCGAGCCACTCCGGCGGCGGGGTGCACTGGGCGTTGAGGTGCGGCATCGTGACGACCGCCTGGCCGGCCTCGACGAGCAGGCCTACCGGCAGGCTGGGCCGGGACGCGCCGTCGACGAGGTCGCCGCCCACGGGCAGGCCGTTGTCGCCGAGCATCCGCTCGACGGCGGCGGAGGTGGCCTCGGGGCCGTCGGGGCCGTCCCCGAGGGTGTAGGCGAGGAGGTAGGGCATGTCGCCGTCGGGGGCCTCGCCGCTCCAGGCCATGACGACGAGGGTGCCCATGTCGGTGGCGCGGAAGGGGCGGGTCTGGTTGGGGGTTGTGGTCACCGCGCGACCTTATCGGCGTACCGGAAGGGGGCCGGGCGTGTTCTCACCCGCGCGGGCGACGGCCGCGTTCGTCACCACACGAACGAGGGACGGCGCCCCGGACATCCCTCGAACAGCGGAAAGGGCCGATTCCCGGTGGGGTGGAATCGGCCCTGCCGAAGGCGCGGGCCCGTGGGCCTCGCGGGTGGGGCGCCAGCCCTTGCGTCAGCCCCCGTCAGCCTCCCAGCGGGAGACCGCCGAGGAGGCCGCCCTTGGCGTTCAGGGTCTTGGTGACACCGCTCACCGTGCTGAGCACGGAGTCCTCGTTCTCGGTGTCGAGGGCGTTCGACTGGTGCTTGAGCGGCATGGCGTCCATGGGTTCGATGGGGCCCTTGGTGAGCGTGTTGACGGCACCGTTCAGGCTGGTGGGCGTGAGGTCGGCGGTGTCGTAGGCGAACGCGGGCGTGGCGGCGCCGGCGATGACGACGGATCCGGCGACGACGGCGGCGGCCTTCAAGGACTTCATCGTGTTCCTTTCTTCGGCGAAGCGGGTCGCCGGAGGGGATTCGGACGCCGTGCACAACGATCCCCGGGCGGCTCGGAAACCCCACGCGCGGAAGACATATGAACAGCCGTCGTGCCGACCGGCGGATCGGCACGACGGCTGGAGGCTCCGCTCGCTCAGGAGGTGGGGAGCAGTCCGGTCGCGGGCAGCGCCGGGCTGGCTGCGGGCGCTTCGGGTGCGGCCGGGGTGGCCGCGGGCAGGCTGGGCAGCGCCGGGGTGGCGGCCGGCGAGCTCGGCACCGCGGGGGCCGCCGCGGGCAGGCTCGGCAGCGCGGGCAGGCCGGCCAGGTCCGGGGCGGGCAGGCCGCCGCCGAGCAGGGTGGCGGTCAGGAGGTTGACCAGCCCGGTCACCGCGGCCGTGACCTCGGAGACGATGTCGTCGACCTTGCCGGAGGTGGCGGCGTCGATCAGCTTGTCGATGGCCTGCTGGAGGGCGGCGAGCGCGTCGTCCGTGAGGTCGGCGGCGGGCGCCTTGGCGTCGCTCTGGGCGATGCCGGGCAGGGCCGGGAGCACGACCGGGTCGGCGGGCTTGGCCGGGGTGCTGGGCACGGCGGGGACGGCCGGTGCGGCGGGGGCCTGGGGCAGGCCCGCCGCGGGCTGGGCCGCCGGGGCCGCCTCCTGGACCTTGGCGATGGATTCCTTCGCCGCGTCGCCGAGCCGGGCGGCGTCGGCGCTGGACAGCTGGCCGTTGTCGGCCTTGAGCACGGCGTCGAGCAGGTCGGTGACCGGGGTGAGGACGATGCCGAGGCCGGCCAGCGACTGGTTCTGGGTGAGCAGTGCGGCGGCTTCGGGCACGGGCTCCTGGACGGTGGTGCGGGTGCGCTCGTGGTCGGCCGCGACGGCGGCCGGTCCGGCGATGCCGAGGACGAGGGCGGCGCAGACGGTGGTGGTGGCGATACGCCGAACGGGCAGGCGACGCATGAGTGTTCCTTTCGATTGCGTCGGGTCGTGCCTCCACCGTGCGAGCGCCTGTTGCTCTCTGCAACCGCGCAAATACTCTGAGCGACCATCAGTCCTGGTGCATCGCCGCTGGTGAGGGCCGCGCCGGGCGTCGGGCACCGGGCCGGGGCCGCCCGCTTCCATTCGGGTCAGCACATGCGAAACCGGCCGCCTTCCCCACGGGAGAGCGGCCGGCTGCCAAAGGGCGGCGCGACGTCAGTCGTTCACGCAGGTGTTGCCGAACGCCGGGTTCAGCAGACCGATGATGTCGACGGTGTTGCCGCAGACGTTGACCGGGATGTGGACCGGGACCTGGACGACGTTGCCGGACAGCACGCCCGGGGAGTGGGCGGCCGCGCCCTGGGCGCCGGAGTCGGCAGCGGCCACACCGGCGGTGCCGGCCACCGCGGCGACGGCGGCGGAGGTCAGGACCAGGCCCTTCGCGATACGCGACATGGAGAGGTGCTCCTTGGAGTTGACACAAACATCCGGGCGGATGCCCGGCGCTGTGTCAACGCACGGGACGCGCCGGGGTTCCGCCTCCAAAGGGGTGATGTCGCCGCGGGCACAGGTTCACCCTTCCGACACTCTTGTCACCTTTCGGTGGATTGGTGCGGATAGCGGCTAGAGTTGCGGACCACTCGAAACGGCCGTACCGCGACCGGCACCTGCGTCAACCGCCGTACGACGACTACGACGGATGTGAGGGGCGTTTTCGATCATCGCTCGACGCCGCGCGGCGCGGGTGGTGACCAGCCGGCCGTCCGGCTCGTTTCCCAGCCGGACGCGGCCCGGGCCGGCGTGCTCTCCGCCGCCGTCGACACCCGGAAGTGAGGCGCGTTCCCGCCCGTACCGAGCACCGTCCGTGAGCGAGGAAAACCGCGCATGCACCAGTTACCACCCGGCCCTCCGCCGCGGGTCCTGCACCTCACCCAGCCCGTCGAGGGCGGGGTGGCCCGGGTCGTCACCGATCTGACCCGGGCCCAGCTCGCCGCCGGCCTGCGGGTGACCGTCGCCTGCCCGGAGAGCGGGCTCGCCGACCGGCTGCGGGACGCGGGCGCCGACGTGACGCCGTGGCGGGCGACGCGTTCGCCCGGGCCGTCGCTCGCCGGTGAGGTGCGGCGGCTCTCCCGGCTCGTCGCGGAGGTCCGGCCCGACCTGGTGCACGCGCACAGCGCGAAGGCCGGAATGGCCGGACGGCTCGCGGTACGGGGCCGGATCCCGACCGTGTTCCAGCCGCACGCCTGGTCGTTCGAGGCGGTCGGCGGGGTCACCGCGGGGCTGGCGCGGGCCTGGGAGCGGTACGGGGCGCGGTGGGCGCACCGCACGGTGTGCGTCAGCGAGGCGGAGCGGGCGACCGGGCTGCGGGCCGGGGTCGGCGGACGGTGGGCGGTGATCCCCAACGGGATCGACCCGGAGCGCTTCCGGCCCGCCGACGCCGGAGCCGTACGGGCCGCGCTGCCGGCGGACATCGGTCCGCGGGTCCCGCTGGTGGTCTGTGTGGGACGGCTGTGCCGGCAGAAGGGGCAGGACGTTCTGCTCGCCGCCTGGGACGCGGTCCGCGCCCGGGTGCCGGGCGCCCGGCTGGTGCTGGTCGGCGACGGGCCGGACCGCGACCGGCTGATGCCCTCCGCGTCGGTGCGGCTGACCGGCGCGGTCAGCGATGTCGTCCCCTGGTACCAGGCCGCCGATCTGGTCGTGCTGCCGTCGCGCTGGGAGGGCATGGCGCTGGCCCCGCTGGAGGCGATGGCCTGCGGCCGGCCCGTGGTGGTGACGGACGTGGACGGTGCCCGCGAGAGCCTGCCGCCCGCGCTGGCGGCGCGCTGCCTGGTGCCCGCCGAGGACCCGGCAGCCCTCGCCGCGGCCGTCGCCGGGCTGCTGGCCGACCCGCCGCTGCGCGCGTCGCTCGGCGACCGGGCACGCCGGCACGTCCTGTCCGCGCACGACGCGCGACACACGGCCGAGGCGGTCGCGGACCTCTACCGCGGCCTGCTCGGCAGCGGGCCCGGCGAGGACGCCGGGTCCACCGAGTACAGGGAGTCCATCCACTCGTGATTGCGGAAAGTACTGCGGGGGGCCAGGCGGAGAGTACGGCGGGGGGCCCGCGGGGAGGTACGGCCGGAGGCACGGGCACCGTCCCGTCTCCCGGGACGCGGCCCTGGGGCCACGGTTCCCCGCTCGTCCCGGTGCTGCCGCCGCCCCGCCGGGGCACGGCGTCCCAGGTGCCCGCCCGGCCTCCGGCGGCCCCACCGCCCGCGGGTCCGCCGCGGCTGCTCGCGGATCTGCCGGCCGCCCTGCTGGGGTCCGTCGCGCTGGCCGGGCACGGCCCGGTCCCGATGGCCCTGCTGGTCTGCGCCGCCGTACTGCTGCGTCCGCGCCGGCCGCCGCGGCGGACCCAGGGAGTGCTGGACGAACTGCCCACGCTCTGCGGCCGGATCGTGGTGGCCTGGCTGGCGCTGGCGGCCTCGGTCGCGGCGTACGCGCCGCAGGAGGCGGTGGCCGCCCACACCCTCGCCGCGGGCTGCGCGGTGCACTGCGCGGCGGCCGGGGCCGGCCGGGGCGTGGTGCACCGGCGGCGGCGCCTCGCGCTGCTGCGCCGGCCGCGCGCCGCGCTCGTCGTCGGACCCGCCGCGACCGCCCAGCGGGTGGCCGCCGCGGTGCTGCGGCATCCGCGGTACGGGGTGCGGCCGGTGGGGATCGTGGCCGAGGAGCCGGACGGCGCGGCGGGGCTGCCGGTGCTGACCACCGGCGAGGAGGTCCGGCGGGCGCTGGTCCAGAACGGCGTGCAGGACGTGCTGGCCGTGCATCCGTCGGTGCGCGCGCGGCAGGGCCCGCTGCTGCGGGCGCTCGCCGAGTCGGGCTGCGAGGTGTGGGAGATCGACGCCGGCTCGCCGTCGTACGGCACTCCCGAGCGGCTCGCCGGGTTCGCCTGGCGGCGGCTGGAGCTGGGCACCGGGCGGCGCGGCGAGGCGGGCAAGCGGGCGCTGGACCTGGTGGTGTCCGGGGCGCTGCTGCTGGCGGTCGGTCCGCTGCTGCTGCTGTGCGCGATGGTGCTGCGGGTGACCGAAGGGCCCGGCGTGGTCTTCCGGCAGGAGCGCGTCGGCAAGGACGGACGGCCCTTCACCCTGCTGAAGTTCCGCACCCACCGCCCGGCCGACGCGCACGAGGCGGCGACCCGGTGGAGCGTGGCGAACGACCGGGACATGCGAGGGTTCTGCCGCTTTCTGCGCCGGACCTCGCTGGACGAGCTGCTCCAGCTGTGGAACGTCTTCCGGGGTGACATGAGCCTGGTCGGCCCGCGCCCCGAACGCCCCTACTTCGTGGACCGCTTCAGCCAGACCCATCCCGGCTACGCGGCCCGCCACCGGATGCGTACCGGCATCACCGGCCTCGCCCAGGTCAACGGGTTGCGCGGGGACACCTCCATCGAGGACCGGGCCCGCTACGACAACGCCTACATCGACGACTGGTCGCTGTGGCAGGACGTCTGCATCCTGCTGCGCACGGCGGCCGCGCTCGTCCGGCCGACGGGGAGCTGAGCCGGATGACTCTGGCCCTGCCGCCGGTCCGCCCCCGGTCGCTGTCCCCGGTGCTGCCGGTGGTGGCCGTGGTGGTCCTGCTCGGCCTGCCCGTCGCCCCCGGCGACACCGGCGGGGCCACCCCCGCCGACGCGGCTTCGGCGCTGGTGGTGGTCTGCTGCGCGGTGCGGCTGCTGCGGCAGCGGCGGCGTCCGCTGTCGCCGGCCGCCGCCGTGGTGCTCGGGCTTCCGGTGGTCGGGCTCGCGGTGGCCGCCGTGGGCGCGGTCGCGCCCGGCGCCGGGCTCGCCGGGCTCGGCCGCTACCTCCAGATCTTCGTGCTGGTCCCGGCCGCCGTCTTCCTGCTGATCCGCGACCGGGCCGACTTCCGGCTGCTGGCCTGGTCGTTCGTGGGGCTGGCGGTGTGGCAGGGCGCGGTCGGTGTCCACCAGTACGCGACCGGCACGGGCGCCTCCTACCAGGGCCGGCCCATTCGGGCGGTCGGCACGTTCGGGACGCAGGACGTCATGGGGATGGCCTCCGTGGTCTCCCTCGGGCTGGTGTGCGCGGCCGGGCTGGCGCTGGGCCGGTCGGCCTCCGTACGGCAGCGGGGCGCCGCCGTCGCCTGCGCGCTGGTGCTGCTGCCGCCGCTCGCGCTGTCCTTCAGCCGCGGCGCGTGGATCGCCACCGCGGTGACCTGCGCGGCCCAGCTGCTGCTGGCCGGGCTGCGGCGGGCGGCGCGGGTGGGGGCCGTGGTGGTGGCCGCGGGAGTGATCCTGGCCGGCGGGTTCGGGGTCGGTACGGCGATGCTCCAGGAGCGGGTCGCGAGCATCACGCAGGTCGCCGACGCTCCCGACCAGTCGGTCACCGACCGGTACACCATGTGGGCCGCCGCGGTCGGCATGTGGCGGGCCCAGCCGCTGACCGGCGTCGGGCTCAAGGGTTTCCCCGAGCACCGGGACACGCACGCCTCGCCGGCGCTGTCGGCGGGCAGCGACACCGAGGGCGCGGGCGCGGCCTTCCGCAAGCAGCCGCTGCTGTCCCCGCACAACATGTATCTGCTGGTGCTGAGCGAGCAGGGCCTGATCGGGCTGCTGGCGCTGGTGGGCAGCTGGCTGGCGCTGCTGGTCTGCGGGCTGCGCGGACTGTGGGCGGCGCGCACCGGACGGGTGCGGGGCCTGGACTGCGCGCTGGTGGCCTGCGGCCTGCTGGTGTGGCAGCTCACCGACTTCCTGTACGCCGACATCGGCGGCCCGTCCACCGTCCTGACCGCCGTCTGCTTCGGGGCCGCCGCCTGGTGGGCGCTGGCCGGCGGCCGGCCGGAGGAGGCGCCGACACGATGACGGCGACACCACCTCGGACGCCTCGGCCGGAAGCGGGACTTCCGGACAGAGGACTTGCGGACAGCGGACTCGCGGACAGAGGGCTTCCGCCGGCGGGACCTCCGGAGACGGGGCTTACGGAGACGGGGCTCACGGACACGGGGCTTACGAACACGCTGCTTCCGCCGGCGGGACCCGCGGAGGCGGGGCACGGCGTCACCGGCGCCGCCGTCCCCACAGCGGTCCCCGCCGTCCCCACACCCGTCCCCCCGGCCCGAGGCGCACCCGGTGACGGCGCCGGTACGCGACACGCGCACGACTCGGGCGGCTTCCTCGCCAGGGCCGCGTTCGTCACCGCTGCGCTCTCGGTCGCGGCGGCGGTGCTGGGGCTCGCCCGGGATCAGGCGCTGGCGCGGCTGTTCGGGGCGGGCAGCGACACCGACGCGTTCCTGGTGGCCTGGACGGTCCCGGAGTTCGCGGCCACCCTGCTGATCGAGGACGGGCTGGCCTTCGTGCTGGTCCCGGCGTTCAGTCTGGCGCTGGCCCGGCGGGCGCGGGGCGGTCCGGGCGACCCGGTCCGCGCGCTGGTCGCCTCGACCGTGCCGCGGCTGCTGTTCGCCCTGGTCGGCTGCGCGGCGCTGGTGATCGCCGCCGCGCCCCTGCTGGTGGCCGCGCTGGCGCCCGGTCTGCCGGACCCGGCCCTCGCCGTCGACTGCACCCGCCTGACCGCGACGTCCGTGCTCAGCTTCGGCCTCGCCGGGTACTGCAGCGCCGCCCTCCGCGCCCACCGCCGCTTCCTGGCCCCGGCGGCGATCAACGTCGCCTACAACACCGGGATCATCGCGGCGATGCTGGTGCTCGGCGGGCGCTGGGGGGTGCGCTCGGCGGCGGTCGGCGTGGCGGTCGGCGGATGCCTGATGGTCGTCGTGCAACTTCCGTCGCTGGTGCGTCAGTTGGGCGGGCGGGGTGGGAAGGGGCCGGTGGCGGCCGGGGAGAGCGCGCGGCCGGTGGCGCTCGCGCTGGTGGCCGCGGTGCTGCTGTTCGCGCTGTGCCGGCAGTCGCAGGTGCTGGTCGAGCGGTACCTCGCCTCGCCGCTGCCCGCCGGGGCGATCTCGCACCTCAACTACGCGCAGAAGGTGGCGCAGATCCCGATGACGCTGTCGCTGATGCTGTGCACGGTCACCTTCCCGGTGGTCGCGCGGGCGCTGGCGGACGGCGACGGCGAGCGGGCCCGGGCGCGGGTGGAGCGCGATCTGGCGCTGGCCGCGTGCATGGTGCTGCTGGGCACCGCGGCGGTGGTCGCCTGCGCCCCGCAGATCGTCGAGGTGCTGTTCCAGCGGGGCGCGTTCACCGCGCGGGACACCGCCGCGACCGCGCGGGTGATGCGGGTGTACGCGCTCGGGCTGCTCGGCCAGACGCTGGTGGGCGCGCTGGTGCGCGCGTACTTCTCGGCGGGGCGGCCCGCCTGGTACCCGGTCGGCGCGATGGTCCTGGGCGCCGTCGCCACCCTCGGGCTCGGGGCCCGCGCCGTCGGCCCCTGGGGCACCGTGGGCATCGCCGCCGCCAACGCGGTCGGCATCACCCTCACCGCCGTGCTGCTGCTGGCCGGCTGCGGCCCGTTCGGGTCGGTGCCGGTGCGGGTCCGGCAGGTGCTGGCGGCGGTGGCCCGGCCGCTGTGGGCGGCGCTGGCGGCGACCCTCGCGGGCGCGCTGGTCGCGGGCCGGGTGGCCGCGCCGGTGCCGTCGCTCGCCGTCGGACTGCTGACCGTGACCGTCGTCTTCGCCCTGCTCGGCCGGGCCCTGGGCGCGCAGGGCGTCGCCTCCGCACTCCGTTCCGTACGTTCCGTGACCCGAAGGCTCGCACATGGCCGCTTCCGTTGACTCCTCCACCTCCACCTCCCCGTCCACCTCCACCTCCACCTCCACCTCCGCCGCACCCCGCGCCGACGCCGCGCCGGCCTCCCGTACCGGGCCGGTCCCGTGGGTGGCGATGTACCACTCGGTCGGCGACCGCTCCGACGACCCCTACCGCATCACCGTCACCCCGGACCGGCTCGACCGGCAGCTGACGTGGCTGCGCCGGCGCGGGCTGCGCGGGGTGTCCGTGGCCGAGCTGCTGGCCGCCCGGGCCCGCGGCGAGGGCCGCCGGCTGGTCGGGCTGACCTTCGATGACGGGTACGCCGACTTCGTCGACCACGCCCTGCCCGTGCTGCGCCGCCACGGCTTCAACGCGACCCTGTTCGTGCTGCCCGGCCGGCTCGGCGGCCACAACGCGTGGGACCCACTGGGCCCGCGCAAGCCGCTGCTGACGGCCGAGGGCATCCAGTACGCCGCCCAGGAGGGCGTGGAGATCGGCTCGCACGGGCTGACCCACGTCGATCTGACGCGGGCGGACGAGGAGACGCTGAAGGCCGAGACCGAGGGAAGCAGAGCACTGCTCGCGGAGGTGACCGGTGCTCCGGTCGCCGGCTTCTGCTACCCGTACGGCACCGTCGACCGCCGCGCCGTCGACGCCGTCCGCGCCGCCGGATACGGCTACGCCTGCGCCATCTCCCCCGGCCCGCTCACCGGCCCGCACGCCCTGCCGCGGCTGCACCTCGGCGAGAACGACACCGCCCCGCGGCTCTACCTCAAGCATCGGCTGCACCGGCTGCGCCGCCGACCGGTGGAGGGGCTGCGATGAAGGCGCTGCACATCATCACCGGCCTCGGCGTCGGCGGCGCCGAGCAGCAACTGCGGCTGCTGCTGCGCCATCTGCCCGTCGAGTGCGACGTGGTCACGCTCACCAACCTGGGCACGGTCGCCGACGGGCTGGTCGCCGACGGCGTCCGGGTCGTCCACCTCGGCATGAGCGGCAACCGCGACCTCGCCGCCCTGCCCCGGCTGGTGAAGGTCATCCGCGCCGGCGGCTACGACCTCGTCCACACCCACCTGTACCGGGCCTGCGTCTACGGCCGGCTCGCCGCCCGGCTCGCGGGCGTACGCGCGATCGTCGCCACCGAACACTCGCTCGGCGACTCCCAGATGGAGGGCCGCCGGCTCAGCACGGCCGTCCGGGCGCTGTACCTCGGCAGCGAACGCCTCGGCCGCGCCACCGTCGCCGTCTCCCCCACCGTCGCCGAACGCCTGCGGCGCTGGGGTGTGCCCGAGCCCCGCATCGAGGTCGTCCCCAACGGCATCGACCTGGCCCGCTTCCGTTTCGACCCGCTCCAGCGGCACCGCACCCGGCAGCGGCTGGGGCTGCCGGAACACGCGTACGTCATCGGTGGCATCGGGCGGCTCACCGCCGGCAAACGCTTCGACGTCCTCGTGCACGCGCTCGCCCTGCTCCCCGAGGACCACTGGCTGCTGCTGGTCGGCGGCGGCCCCGAGGAGAACCGGCTGCGCCGCACCGCCCACGAGGCCGGGGTCGCCGACCGGGTGCTGTTCACCGGTGAACGCCCGTACCTGCCCGACGGCTCGCCCGGCCCCGATCTGCCGTCGCTGGCCTGGGCGATGGACGTGCTCGGCTCCCCGTGCCCCGAGGAGGCCTTCGGGCTGGCGATCGTGGAGGCCCTGGCGTCCGGGCTGCCGGTCCGCTACGCCTCCTGCCCCGCGATCGAGGACCTGCCCCCGGACACCGCGCCCGGCGCCCGCCGCGTGACCGGCGGCGCGGAGGCCTTCGCCGCGGCCTTCGCCGAGGTCCGCGCGGCCGGGCCGGCGTCCCGCACCGCCCCCGACGCCGCCCACCACTACAGCATCAAGCGCAGCGCCGACCGGCTCATGGAGGTGTACGCGCGGACCGTCACGCCCGCCTCGTCCCCGTCGACGCCCTCGTCCCCCTCGTCCCCGTCACCGCAGAAAGCCACCGCCTCATGACCGATAACCCCGCCGGGGCCGCCGGCTCCGGACAGCACCGCGCGCCCGCCCCGGCCCGCGGCGCCGGCCCGCTGTCCCGCGTCCGGACCCTGCCGCCCTGGTCCCTGCTCGCCGCCGGGGTACTGGCGGGCGGTGCGCTGGGCGGCGCGTACGGCCTGCTCCAGACGCCGGTCTACACGGCCACCAGCTATGTCGTCGCCGTCCCCACCGAGCGGTCCGACCCGGCCGCCGCGCTCGGCTTCGCGCAGGCCTACGGCCGGGTCGCCACCCAGCTCGCGGTCCTCGGGGACGCCCAGGAGGAGGCCGGCGTCCCGGTGGACACGCTGCGGGAGAGCGTACGGACGGCGACCTCGCCGGACGCGCCGATGATCGCGATCACCGCCACCTCCGCCCGCCCCGGCCTCGCCGTCGGCATGGCGGACGCGGTGGCCCGCGCGCTGACCCGGCACGCGAGCGGCAGCGCCGCCTCGACCCATGTCGAACTGGCACGGTTCGCCCGCGCCACCGAACCCACCGAGCCGTCCTCGCCGTCACCGGCCCTGACCGGGCTGGTCGGGGCGAGCGCGGGCGGGCTGCTCGGCGGGCTGGCACTGCTGGTCCGGCCCCGGCCCGCGCCCACCGGCACCGGCCGCCCGGCCCCGGCCCCGGCCGCGGCCCCGGCCTCGGTGCCCAGCCCGGCCCTGGCCGCCGACGCCCGCCGAGCGCTGTGAATCCGACGGACACCGCCCCCGCCCGGCCCGCCGCCCGGACCACGCCAGCCCGCACCACGGAGGTCGTCACCGACGAGGCCGCGTTCGCCGCGCTCGGCCCCGCCTGGGAGCGGCTCCACCGGCGGTGCGGCGCGGCGACGCCGTTCCAGAGCCACGCCTGGCTGCACGCCTGGTGGCGGTCGTACGGCAGGCCCGGACGGCTGCGGCTGGTGCTGGTGCGCTCCGGCGCGGACCTCGTCGCGGCCGCCCCGCTGATGCGGGTCCACCGGCCGCTGCCCGCGCTGGTCCCGCTCGGCGGCGCGATCTCCGACTACGGCGACGTCCTGGTCGACGACAGCCTCGGCGACGAGGCGGTCGCCGCGCTCGCCGACGCCCTCGCCCGGGCCGCCCGCGGCGCGCTGATCGACCTGCGCGAGGTCCGGCCGGGCGGAGCCGCCGAACGGGTGTACGCACGGTGGAGCGGGCCGCGCCACCGCCTCGACGACTCGCTCTGCCTGGAGCTGCCCGCCGCACCGCTGGCGGAACTGGTCGCCCGGCTGCCCTCCGCCAAGCACCGGCAGCGGGCGCGCGCCCAGCTGCGCAGGCTGGACACGCTCGGCATCGAGCGGCGGGTCGTCGCGCCGCCGGAGGTGGAGCGGGCCCTGGACCGGCTGCTGGAGCTGCACCGGTTGCAGTGGCAGGGGCGGAAGGTGACGCCGGAGCATCTGCGGCCCCGGTTCCGCGACCATCTGGTGCGGGCGGCCGGGCCGATGGTGCGCTCCGGGGACGCGGTGGTCACCGAGTTCCGGCTGGACGGCGAGGTCGTCGCCGTCGATCTGACGCTGCTGTCGGCACGGCTCGCGGGCGGCTATCTGTACGGCGCCCACCCGGTCCTGCGGCAGTGCAGGGCGGACGTGGCGCTGATGCTGCTGGACGCCGCCACCCGGCAGCTGCGCGGGCCCGGCACGCTGAGCCTGCTGCGCGGCAACGAGCCGTACAAGCACCACTGGCGCCCACGGCCGGTGGCGAACCAGCGGCTGCTGCTGGCCCGGCGGCGCACCGCCCCGCTGCTGACGGCGGCGCTGTGCCGGGCCGGGCTCCTCGACCGGGGCCGCGGACTGATCCGGCGGTGGCGCGAGCGCGAGGGCGGCGGCGGGGCCTGAGCGGGCCCGCCACCACCCCTGGGATGCCGGGTGCGGAGGCCGGGTCGCGGCTGCCGGGTCACCGGAACCGCGACCACCAGTCGACGCGTACGCACAGCTTCCCGCCGAGCCACTGCTCGGCCCAGTCGCCCAGCTCCAGCGGCGAGCACTCGGCCGACGGCTGCGGGACCGGGGTGGGTGCGGGCTGCGGGGCCGGCGTGGGCGAGGGCTGCGGGGCCGGCGCGGTGCCGGGCCCGCCGGTGCGGCCGGACAGGGTGCTCCGGTACACCTCGGACGCCTCGGGGTTCTCGGTGCACTGCCACACGCCGTGCGGGCAGTAGTCGGTCAGCGTGTTGTACAGCGGGCGGTGCTCGTCCATCCAGGCCAGCATGCGCCGCATGTAATCCGCGTCGTCGCCGTTGCGGAAGAGTCCCCACTCGGGATAGGAGAGGGCCTTGCCGTGCTCCTTGGCGAAGTCCACGTGCGCCTGGAGCCCGTAGGGCTCCTTCACCTGCTCGTCGAACGACATCCCGGACGGCTGGTCGTAGGAGTCCATCCCGACGACGTCGACCACGTCGTCCCCGGGATAGCACTCCGTCCACGGCACGGCGTCCCGCCCCCGGCTCGGGGCGAAGTCGAACCGGAACCGCTGCCCCGGCACCGAACGCATCGCGGTGACGATCCGCTTCCAGTACGTCTTCCAGGCCTCCGGGTCCGGCCCGCAGCGGTGGGTGTAGGTGATGCCGTTCATCTCCCAGCCGAGCACCAGCACCGTGTCCGGCACCCTCAGCTCGACCAGGCGCTCGGCGAGCGTGCGGAAGTGGTGGTCGAACTCCCCGGCGGCGCCCCGCCGCAGCAGCGCCCGCACCTCGGAGTCCGGGAGGCCCTCCTCGTTGCGCTCCAGCATGGGGACGTTGAGGACGAACACGCGGTCCTCCCGCTGGGTACGCCAGTCCGCCCACGGGTCGAGGAAGCCGGGAAGGCCCTCGATGTTGCTCCAGAGGTCGCCGGGCAGATAGGTGTGCCCGACGCGCACATCGGCGCCGCCCAGCCAGGCGCTCAGCTCGGCGATCCTGGCGACACCGCTCGGGCCGTAGCCGAGGTAGGCGCCGAAGGCGGGTCCCTCGGCCGCCTGGGACGCCGGTGCCGGAGCGGGCGGATCGGCGGCCACCGTCACCCCCAGTCCGGCGGCGAACACGGGGGCGGCGGCCAGAGCGGCCGACGCGGCGACCGCCGCCGCGACACATGCCAGCCGACGGGACCGGTCCCGTCGCCGCTGTGGGGCCATACCTGCTCCTTCTCCGCGCTCGCGCTGCCTGACCGGAGGGACACTGACACTCAGTCACATATGGTGACGGTCCGCCACCGCGGCTGCGGCTTTCGGGCGGGAGCCTCGCCCGCACGGGTGAAGGCCGCGCCGGCGCACGGGCCCGACCATGCGTCAGGGGCGCTCCCGGCGGCGGTGATGCGCCGTGCTCCGGGAGCGCCCCTGAAGGGCCGGTACGCGCGTTACCGGCGGGACGCGGCTCGGCCGCGCCGGTACAGCAGGGCCCCGCCCGCGATCAGCGCGGCACTCGCGGCCGAGGCGCCGAACATGGCCTCGCCGCCCGTGTGGGCCAGGCTGGGCGGCGAGCCGTGGTGCCGGCCCTCGGACGGGGGCTTGTCCTCACCGCTGGGCGGCGGGGTCGTGTTGCCGCCGGGGGGCGGAGGGGTCTGCTCGCCACCGGGCGGGGGCGTCTCACCGCCGGGCGGGGGCGGCTCCTCGCCACCGGGGGGCGGGGGCTCCTCGCCGTAGCCGGGAGGCGTGTCGCCGTAACCGCCGGTGTTGTCGCAGTCGTTGCCGAAGGCGGGGTTGAGCAGCCCGATCAGGTCGACCGTGTTGCCGCACGCGTTCACCGGCACGTCGATCGGCGCCTGCGCGTTGTTGCCGGACCCGACGCCGGGCGAACCCACGGCCGCCCCGGAGGCCGACGCCCCGGAGGTGTCGTACCAGTGGCCGCCGCCGTCGGACGGCTCGTACGCGTCGTGACCACCGTGCCCGGACGGCTCGTACGCGTCGTGGCCGCCGTGTCCGGAGGTCTGGTGCGGGAGGCCGCCGTCACCGGCGTCGCCGTGCGGGGAGCCGCCGCGGCCGTCGTCGTGGTGGCTGTGGTCGTCGTGCGACCCGCCGGCCCCGTCGTCCGGGCCGCCGTCACTGTGCGACCCGCCGTGCGATCCGCCGTGCTTGCCGCCTCGGGACTCGCTGTGCGTGTCGTCGTCCGCGTGCCGGTCGCCGTGGTCCTGGTGCGAGGTGTGGGCACAGGAGTTGCCGAACGCCGGGTTCAGCGCGGCGGCCGCGTCGACGGAGTTGCCGCAGGCGTTCACCGGCACGGTCACCGGGATCTGGATCTCGTTGCCCGAGACGACACCGGGCGAGCCCACGGCGCCTCCGTCCGCCGTGGAGTCGGCCAGGGCGGTGCTGCTGCACAAGGACAGAATGCTCGTCGCGGCGGCGGCCGCGAACACTCCCTTGCTCAGGGTCTGTCGCAATGTCGTTGTCTTCCTGCTCGGAGAGATGGGAACGGCCGGCCTTGAAGGAGACAGAGGTCGCCCAAGGCCGGCCGGTACACCACCGAGTGGCGCGTGACGCCGTCAGTCGTTGACGCAGGCGTTGCCGCCCGCCGGGTTCAGCGCGGCAATCACGTCGATGGTGTTGCCGCACGCGTTGATCGGGACGTGGACGGGAATCTGGACCACGTTTCCGGAGATCGCGCCCGGGGAGCCGGCGGCAAGGCCGTCGGCGCCGGAGTCGGCGAACGCCGGGGCGGCTCCGCCCAGGCAGAGAATCACGCCCGCGACGACAGCAGCGGTCTTCTTCATCAAGTTTCCCTTCTCTGCGGTCATGCCCAATGACGGCCGAAACCGAGCGAGCACGAAGGGGTGGCTCGCACCATGACCGGCAGGCTGTAAACGAGGGATAGACAATCGAAGAGACCAATGAACGCGTGCGGCTGGACAATTCACTCGAATGCCTTCGAGACACGGCCGCCCGGAGAATTCCGGACGGCCGCGGGACACACGAATCAGTCGTTGCCCTCGCCGTTTCCGGACAGCGCCGAAATGTCGTCCAGGATGTGCGAGAGCGCCTCGTCGTTCTTGGCCTGGGTGGAGTTTTCGGCGCACTGCTGGTACTGCGGCGAGGACAGCACCGGGATGTCCTGGACGCCGACGTTGACCAGCGCGAGGACGGACTGGACGTTGCCCTCGGCCGGGAGGCCGACACAGAGCTTGTTCAGCGAGCTCTGGACCAGCGTGGCCTGCGGGCTCATGTCGCCCTTGGTGACCTGGTTGGCGAAGGACGACCTGGCGCCGTCGCCGCTCGCGGAGGTGGTCCCGGTGTCGTCGCCGATGGCAAGCGCCTGGGGGGCAGCCGCCGCCGAGGCACCGACGACAGACATGGCGACCGCCGCCACGGCCATTGCCTTCTTCAGCATTTCGCTTTCCTTTCGGGACAGGCAAGAAGTTCCTGCCCGGCATCAACCGGCAGTTCCCGGATTGGTTGCGGGGCCGCCCGCCGACGTCACCCGGATGGACCGTTCGGCCCGGTTGTCGCCGGGGAAAGGCCGGGCGGCGGCCGAGGCGCCGGAGCGGGGCCGCGCGCTGTGCGCCATCAGAGTGAATGGGGACAACCATGCGCGTCGGTGACAGTTGGTCAGGTGGCTCCGGTGGACGGGGTTTCTCCAGAAGGGACTAGCAAGTGATCAAGAAGGTTCTGGCCACCGCCGCGGTCGCCGCTTCCGTCGTCGGCGCTTCCGCCGCCGCCGCTCCGCAGGCGCTGGCCATCGGCAACGACACGGGGACCACGTCCCTCAGCGGCAACGACTCCGACCAGTCGTTCGGCAACTCGGCCACCTACGGCAACATGAGCCCGCAGATGGCGCTCATCCAGGGCTCCTTCAACAAGCCCTGCATCGGTCTGCCCGCCAAGGCGAACGTCCAGTCGATCCTTGCCCTGGTCAACGTCGGCGTTCAGGACATCCCGATCCTGTCCTCGCCGCAGAACCAGCAGTGTGTCGAGAACTCCACCCAGGCCAAGGGCGACGAGGCGCTCTCGCACATCCTGGACGACATCTCGGCCCTGTCCGGCAACGGCGACGGCAACGACGCCGAGGACTGAGCCGCACTCTCGTCCTCGGGCTCCCTCCGAGCCCCTGGGGCTGCTTGCCGCGCCCCCGTCAGCGGGCCGCCGATCCCTCGGCGGCCCGTCGGCCTTTCCGCGCTGCCCGCACCGACCGGCCGGTCCCCCTCCGCCCGGTGCGCGGTGGCGCTTTCGCATGCCCCGGAGAAAGCCGTCGCGCCGCAGGCCAGGGGCGTTCGTCCCATCATCCGAATGCGCTGCGCCGATCGGGGCACTGTCCGCAACCCCAGGGGGTCCAAACCCGTTGGCGATCATGCAACTCCCCACCGGAGTCCGCTTTTCGAAGGGAACGAACATGAAGAAGCTGTGGGCAACCGCGGCTATCGCCGCCTCCGTCGCCGGTCTCTCGGCGACGGCCGCCCCCCAGGCCCTGGCCATCGGCAACGACACCGGTACCACGTCGGCCAGCGGCAACGAGGCCTCGCAGGAGTTCGGCAACTCGGGCACGTTCGGCGACCAGAGCCCGCAGCTGTCGCTGGTCCAGGGCTCGCTGAACAAGCCGTGCGTCGGCCTGCCGGCCGAGCTCAACGCCCAGTCGCTGGTGGCCCTGGTCAACGTCGGCGTCCAGGACATCCCGATCCTGTCCTCGCCGCAGTACCAGCAGTGCACCGAGAACTCCACCCAGGCCAAGGGTGACGAGGCGCTCTCGCACATCCTGGACGACATCTCGGCCCTGTCCGGCAACGGCGAGGGCAACGACGCCGAAGACGCCGACTGAGTGTCCTTCGCGCCACGGCGGGTCACCGGTTCTCCGGTGGCCCGCCGTTCGCATGTCCGCGGCGGGTCAGTGGTCCGACCGGGCCGCCTGGTCCACGGCGTCCGCGAGCTGCCGTACCGCCTTGTCGCCGGTGGTGCGGGCCAGGTCCGAGGCGTGTTCCGCGAGCCGGGTCAGGGAGCGCGGGGCGCCGGGCAGGGTGGCGGTGCCGTCGTGGCGCAGGGCGTCGGCGAAGTAGGCGGCGGTCGCGGTGACCTGGAAGCGCTCGGAGGCGTCCCAGGCCGAGTCGGCGAGGGCGGCGACCTCCAGGTCGCCGCTCTCCTCGTGCGGGCTGCGGGTCTTCGGGTCGAGCCAGCGGACGGTGGCGGTGGCGAGGTGGCCGTCGGCGCCGGGCTCGGTGCGCACCGCGTACAGGGCGGTGACGGTGTGGCCGGGGCCGACCTCGCCGCCGTCGACGCGGTCGTCGCGGAAGTCGTCGTCGGCGACCTCGCGGTTGTCGTAGCCGACCAGGCGGAACTCGGCGACCGTCTCGGGGTCGAAGGCGACCTGGGCCTTGGCGTCGCGGGCGGTGAGGTCGACGTGGCGCGGGAGTTCCTCGCAGAACACCTCGCGGGACTCCGCGGCGGTCGAGACGTAGGTGGTGTGGCCGTCGCCGCGGTCGGCGAGGCGTTCCATCAGTTCGTCGCCGTAGTCGCTGCCGACGCCCACGCCGAAGAGGGTGATGCCGTGCTCCCGGCGCTCGTCGGCGATCTTCTCCAGGATGGTGTCGGCGTCGGTGTCGCCGGTGTTGGCGAGGGCGTCCGAGACCAGGACGACGCGGTTGGTGGCGCCCTCGCGCAGGCCCTTCACCGCGGTCTCGTAGCCGGTCTGGACGCCCGCGCCGAGGTTGGTCGAGTACTGGCTCTCCAGACCGTCGATCGCCTTGTGCACCTCGCGCCGCCCGTCGCCGAGCCGGGTCATCGGCAGGATCGTCTCGGCGTCGTCGCTGAAGGTGACGATCGCGACGGAGTCGTCGTCGCGCAGCCGGTCGGTCATCACGCCGAGGGACTCCTTGGCGAGGTCCAGGCGGCCCGGTTCGGCCATCGAGCCGGAGACGTCGAGGACGAAGGTGAGGGCCGCCGGCGGGCGTTCGCGGTCGTCGTCGGCGGTCCGGGTGGCGAGGCCGACGCGGACCAGGGACCACTCCTCGTCGCCGGTGCGGGCGCCGTCCACGGTGACCGTGAAGCCGTTGCCGTCGGGGCGGTCGTAGTCCTGGCGGAAGCTGTTGACGAACTCCTCCGGGCGGACCGTCGACGGGTCGGGCCGGCGGCCGTCGGCGAGGGTGCGGCGGGCGTAGTGGTAGGAGGCGGTGTCGACGTCGAGGGCGAAGGTGGAGAGGTGGTCGGGTTCCGGGGCCACGTCGCGGGCCTTCGAGGACTCCTCGCCGCTCTCCGGGGCGGGCAGCGGGGCCCGGTCGCCGCCCTTGTCGTAGGCGCTGTCCGCCTTGCTGCCGTCGCCGTGTCCCGTCCCGCTGCATCCGCTGAGCAGCAGGCCGGCGCCCGCCGTGAGCGCGAGCACCGCGCGTCGTATCCGGTACCGCTCCATCGTCCGTGCCTCCTTCGCGTCCGTCGGTCTCTGTGACTGTGACGGTCCAGGGGCTCGGAACGTGCGTGACGGTGCGTTGCGGATGGGTCTCGAAGGGGCCACGACCGGGGCCCTCCGAGACCGGTCGGTGATCTTCCGTTGACCTAGGACACCACGTCCTTGCGGGCGAAATGGCGGAAGGCCAGGGCGAACAGCACCAGCGCGTACGTTACCGAGACGGCGGTGCCCTGGATCATGCCGGACCACTCCGGGCGGGGCTGGACGGCGTCGGCCCAGGCGAACTGCCAGTGCGCGGGCAGGAAGTGGCGCCAGTCGCCGAGCGCGGTGACCGCGTCGAGGACATTGCCGACGATGGTCAGGCCGACCGCGCCGCCGACCGCGCCGAGCGGGGCGTCGGTGCGGGTCGACAGCCAGAACGCGAGGGCGGCGGTGACCAGTTGGGAGACGAAGAGGTAGGCCACGACCACCACGAGCCGCTGGGCGGCGGTGCCCGCGTCGAGGGAGCCGCCGGTGGGGATCGCCAGCGGGCCCCAGCCGTAGGCGGCGGTACCGACGGCGAGGGCGACGACCGGCAGCAGCACCATCGCGGCCAGGCTCAGCGCGAGTCCGACGACGAGCTTGGACCACAGCAGCCGGGCGCGTGGCACCGGCGCGGCGAGCAGATAGCGCAGGGAGGACCAGTTGGCCTCCGAGGCGACGGTGTCGCCGCAGAACAGGGCCACCGGGATGACCAGCAGGAAGCCCGCCGAGACGAACAGGTTGACGGCGGCGAAGTTGGCGCCGGAGGCGGTCGCGGTGTCCATCAGCGTGATGCGGTCGCCGCGGCCGCCCGGTTCGCCGCCGACGGCGAAGGCGACGACGAGCACGAACGGCAGCGCGGCGAGGATGCCGCCCATGACCAGGGTGCGGCGCCGCTTGAGCTGGCGGACCAGCTCGACGCGCAGGGGCAGGGTGCGGGCCGCCCGGTAGCCGGAGGCCGTGTCGGCGAGCGCGACGGTGCTCATGCGGAACCTCCGATCAGGGTGAGGAAGGCGTCCTCCAGGCGGCGGTGCGGGCCGACCGACTGGACGGGCACGTCGAGGCGGACGAGTTCGGCGACGAGCCGGGCGGCGCCGGCGCCGGCCTCGAGCCGGATCAGCAGCCCGTCGTCGGTGCGGACGGCGGACGCGACGCCCTCCAGCGCGGCCACCTTCTCGACGGCCGTCGCCTCCAGCGGCACGGCGGTGCCGACGAGCAGGGTGTCGCCGGAGCCGACGATCTCGGCGACCGGGCCGGCCTGCACCAGCCGGCCGCGGTCCATGACCACGAGATGGGTGCAGGACTGCTCGACCTCGGCCAGCAGATGGCTGGAGACGATCACGGTGCGGCCTGCCGCCGCGTACCGGATCATCACCTCGCGCATCTCGCGGATCTGGGGCGGGTCGAGGCCGTTGGTGGGCTCGTCGAGGATCAGCAGGTCCGGCAGGCCCAGCATGGCCTGGGCGATGGCGAGGCGCTGGCGCATGCCCTGCGAGTAGGTGCGCACCGCGCGGGCGAGCGCCTCGCCGAGGCCGGCGATCTCCAGGGCCTCGTCGAGATGGGCGTCCTCGGCGGGGCGGCCGGTCGCCTTCCAGTACAGCTCCAGGTTCTCCCGGCCGGACAGGTGCGGCAGGAAGCCCGCGCCCTCGACGAAGGCGCCGACCCGGGAGAGCACCGGGGCGCCGGGGCGGATGGCGTGCCCGAAGACGCGGATCTCGCCGCCGTCGGGGGTGATCAGGCCCATCAGCATGCGCAGGGTGGTGGTCTTGCCGGCGCCGTTCGGGCCGAGCAGCCCGAGCACCTGGCCCTTCTCCACGCGGAACGCCAGGTCCTTGACCGCGTACCGGTCCGCCGACTTCGCGTACCGCTTGCTCAGGCCGGTGATCTCCAGCGGGACGTCCGCCAGTGCGGGGTCGGGGGCCGGTGCCGCGGTGCGGCGGCGGGCGGTGAGGAGCAGGGCGAGGGCGATCAGCGCGCCGGTGAGCGGCAGCCACCACACCCAGGACGGCAGCGGGGCGGCGGCGGTGGTGACGCCGGGCGCGGTGGGCACGGTGAGGTCGCCCTCGAGGGAGACGGTGTACGTGGCCGGGGCGGCCGGGGAGGCGTAGCCGAGGTCGGTGGCGGACAGCACCAGGCTCAGCCGGTGGCCCTTCTCCACCTCGTGGTCGATCGCCGGGAGGGTGAGGGTGACGTCCTTGCCGGAGTCGGCGTCCTCGACCCGGACGGGCGTGACCAGTTGGGAGGGCAGCACCTGCTGGGTGCCGTCGGGGCCGACGTCGTACACCTTGGCGAAGAGCACGGCGTCGTCGGCGGTGGAGGTCACATGGACGGTGGCCGTCGGGGAGCCGGTGATCCGCAGGTCGTCCTCGACCGGTGCGGACCGGAAGCGGGCGTACTGTCCGGGGAAGTCCAGGGAGATGCCGACGCCCAGGGAGGAGAGCTGGGCGAGGCCGCCGCTGCCGCCGAGGCCGGGCAGGGCGGAGACGGCGGGCGGGCTGGCGCCGGGCGGGTTGGTGAAGGTCTGCTCGCGGCCGGTGAGGGCGATGGAGGTCCCGCCGCTCGCCAGGCCCGGGTAGCTGTCGGCGCTCGCGCCGCGCAGTTGGGCCTCGCCGTCGGTGGAGTCGACGCCTCCGGTGCGGGTGACGCGGAAGGCGGGGCCGGTGTCGGCGCTCTTGTCGTCCTTGAGGTACCGGTCGAACCAGGCGGTGACGCGGGCCTGGACGCGGTCCGTCTCCAGGTCGCCGCCGTCGTGGCCGCCGGCGATCCAGTCGACGTCGACGGGGGCGCCGTTGGCGCGGATCGCCTTGGCGGCGGCGTCGGCCTGGCCGAGCGGGAAGAGGGAGTCGGTCTGGCCCTGGACGAGCAGGGTGGGCACGTCGATGCGGTCGCCGACGGCGGACGGCGAGCGCTCCTGGAGCAGTGCGCGGGCCTCGGCGTCGGGGGTGCCGGACTCGGCGACCCGCTCGTACATCCGGCAGATCCGCGTCTCGAACGCGGTGCAGCCGCCGCCGGTGTTGACGAAGATGCCCGCCCACAGCTTCTTGAAGACGCCGTTCGGGAACAGCGCGTCCGCGAGGTTCCAGTAGGTGATCGCCGGGGCGATGGCGTCCACGCGCGGGTCGTGCCCGGCGGCCAGCAGGGAGACCGCGCCGCCGTAGGAGCCGCCGGCCATGCCGACGCGCGGGTCGCCGGCCTTGTCGAGCCGGACCTGGGGCTGCTCCGCCAGCCAGTCGATCAGCTCGGACACGTCGGCGACCTCGCCGTCCGGGTCGTTCAGCCCGATCTTCCCGGTGGACTTCCCGAAGCCGCGCGCGGACCAGGTGAGCACCGCGTATCCGTCGCGGGCCAGTTCCTCGGCCTGCTGCCGGGCGTCGGCCTTGCTGCCGCCGAAGCCGTGGGCGAGCAGCACCGCGGGGCGGCGGCCGGTGGCGCCGGAGGTGAAGTACGAGGTGTCCAGGCGCACTCCGTCGCCGACGTCCATGACCCGGTCGGCGCGGTGCACCGCGGGCGGGTCGTCGGAGGCGACGGCCGTCCACGTACCGGCGCCGGCGAGGACGGCGACGGCGGCCCCGGCGGCGAGCAGCCGCCGCGGGCGCCACGGCCACGTCCCGCGCGGTCCGGGCAGTCGAAGATCCATGCGTCAACCGTACGGGGCGAACCTGTCGGCGGCAGACAGCTTGCGGGCTGAACCCGGTCCCCTACCGGGGGAGTACGGGGCGGCCTTCGCGTACCGCGCCGGTGGTACGGCCGGCGGCTGCGGACTCCGGTGTCGGAGGTGGCCGTTAGAGTCCGTCTCACAACCGGCACACAGTTTGGGGTGGGGACACATGAACGTGCGGCACACCGCTGCCTGGGTGGGGGTCACCGCGGCGACGCTGCTCGCGACCGTCGGCTGCGGCGCGGAGACGACGCGGAAGGCGGCCGAGACGGTCGACGGCGCGGATCAGATCATGGCGGCGCTGACGCGTGCGACGGACCGGACGGAGAAGCTGGGCTCGGCGGAGATCGAGACGGTCACCACCCTGGACGCCACCGGTGGCGCGCCGATCTCCATGGACGGCACGTACTCCTGGGGCGACGGGGCGGCCATGGACGTGGAGATGGACACCGCCGCGGCGCAGATGAGCGCGCTCCAGGACGATCCGACGACGCGGGTCGTGATGGTCGACGGCGCCTACTACTACGGCGTCGACCCGCAGCCGAGCGGCCCGCTGGCGGGCAAGCACTGGATGCGCATCGACGTCGCCGCCGTGGCGGGCGAGGCGGGCGCGGACAACATGGCCGCCAACGCCGACCCGACGGCGGCTCTGCGCTACCTCAGCACCTCCACGCAGGTGAAGGACCTCGGCGAGGAGACGGTGCGCGGCAAGCAGGTCACGCACTACCGGGGCAGCGTCGGCGCGGAGGCCATCAACGACTCGAAGCTCACCGCCGCGGAGAAGGAGGCCGCGCTCACCGCTCTGGAGGCGAGCGGCGGGAAGCTGGTGTGCGACATCTGGGTCGACGGCAAGGATCTGCCCGTGCGCGTCACCCAGAGCGGCGCCGGGATGACGGTGTCGATGGACTTCGTGAAGTTCGGTGCCACCGAGGAGATCACGGCACCGCCGGCCGCCGACACCGGCGACCTCACCGAGGCGGTCAGGGAGCAGCGGGACGCGGCGATCGGCCAGTGACATGGCGGTGCCCCGCCTCCCGGGAAGGGAGGCGGGGCGCTCGCCGTGCTGCTGGGTGCCGTGCCGTGCTCAGTGGTTGCGCGGGAAGCCCAGGTCCACGCCCGCCGGGGCCTCGGAGGGGTCGGGCCAGCGGGTGGTGACGACCTTGCCGCGGGTGTAGAAGTGCGTGCCGTCGTTGCCGTAGATGTGGTGGTCGCCGAAGAGGGAGTCCTTCCAGCCGCCGAAGGAGTGGTAGCCGACGGGGACCGGGATCGGGACGTTGACTCCGACCATGCCGGCCTCGACCTCCAGCTGGAAGCGGCGGGCGGCGCCGCCGTCCCGGGTGAAGATCGCGGTGCCGTTGCCGAACGGCGACTCGTTGATGAGGGCGAGGCCGTCCTCGTAGGTGTCGACGCGCAGCACGCACAGCACGGGGCCGAAGATCTCGTCCTGGTAGGCCTTCGCGGAGGTGGGCACCTTGTCGAGCAGCGAGATGCCGATCCAGTGGCCGTCCTCGAAGCCCTCGACGGTGTAGCCGGTGCCGTCCAGGACGACCTCCGCGCCCTCGGCGGCCGCGCCGGAGACGTAGGAGGCCACCTTGTCGCGGTGGACCTTGGTGATCAGCGGGCCCATCTCGGACGACGGGTCGTTGCCGGGGCCGATCTTGATCTTCTCGGCGCGCTCGCGGATCTTCTGCACCAGCTCGTCGCCGATCGAGCCGACCGCGACGACGGCGGAGATCGCCATGCAGCGCTCACCGGCCGAGCCGTAGGCGGCCGAGACCGCCGCGTCGGCGGCCGCGTCCAGGTCGGCGTCCGGCAGCACCAGCATGTGGTTCTTGGCGCCGCCCAGGGCCTGGACGCGCTTGCCGTTGGCGGCGGCGGTGGTGTGGATGTAGCGGGCGATGGGGGTCGAGCCGACGAAGGAGACGGCTTTGACGTCCGGGTGCTCCAGGAGGCGGTCGACGGCCACCTTGTCGCCGTGCACGACGTTGAAGACACCGTCCGGCAGACCGGCCTCGGCCAGCAGCTCGGCGATCTTCAGGGAGGCCGACGGGTCCTTCTCCGACGGCTTCAGCACGAAGGTGTTGCCGCACGCGATGGCGAGCGGGAACATCCACATCGGCACCATCGCCGGGAAGTTGAACGGCGTGATGCCCGCGACGACACCCAGCGGCTGGCGGATCGAGGCCACGTCGACCCGGCTGGCGACCTGCGTGGACAGCTCGCCCTTGAGCTGCACGGTGATGCCGCAGGCGAGGTCGACGATCTCCAGGCCGCGGGCGACCTCGCCGAGGGCGTCGGAGTGCACCTTGCCGTGCTCGGCGGTGATCAGCTCGGCGATCTCGTCGCGGTGCGCGTCCAGCAGCGCCCGGAACTTGAACAGGACGGTGGTGCGCTGGGCCAGCGAGGACTGGCCCCAGGTCACGAAGGCGTCCTTCGCGGCGGCGACCGCGGCGTCCACTTCTTCCACCGACGCGAACGCGACCTTGGTGGTGACCGCGCCGGTCGCCGGGTCGGTGACCGGCCCGAACGTGCCCGACGCGCCTTCGACGGTCTTGCCGCCGATCCAGTGGTTGACGATCTTCGTCATGCCGTGTTGCTCCTTCACAGATGGCGGCGTCGGGTCGAGACGTGCCGTTCGTACAGCTCACGTGCCTTGACCGCGGACGATCGAGTCGCGGTCTCGGCCACGGGTACATCCCACCAGGCCTGCGCCTCGGGTGCGCCCGACACTGTGTCTGCCGTTTCGGTCTCCACGTAGACACATGTGGGAGTGTCGGCGGCCCGTGCCTCGGCGAGCGCCGTCCGCAGTTCGCCGACGGTGCGGGCGCGCAGCACCCGCATGCCGAGGCTTGCGGCGTTGGCGGCCAGGTCGACCGGGAGCGGCGCGCCGGTGTGGGTGCCGTCGCCGGCCGGGTAGCGGTAGGCGGTGCCGAACCGTTCGGCGCCGACCGTCTCGGAGAGTCCTCCGATGGAGGCGTACCCGTGGTTCTGCACGAGGATGAGCTTGATCGCGATTCCCTCCTGCACGGCCGTCACGATCTCCGTCGGCATCATCAGATACGTCCCGTCGCCGACCAGCGCCCACACCGGGCGGTCCGGCGCGGCCAGCTTCACACCGATGGCGGCGGGGATCTCGTAGCCCATGCAGGAGTAGCCGTACTCCAGGTGGTACTGGTCGCTGGACCGGGCCCGCCAGAGTTTGTGCAGGTCGCCGGGGAGGGAACCGGCCGCGTTGATGATCACGTCGGTGTCGTCGACGAGGGCGTCCAGTGCGCCCAGCAGCTGCGGCTGGGTCGGCCGGGCGGCCGGGTCCTCGGCGGCGTAGGCGGCGTCCACGCGCCGCTCCCAGGCCTGCTTGGCCGCCCCGTACCCGGCGAGGTAGGCGTCGGTGACGCGGTGGCCGTGCAGTCGCAGGGCGTCGGTCAGTTCGGTCAGACCGCTGCGGGCGTCGGCGATCATCGGCAGGCCGGCCAGTTTGTGGCCGTCGTAGGGCGCGATGTTCAGGTTGAGGAAGCGGACGTTCGGGGCCGCGAAGAGGGTGTGCGAGGCGGTGGTGAAGTCGGTCCAGCGGGTGCCGACCCCGATCACCAGGTCGGCGGTGCGGGCCAGCTCGTCGGCGGTGGCGGTGCCGGTGTGGCCGATGCCGCCGACGTCCTGCGGGTGGTCGTGGGGCAGGGAGCCCTTGCCCGCCTGGGTGGCGGCGACCGGGATGCCGGTGGTCTCGGCGAACTCGGCGAGGGCGGCTTCGGCACGGCTGTGGCGGACGCCGCCGCCGGCCACCAGCAGCGGCCGTTCGGCGGCCCGGATCGCCCGGACCGCCTCGGCCAGTTCGGCCGGGTCGGCGCCCGGCCTGCGGACCGTCCAGGTGCGGTCGGCGAAGAACTCCTCCGGCCAGTCGTAGGCCTCGGCCTGCACGTCCTGCGGCAGGGCGAGGGTGACGGCGCCGGTCGCGACGGGGTCGGTGAGCACGCGTACGGCCTGGAGGGCGGCCGGGATCAGGGCCTCGGGCCGGCTGATCCGGTCGAACCAGCGGGAGACCGGGCGCAGGCTGTCGTTGACCGACACATCGCCCGCGTAGGGCACTTCGAGCTGCTGGAGCACCGGGTCGGCGGGGCGGGTGGCGAAGGTGTCGCCGGGCAGGAGCAGGACCGGGAGGTGGTTGACGGTGGCGAGGGCGGCCCCGGTGACCAGGTTGGTGGCTCCCGGTCCGATGGAGGTGGTGACGGCGTGCGTGGACAGGCGGCCCGACTGGCGGGCGTAGCCGACCGCCGCGTGCACCATGGCCTGTTCGTTGCGGCCCTGGTGGTAGGGCATCCGGTCGGCGTACTCGACGAGCGCCTGGCCGATCCCGGCGACGTTGCCGTGGCCGAAGATGCCCCAGGTGGCGCCGATCAGCCGCCGCCGTACGCCGTCGCGCTCGGTGTGCTGGGCGGCGAGGAAGCGGACGAGGGCCTGTGCGACGGTGAGCCTGACGGTCATCGGTACACCCCTGTGCTCTGCGCGTGGTCCGGGTGGAAGCGGATCCGCCATTCCCGGGTGGCGCCCGGACCCGCCATGACGTTCAGGTAGTACATGTCGTGGCCGGGCTGGGCGACGGACGGGCCGTGCCAGCCGTCCGGCACCAGCACGGCGTCGCCGGAGCGGACCTCGGCGAGGACGTCGGCGCCGCCCTCGCGGGAGGGGGAGACGCGCTGGTAGCCGAACCCGTTCGGGCCGTCGATCTCGAAGTAGTAGATCTCCTCCAGCACGGATTCCTCGCCGGGCCGGTGCTCGTCGTGCTTGTGCGGCGGGTACGACGACCAGTTGCCGCCCGGGGTGATCACCTCCACGGCGATCAGGCGGTCGCAGTCGAAGGCGTCGGCCGCGGCGAAGCCCCGCACCGTGCGGGCGCAGCCGCCGCTGCCGCGCTGCTCGACGGGGACCTCCGGCGCGGGGCCGTAGCGGGCGGGGAGTCGTCGCTCGCACTTCGCTCCTGCCAGGGCGAAGCGGCCTCCCGCGCCGGAGGCGATCTGTGCCCCGGCATCCCGGGGGACGTACGCGAAGTCGGTGACGGAGGTGAACACGCCGTCCCGGCCTCGGAGTTGGAATGCTTCGCCCTCTATGTGCACCGTACAGCCACCACTGAGGGGAAGCACGATCCACTCGCTGTCACCGGCGTCGAAGGCATGGGAGCCGCCGGCCGGGAGTTCGACGATCCGCAGGCTGCTGTAGGTCCAGCCGGCCAGCTTCGGATCGATGTCGAGCGCGTGACGCGCGTCGGCGGTGGTGCCCTTCGGCACATGCAGCTCGTTGCTCATCCGGCCCTCACAGCAGTCCTACGGCGGTGTCCACGGCGGCGGCCACGTCGCCGTCCGCCGGGTACAGCAGCGACCGGCCCGCCACCAGCCCGCGCACCGTGGGCAGTTGCAGGGCGCCGCGCCACTTCTCGTACGCACCTTCCTGATCGTCCCCCACCTCGCCGCCGAGCAGCACCGCCGGGAGGGTCGAGGTGGCCATGACCCGGGCCATGTCGTCGGGGTCGTCGGTGACCGGCACCTTCAGCCAGGTGTAGGCGGAGCTGCCGCCGAGGCCCGAGGCGATGGCGATGGCGCGGGTGACCGCGTCGGCCGACAGATCGTTGCGCAGCCGTCCGTCGGGGCCGCGACGGCTGATGAACGGCTCGACGAACACCGGGAGCCGGCGGGCGGCCATGGCGTCGATGGCGCGGGCGGTGGACTCCAGGGTGTTGAGGGAGCCGGGGTCGTCGTAGTCGATGCGCAGCAGCAGTTTCCCGGCGTCGAAGCCGAGCCGCTGGATGTCCTCGGGGCGGTGGCCGGTGAAGCGGTCGTCGAGTTCGAAGCGGGCGCCCTGGAGGCCGCCGCGGTTCATCGAGCCGAGCACGACCTTGCCGTCCAGGGCGCCGAGCAGCAGCAGGTCGTCGAGGACGTCGGCGGTGGCGAGGACACCGTCGACCCCGGGGCGGCTCAGCGCGAGGCAGAGGCGTTCCAGCAGGTCGGCGCGGTTGGCCATGGCCAGCTCCCGGTCGCCGACGCCGAGCGCGCCGCGGGCCGGGTGGTCGGCGGCGACGATCATCAGCCGGCCGTCGGCGTTCAGCAGGGGGCGGCGGGTGCGGCGGGCGGCGGCCTCCGCGATCGCCTCGGGATGGCGGGTGCGGGTGCGGACCAGGTCCGCGACGTCGACGGTCACCGGACGGCCCCGGCGGCGAGCGCGGCCTCGATCTCGTCCGGGGTGGGCATCGCGGAGGAGCACTCCAGGCGGGAGGCGACGATGGCGCCGGCGGCGTTGGCGTAGCGCATGGTCCGCTCCAGGTCCCAGCCGGCCAGCAAACCGTGGCAGAGGGCGCCGCCGAAGGCGTCACCGGCGCCGAGGCCGTTGAGGACGTCGACCGGCAGCGGTGGCACCTCGGCCGACCCGCCCCGGTCGTCGACGGCGAGGACGCCCTTCGGGCCCTGCTTGACGACGGCCAGGGCGACACCGGTGTCGAGGAGGGCGCGGGCGGCGGCGTGCGGCTCGCGGACGCCGGTGGCGACCTCCACCTCGTCGAGGTTCCCGACGGCGACCGTGGTGTGCTTCAGGGCCTCGGCGTAGAAGGGGCGGGCGGCGTCCGGGTCGCTCCAGAACATGGGCCGCCAGTCCAGGTCGAAGACGGTGGTGCCCGCCCGGGCCCGGTGCGCGAGGGCCGCCAGGGTCGCGGTGCGGCTGGGCTCCTCGCTCAGGCCGGTGCCGGTCACCCACAGGATCGCCGTCTCGCGCAGCGCGTCGAGGTCGAGGTCGCGGGCGTCGATCTCCAGGTCCGGGGCCTTGGGCTGCCGGTAGAAGTACAGCGGGAAGTCGTCCGGCGGGAACACCTCGCAGAAGGTGACCGGGGTCGGCAGGCCGGGCACGGCGGTCACCCAGCGGTCGTCCACGCCGAAGTCGCGCAGCGCCTGGTGGAGATAGGTGCCGAAGGGGTCGTCGCCGGTGCGGGTGATCACCGCGGTACTGCGGCCGAGGCGGGCGGCGGCGACCGCGACGTTGGACGCCGAGCCGCCGAGGAACTTGCCGAAGGACGACACCTGCGGGAGCGGGACGCCGGTCTGGAGCGGGTAGAGGTCCACGCCGATGCGCCCCATCGTGATCAGGTCGTAGGCCATCGAGGTCCCTTCACGTCGCGGCTTCGCGGGTGGCTCTTCGAGGGTTTCTAGCCGGGCGGCGGGAGCCCTGTCAATAGTTTGTCCGGACATTCGGACCAGATGCATCCGGTCGGAGCGGCCCGGAGACCGGGCCGGACATCAACGCACTCCGGGCCCGATGTCAACGCGCCCCGCCCGGAGCACCGGCGCACGCGTTTGCTTCACCTTCGTCACAAACACCACCTCCGTGTCACACATGTCTCGTGTACGCGGGTTCCACGTCACACCCCTCCCACAGCCCCTGCCCCGCCGTCACTCTGCGTCGTTGACGGGGACACAGGCTTGGTGATCGCCAGCGCAGCGCCCGGCTCCCCCGACGGCCGCCCCCGGCCGCCGCCGCGGCGCGCGCGGGGAGGTGCAACACATGACCGACCGAAGGCTCTGGTCCTACAAGGACATCGCCGCGCACATCCGGGTCCAGCCGGACACCGTGCGCTCGTACCGAAAACACGGTCTGCTGCCCGCGCCCGACCACGTGGAGGGCGGCAAGCCCTACTGGTACGCGGACACCATCCGCGCCTGGGTCGCCTCCCGGCCGGGCAACCGGGGGCGCAGACTGGACTGAACCGGACCGGCCAGGAGCGGCCCCGCCCCGGAAGGTCGCCGGCTGCCCCACGTGGCGGTGGGGCACAGTGCGGCGATGGCCTTCTCCGAGAAACCCGTGCTCACCGGCGAGCGGACCGTGCTGCGGCCGTTCACCGAGGACGACGTTCCCGTGATGGCGGGCGTCCTGGCCGACCCCGAGGTGGCGCGGCTCACCGGCAGCCCGCTGGAGGAGTGCGGACTCGACCGGCTGCGCGCCTGGTACGGCAGCCGCAACGACCAGATCGACCGGCTGGACCTCGGCATCACCGACCGGACCGGCGGCGAGCTGGTCGGCGAGGTGGTGCTGAACGAGTGGGACGCACCCCACCGCGACTGCGACCTCCGCATCCTCGTCGGCCCCGGCGGCCGGGACCGCGGCCTCGGCTCGGAGGCCGTCCGGCTGATGCTGGACCACGCCTTCGGCCGGCTCGGGCTGCATCGCGTCACCCTGCACGTCCTGGCGCACAACCCGAGGGCCCGCCGGGTCTACGAGAAGGCGGGATTCGTCGCCGAGGGCGTCGACCGGCAGGCGGTGCGGCAGTCCGGGCAGTGGATCGACGCCGTCCGGATGGCCGTCCTGGCGCCCGAGTGGGCCGCGCGGCACGAACACGCCGGGGACGCAGTCAGCTCCACGGCTCGATGACCGTCACCCCCGCGCCAGGCGCCGTGCCCAGCGCGGCGAGGGCGGCCGGGGCGGCGGCCAGCGGGACGGCCGAGGTGACCAGGAGGTCGGGGCGCAGCGCGCCGGAGCGGACCAGTTCCAGCATCGGCGGGTAGGTGTGGGCTGCCATGCCGTGGCTGCCGAGGAGTTCGAGCTCCAGGGCGATCGCGCGGGCCATGGGCACCGGGGTCGTGCCTTCCGGCGAGGGCAGCAGGCCGACCTGGACGTGGCGGCCGCGTCGGCGCAGGCCGTCGACGGAGGCGGCGCAGGTGGCGGGTGAGCCGAGGGCGTCCAGCGAGAGGTGGGCGCCGCCACCGGTGAGTTCGCGGACGGCCGCGGCCGTGTCCGCGGTGCGGGCCGCGTCCACGCACGCGGCGGCGCCGAACGTCCGGGCCAGCTCCAGCGCCTTCGGCGACACGTCGACGGCGACCACCCGTGCCCCGGCCGCCGCCGCGATCATCACCGCGGACAGCCCCACACCGCCGCAGCCGTGCACCGCCACCCACTCCCCCGCCGCCACCCGGCCCTGGTGCACCACCGCGCGGAACGCCGTGGCGAACCGGCAGCCGAGCGAGGCCGCGGTGGCGAAGGACATCTCCTCCGGGACGGCGACCAGGTTGACGTCGGCGTGGTCCAGGGCCACGTACTGGGCGAAGGAGCCCCAGTGGGTGAAGCCGGGCTGGGTCTGGCGCTCGCACACCTGCTGGTCCCCGGCCGCGCAGGCGGCGCAGCCGCCGCAGGCGCAGACGAACGGGACGGTGACCCGGTCGCCGGCGCGCCAGCGGCTCACGCGGGCGCCCACGGCTTCTACTACTCCGGCGAGTTCGTGGCCCGGCACGTGCGGGAGGACGATGTCCGGGTCGTGCCCCTGCCAGCCGTGCCAGTCGCTGCGGCACAGGCCGGTGGCCTCGACGCGCACCACGACCCCGTGCTCGGCGGGCCGCGGGTCCGCGACCTCCCGCACCTCGGCCGGCTCCCCGAACCGCTCGAACACCACCGCCCGCATCCACCCTCGCCTCTCCCTGGGATGTCTTCTCGCACGCCCCGACGCGGGAACGCTAGTCCTAGGCCCTAGGGGGCGTCTCGCCGATCATGCCGGGCTCCCGCCTGATCGACGAGACACCCCCTAGCCGCCGACACGCCGGGATACCACCTTGGAGAAATACCCCCTAGGGGTATAGTGTGGAGGTGGTGAGCCCCCGTGGGCCACCTCAGACCCATACGCCTCGACGAGGAGTAACGACATGACCGCCCAGACCGACACCCAGGGTTCCGTCACCACCGTCTACAAGGTGAGCGGTATGAGCTGCGGGCACTGTGAGGGCTCCGTCTCGGCCGAGCTCTCCCAGCTCGCCGGCGTGACGTCGGTGCGGGCCGTCGCCGCCGACGGCCAGGTCACCGTCGTCTCCGAGGCGCCGCTGGACGAGGAGGCCGTGCGCGCCGCCGTCGACGAGGCCGGCTACGAGCTGGTCGGCCGCGCCTGAGCCGTCACGCACCACACCTTCCGGCACCGGGCCGTACCGACCACCGACACTGGTGGGGTACGGTCCGGTCCGTCGTCTGGAGCCCGGACATGACCACCACGAAGACACCCGCCGACGCGACTCCGGTGACCGAGGTCGAGCTGCTGATCGGCGGCATGACCTGCGCCGCCTGCGCGGCCCGCGTCGAGAAGAAGCTCAACCGCATGGACGGCGTCACCGCCACGGTGAACTTCGCGACGGAGAAGGCCAAGGTCGCCTACCCCGCCGGGACCGAGGTCGCCGACCTGATCGCCACCGTCGTGCGGACCGGGTACACCGCCGAGGAACCCGCGCCGCCCGACCCCGACCCCGGGACCGGCGACGGCCCGGAGGCGGACCCGGAACTCGCCGCCCTGCGCCGGCGCCTCGTCGTCTCGGCGCTCCTCGCCCTGCCCGTCGTCCTGCTCGCGATGGTCCCGGCCCTCCAGTTCGACAACTGGCAGTGGCTCTCCCTGACCCTCGCCGCGCCCGTCGTCGCCTGGGGCGGCCTGCCCTTCCACAAGGCCGCCTGGACCAACGCCCGGCACGCCGCCTCCACCATGGACACGCTGGTGTCCGTCGGCACCCTGGCCGCGTTCGGCTGGTCGCTGTGGGCCCTGTTCCTCGGCGACGCGGGCATGCCCGGCATGCGGCACGGCTTCGACCTCACCGTCTCCCGGACCGACGGCACCGCCACCATCTATCTGGAGGTCGCCGCCGGAGTCACCGCCTTCCTCCTGCTCGGCCGCTACCTGGAGGCCCGCGCCAGGCGCCGCGCGGGCGCCGCGCTGCGGGCCCTGATGGAACTGGGCGCGAAGGACGTGGCCGTGCTCCGCGGCGGACGCGAGGTGCGGATCCCGGTGGACCGGCTCGCCGTGGGCGACCGGTTCGTCGTACGGCCCGGCGAGAAGGTCGCCACCGACGGCACCGTCGTGGAGGGCTTCTCCGCCGTGGACGCGTCCATGCTGACCGGCGAGTCCGTGCCGGTGGACGTCACCGTCGGGGACAGTGTCACGGGTGCCACCGTGAACGCGGGCGGCCGGCTCGTCGTCGAGGCCACCCGGATCGGCGCCGACACCCGGCTCGCCCGGATGGCCCGGCTGGTCGAGGACGCGCAGAACGGCAAGGCCGAGGTGCAGCGGCTCGCCGACCGGGTCGCCGGGGTCTTCGTACCGGTGGTGCTGCTGATCGCCGCCGCCATCTTCGGCGGCTGGCTCGGCGCCACCGGTGACACCGTCGCCGCGTTCACCGCCGCCGTCGCCGTCCTGATCATCGCCTGCCCCTGCGCCCTCGGGCTCGCCACGCCGACCGCGCTGCTGGTCGGCACCGGCCGCGGAGCCCAGCTCGGCATCCTCATCAAGGGCCCCGAGGTGCTGGAGTCCACCCGCCGCGTCGACACCGTCGTCCTCGACAAGACCGGCACCGTCACCACCGGCCGCATGACCCTGAAGGAGGTGCACGTCGCCGAGGGCGCCGACGAGAAGCAGGTGCTGCGCCTCGCGGGCGCCCTGGAGCACGCCTCCGAGCATCCCGTGGCCCGCGCGGTGGCCGCCGGAGCCGAGGAGCGGGCCGGGGCGCTGCCGGAGGCCGAGGACTTCGAGAACGTGCCGGGACGGGGCGTGCGCGGGCGCGTGGAGGGCCACCGGGTGAGCGTGGGCCGTCTGTTCGACGCGCCGCTGCCGCCGGAGCTCGCGGCGGCGCGGGAGCGGGCCGAGCGCGGCGGCCGTACGGCGGTCGTGGTCGGCTGGGACGGCGTCGCGCGCGGGGTGCTGGCGGTCGCGGACGCTGTGAAGGACACCAGCGCGCAGGCGGTGCGCGAGCTGCGCGCGCTCGGCCTCAGGCCGGTGCTGCTGACCGGCGACAACCGGACGGTAGCCGAGGCGGTGGCCGCCGAGGTCGGCATCGACGAGGTGATCGCCGAGGTGCTGCCCGAGGACAAGGTGGAGGCCGTCCGGCGGCTTCAGGCCGAGGGTCGTACGGTCGCGATGGTCGGCGACGGCGTCAACGACGCGGCGGCGCTCGCCACCGCCGATCTGGGGCTCGCGCTGGGCACGGGGACGGACGCGGCGATCGAGGCCGGCGATCTGACACTGGTCCGCGGGGATCTGCGGGCCGCGGCGGACGCGATCCGGCTCTCCCGGCGCACCCTCGCCACGATCAAGGGCAATCTCGTGTGGGCGTTCGGCTACAACGTGGCCGCGTTGCCGCTGGCCGCGGCGGGTCTGCTGAACCCGATGATCGCGGGGGCGGCGATGGCGTTCTCCTCGGTGTTCGTGGTCACGAACAGCCTTCGACTGCGCTCGTTCCGCGAGACCCCCCTTCAATCCGACGCAAGCCTCACATAAGCTCTTCACAAGGCTCGCGCATCATCCTTACGCTTGAGCCCCGATCGTCGTACCGGGCCTCTTGCGCATCTTTCAGGACATATGCAAGAGACGCAGATCACAGTGATGTGAACGTAACCATCGAAGGGGTTCGAAGGTCTAAGTTGGCGATGTCAGAAGGCGTCTTGGGGGGCGTCGGCTGGCATCTGGGGATGTCTTGGGGGACTTTCCCAGAGCTGCGTTGCCGGGGCACGTACACCGGGGAGCTTTGAGCGGCCCTCCCAGCGTGCGCTGTCCCGGCAGACCGCACCCACAACCGAACAGCAGTACCCGAGCGCGGCGAGTTTTGCTCATTGTGCTCAGACAGCGATTCAGGCGCTGGTCTCACAGACGCCCGGCCGGATCCCGTGGGGGGAATCCGCACCGGGACATGGGAAGGCGCCCTGGTCGTCGGCCCGTGGGGGGACCGGCGTCAGGGCGCCTTCCGCTTTTTCCGGCTTCTTCAGCTGTGCGGCGCTGTCCGGCCTCTTCAGCTGTGCGGCGCTGTCCGCACCGCGGGTGACGGGGCACCGATCACACGGCGCCCCGCACCGGCAGGTCTCAGCGCTCCTCGACCGGGATGAAGTCCCGCTCGACGACGCCCGTGTAGATCTGGCGCGGGCGGCCGATACGGGAGCCCGGCTCCTTGATCATCTCGTGCCACTGGGCGATCCAGCCCGGCAGCCGGCCGAGGGCGAACAGGACCGTGAACATCTCGGTCGGGAAGCCCATGGCCCGGTAGATCAGACCGGTGTAGAAGTCGACGTTCGGGTAGAGGCTGCGCGAGACGAAGTAGTCGTCGGAGAGCGCGTGCTCCTCCAGCTTCAGCGCGATGTCCAGCAGCTCGTCGGACTTGCCGAGGGCCGAGAGGACATCGTGCGCGGCGGCCTTGATGATCTTGGCGCGCGGGTCGAAGTTCTTGTAGACCCGGTGGCCGAAGCCCATCAGGCGGACGCCGTCCTCCTTGTTCTTCACCTTGCGGATGAAGGAGTCGACGTCGCCGCCCGCGTCGCGGATGCCCTCCAGCATCTCCAGCACCGACTGGTTGGCGCCGCCGTGCAGCGGGCCCCAGAGCGCGTTGATGCCGGCGGAGATCGAGGCGAACATGTTCGCCTGCGAGGAGCCGACCAGGCGGACCGTGGAGGTCGAACAGTTCTGCTCGTGGTCCGCGTGCAGGATCAGCAGCTTGTCGAGCGCGGAGACCACGATCGGGTCCAGCTCGTACTCCTGCGCGGGGACCGAGAAGGTCATGCGCAGGAAGTTCTCGACGTACCCGAGGTCGTTGCGCGGGTAGACGAACGGGTGGCCGACCGACTTCTTGTACGCGTAGGCCGCGATCGTCGGGAGCTTGGCGAGCAGACGGATGGTGGAGAGGTTGCGCTGCTGCTCGTCGAACGGGTTGTGGCTGTCCTGGTAGAACGTGGACAGCGCGGAGACCACCGAGGACAGCATCGCCATCGGGTGGGCGTCCCGCGGGAAGCCGCGGTAGAAGTTCTTGACGTCCTCGTGCAGCAGGGTGTGCCGCGTGATCTCGTCCTTGAAGGTGCTGAGCTCGTCGACGGTCGGCAGCTCGCCGTTGATCAGCAGGTAGGCCACCTCAAGGAAGGTGGAGCGCTCGGCCAGCTGCTCGATCGGGTAGCCGCGGTAGCGGAGGATGCCCGCCTCGCCGTCGAGGTAGGTGATGGCGGATTTATAGGCGGCCGTGTTGCCGTAGCCGCTGTCCAGGGTCACGAGACCGGTCTGGGCGCGGAGCTTGCCGATGTCGAAGCCCTTGTCCCCGACGGTGCTGTCGATCACCGGGTAGGTGTACTCGCCGTCGCCGTACCGCAGTACTACAGAGTTGTCGCTCACGTCATCCCTCACCGACGTTGTGCCTCTTCTTCGAGGTGCCCTGACTGTCTCTACCATCCCCCATTTGGCGCAGGAGAGTGCACTCGGGGTCGACCATTGGGCTTATCGGCGGCACTCAGTGCCGCCAACTTGCTCATCCTGCCCCCTTGATTCACCAACCGGAAGAGCTGTGTGACCTTTGCGACTCGTTTGATCGATCATTTTTTTGCCTCGCTCACGAACAGCGTCCCCGGATGCCCCATCTCACACCGCGAGCGACCCTCCCGAGAGCCGGAAATCGAGCGCCGTGCACCGCCGTCCGGCCGACACCGTGCGCACCGCCTGGCCGATCGCCTTGCGGGACCCGACGAGGACGACGAGCTTCTTGGCCCGGGTGACCGCCGTGTAGAGCAGATTGCGCTGAAGCATCATCCAGGCACCGGTGGTGACCGGGATCACCACCGCCGGGTACTCGCTGCCCTGCGAGCGGTGGATCGTCACCGCGTAGGCGTGGGCCAGCTCGTCCAGTTCGTCGAACTCGTACGGCACCTCCTCGTCCTCGTCGGTCAGCACCGTCAGCCGCTGGTCGACCGGGTCGAGCGAGGTGACCACGCCCACGGTGCCGTTGAAGACACCGTTCTTCCCTTTTTCGTAATTGTTGCGGATCTGGGTGACCTTGTCGCCGACCCGGAAGACCCGGCCGCCGAACCGCTTCTCCGGCACCTCCGGGCGCCCCGGTGTGATGGCCTGCTGGAGCAGGCCGTTGAGGGTGCCGGCACCGGCCGGCCCTCGGTGCATCGGGGCCAGCACCTGCACGTCCCGGCGTGGGTCGAGGCCGAACTTGGCCGGAATGCGGCGGGCCGCCACATCCACGGTGAGCCGGCCGGCCTCCTCCGTCTCGTCCTCGACGAAGAGGAAGAAGTCCTTCAGGCCGTCGGTGAGCGGGTGCTGACCCGCGTTGATGCGGTGCGCGTTGGTGACGACCCCGGACTGCTGGGCCTGGCGGAAGACGCGGGTCAGGCGCACGGCGGGGACGGGGCCGCCGTCGGCGAGGAGGTCTCTGAGCACCTCGCCCGCGCCGACGCTCGGCAGCTGGTCGACATCGCCGACGAAGAGCAGGTGGGCGCCGGGAGGCACGGCCTTGACGAGCTTGTTGGCGAGGAGCAGGTCCAGCATGGACGCCTCGTCGACGACGACCAGATCCGCGTCCAGCGGCCGGTCCCGGTCGTAGGCGGCGTCCCCGCCCGGCTTCAGCTCCAGCAGCCGGTGCACGGTGGACGCCTCGGCGCCGGTCAGCTCCGCGAGCCGCTTGGCGGCCCGGCCGGTCGGCGCGGCGAGCAGCACCTTGGCCCGCTTGGCACGGGCCAGCTCGACGATGGACCGCACCGTGAAGGACTTGCCGCAGCCGGGGCCGCCGGTGAGCACGGCGACCTTCTTCGTCAGCGCCAGCTTGACGGCGGCCTCCTGCTCGGGGGCGAGGTCGGCGCCGGTACGGCCTCTCAGCCAGGCCAGCGCCTTGTCCCAGGCGACGTCCTGGAAGCCGGGCATCCGGTCCTGGTCGGTGCGCAGGAGGCGCAGCAGCTGGGCGGCGAGGGAGAGTTCGGCGCGGTGGAAGGGGACCAGGTAGACGGCGGTGACGGGCTCGCCGGCGGCGCCGTCCGGGCCGGGCACCTTCTCCCGTACGACACCGGGGTCGCCGCCGTCCTCGTCGGGCTCGGCGAGTTCGCTCAGGCACTCGATGACCAGTCCGGTGTCGACCTGGAGCAGCTTGACCGCGTCGGCGATCAGCCGCTCCTCGGGGAGGTAGCAGTGGCCCTGGTCGGCGGACTGGGAGAGGGCGTACTGCAAACCGGCCTTGACGCGTTCGGGGCTGTCGTGCGGGATGCCGACGGACTGGGCGATCTTGTCGGCGGTGAGGAAGCCGATGCCCCAGACGTCGGCGGCGAGGCGGTACGGCTGGTTCTTGACGACGGAGATCGACGCGTCGCCGTACTTCTTGTAGATCCGCACGGCGATAGAGGTGGAGACCTCCACGGTCTGGAGGAACAGCATCACCTCCTTGATCGCCTTCTGCTCCTCCCAGGCGTCGGCGATCTTCTTCGTGCGCTTCGGCCCGAGCCCGGGGACCTCGATGAGCCGCTTGGGCTCCTCTTCGATGATCTTGAGGGTGTCGAGCCCGAAGTGCTGGGTGATGCGGTCGGCGAAGACCGGCCCGATGCCCTTGACCAGGCCGGAGCCCAGGTAGCGGCGGATGCCCTGGACGGTGGCCGGCAGCAGGGTCGTGTAGTTCTCCACGTGGAACTGCTTGCCGTACTGCGGATGCGAGCCCCAGCGGCCCTCCATCCGCAACGACTCCCCCACCTGCGCGCCCAGCAGCGCACCGACGACGGTGAGCAGGTCACCGGCCCCGCGCCCGGTGTCCACACGGGCGACGGTGTAGCCGGTGTCCTCGTTGGCGTAGGTGATGCGCTCCAGCACCCCTTCGACTGTGGCCGGCCGCCACTCGCCGGGGGCCCCTGCCGTCTGGTTGGCCATGATCCGACGGTACCGGCGGGCTGTGACAACGGGCGGCCGGGAGGGGCCTCTCAGTAGTCTTGGGGCATGGACTACGCCAGGATGCGGGCGATCGCCGAGGAACTCGGTGCCTACGCGGAGGGTCTGGAAGGAGCCTGGACCGTCGAGATCGGGCCCTCGGGTCCGATACTGGCCATGATGTGTCCGTCCAAGCGTCACGAGGGCACCATCCGCCGCATCTGCAAGCAGTTGGACACGC
The DNA here is from genome assembly GCF_040298625.1 of Streptomyces sp. NPDC001532. NCBI lineage: Bacteria > Bacillati > Actinomycetota > Actinomycetes > Kitasatosporales > Streptomycetaceae > Streptomyces > Streptomyces sp. NPDC001532. Next base: position 339,791 of record NZ_JBEPAL010000001.1, read on the forward strand.
AACTGCTCACCACTCACTCCGGCTACATCTGCGCCAGCGGCCCCGAGATCGAACATCCCGCGATCGGTCGCATGCGCCGGCCCGACGCGGTCGTCATCCCGGAGGCCGTCCTCGACGAGGAAGGCCTGGCGGTCGACGCGACGCAGGCGCTGGCCGTGGTGGAGATCGTCTCGCCGTCCAATCCGGACAACGACTACCGGGAGAAGCTGGCCGACTATCCGGCCATGGGCATCCCGCACTACCTGATCGTCGACCCGCGCACCGGCACGATCGAGGTGCACTCCGATCCGTGCAAGGGCCGGTACAGCCGCAAGGAGCCGTACATCTTCGGGGACGCGGTGCCGTTCGGGCCCTGGACGGTGCAGACGGCGGAGTTCCGGCGGTACGGCAAGGACGTCAGGGGCGCGGCGGCCTCTTGAGGGCTTCGAGGAACGCGGTGAAGGCTTCGGCGGGGAAGGTGAGCTGGGGTCCGACTGGGGCTTTGGAGTCGCGGACGGCAGTTCGGGGGTGCCGGAGCGCGATCTCCACGCAGTCGTTGCCGTCACCCTCACCCGAGTAGGAGGACTTCCGCCAATCGCCCGAGGTGGTCATGGGCTGCCTCACAGCTCTCTCGCCAACGTGTTCAGGAAGTCACGCGACCGGTCAGGCGCGAGTGATACAGCCTCTACTTTACGGAAGCGCGTTCGATAAGCGTTCAGTTGGGCTTCGGAGTCGAGGAAGACCGAGCCATGGGGTGCGTCTCGCACCACGGTGTCCAGTTTCGGCAGAGGCCCGCCCACATAGGTCATCGCACTGGAGGCCCTGGCGAAACCGTCCAGGTCGAAGGGAACGATGCGCAGGGTGATGTGATCGGCCTCCGAAAGCTCGGCAAGGCGAATGAGCTGGGACCGCGAGGCGGCACGGTCGCTCACCCTGATCCGCAGCGCCGCTTCATGGATCACCACCTTGTAGGGGACGGAAGAGGGCCTCTCGAGGATCACGCGCCACGCCATTCTGTGACGGATGCGCAGCTCGAGTTCCTCCGCCGCAAGTTCCGGGACCCGCGCGGAGAACACCGCGCGTGCGTAATCCTCCGTCTGCAGCAGACCCGGCACGAACAGGACGGCCACCTCGTTCCGGAACGCCGCGTGGTGGTCCAGTTCGGCAAGGTCCAGGAAGGGGGTCGGCAGTCGGCCCCGGTACTCCTCCCACCAACCTCGTGTCCGATCGGCAGCCATCGCGGCGAGGGCATCGACGAACTGCTCGTCGGTGCAGGCGTAATGGGAAGCCAGCCGGCGAAGCCGGGCCTCGCCACCCTGCTGCGGGCGGAGACGGACGAGGGGACCTACCTCCTCGTGGTCGAGTCACAGGGCAAGGTGGACGACCGCAAGCGGGGCAGCTGGCCCTACTACCTGTCCTACCTGTACGAGAAGTACCGCTGCGAGCCGGTGCTCATCGTCATCACCCAGAACTCCGCCACCGCCAAGTGGGCCTCGCGGCCCATCCGGTTCGGCTTCCCGGGCTGGAACTCACTGACGGTGCGACCGCTCGTGCTCGGCCCGGACAACGTGCCCGTGATCACGGACGAGCGGCAGGCGGAGAGGGACGTACCCCTCGCGGTGCTCTCGGCCATGACGCACGGACGCGGCCGACAGGCCCCGGCCATACTGGAAGCGCTGGCTTCCGCGCTGCGGTCCATCGACTCCGACAGTGCCGCGGTCTTCGTGCAGTTCGTCGACTCATGCCTGACCGACCCCCAGGCGAAGCAGATGTGGAGGGACCTGATGACGGCGATCCAGTACTTCTGGCGACACCCGCTGGCCGAGCAGGTACGGGAGGAAGGCCGGATCGAGAGCTGTCGGCAGATGGTCTTGCAGATCCTGGAGTGGCGCGGCATCCCCGTACCCAACGACATCCGCCATCGCGTCGACACCTGCACCGACCTCCGCCAACTGGAGACCTGGGCCCAGCGCGCCGTCCACGCCGCCGACGCCGCCGAACTGTTCGCCGCCGAGTGAGCCGCCGACCGGCGATCCAGTACGTCTGGCGGCACCCGCTGGCCGAACAGGCACGAGAGGAAGGCCGGGAGCAGGGCCGGGTCGAGATCCGCCGACATCTGGTGCTCAAGATCCTTGAGTGGCGCGGCATCCCCGTGACCGACCGGACCCGCCACCGCGTCGACACCTGCTCCGACCTCGCCCAACTGGAAACCTGGGCCCAGCGAGCCCTGCACGCCACCGACCCGGCGGAGCTGTTCGTCGGGTGACCCCGGGGCCGGTGGGCTCAGCCGCCGCCGGCCCCCGCCACCACGTGGTCGATGACCTTCGCGAACTCCTCCGTCGGGGAGAACTCGACCAGTTCGGTGTCCTCCAGGGCCAGCGGCACATGGCCCGGCGCCCAGTAGTACGCCTGGCCCGCCTCGTAGACCTCCTCGCCCGCCGGTGTCCGCATCCGGATGCGGCCCTTCAGCAGGTAGCCCCAGTGCGGGCACTGGCACGCGTCGTCCGGCAGGCCCTTCAGCGCCGGGCCCATGTCCGTGCCCTGCGGCAGGGTGATCCAGCCGACGGACAGGCCGCCGCCGATCGGCTGCATCCGCACTTCCACTCCGTCGCCTTCGAGTGCGACGGGGACGTCTTTCCGAGTCGCGGATGTCATGGCTCCAGCTCCTTGGGACCTCGCCGGGTGTGGCTCCCCCTCCTTCCAGCCTGGACCCGCTCCACCCCACCCGCTACCGCGCTCATCAGAGCGCACCCCGCGTCACAGTCAGGTTTCGGCCGCGCCTGGGGCTTGATCCCGGCCCGTGCGGGCGGACCTGGCGTTCCGGGCCGGGGTGCCGCCCTTCGTGGAGTGCTGGACGGACTGCCGGCCGAACTGGTGGTCGAGAGCGGCACGGCGGCGACGGAGGTCCGGGCGGCTGGCCTGCCGACGGCCCGCCTCCCCGAGCCGACCCCGGCGAGGCACGGCCGTACGTCGGCAACGGCTGCACACAAATGAACTGCGTGTGACCGGAGATGACGGGCAAAGGGGCGCTTTTGCCGCGAACTTACGCGCCACGAGGAAGAATTGATGCCATCAGTGACACTTCCGTACGGACTTCGACGGAGGTCCCCTCATCCACAGGATGTGATTTACGCGACTCGAGCACCGGGAACTGACACACCGTTCCCTGCCGAACACGCACAACGATGCTGGCAGTTGCCTTGATCGCCACATACGTGGCACGCCGACCACCAGACCCGGCACGCCGTGCCACCGATGCGCCGCTCTCATCACCCTTGGGGGTGACATGCGCGGACCGAGGTTGCCCGTGGCGCCCGGTACTGTGTTGGGCTACCACCGCTCCCCGGAGGGTCCACGAGATGTCGTGGGCGTCCCCGCGGGGTTCACGAACGTGGACCGGAAAGGGGGCGGCCCAATGGCTGCACAGCCTGAGGGGCACCAGAACAGCAAGGCGGACCGGACCTACAACAAGGTCCGCTGGCTCGGGCCGATCTACGCGATCTACAAGATCGTGCGTGAGTTCCTGAGCCACTGAGGGCGAGAGCCCCGACCTGACGGCCGGGGCTCAACCCGTTCTGGTGATGCCAGAGGGCCTCATCTCTACAGCTTCCAGGCAACGGAGATGGGGCTCTCGCCATGTCACCGCGCCGACCGGAAGGGCGAAACTCGGTTGCCTCCCGGGCGCACACAGCCATCTTGCCCTGCTCGCAAGGTCATTCGCGACACCTGCAAGCAGGTTGAGACGGATGCGGAATCGCGGATTCCGGCCCCGCATCAGGCTTAGACCTGCTCAGCAAAGTCGTGAACATGTGAAAGTGGCGCACATCACACGCCAATGGGTGACCGACGGCACAGCCGAACGAGGGGTCAGATGTCCTGATCATCCCGATCTACTGGCGCGTAGCAGGGTCCGTCGCCATGGCGGCGGGAATCGTACAGGATGCCACCGACAACGCATCCTCACCTTGAGCCGACCCTTCGGCGGGTCCTGCGCCGATCCTGACTCCCGAGATGCTTCGAGGGGCCCGGTCGGTGACCGGGCCCCTCGGCTTCTCCCCCTCCGTCAGAACCCCGGCGATCCCCCCGGATCCCCCCGGAATCTCCCCCCGGAAATTCCCTGCAGAAGTTCTGATGCCCTGTACGACCCGCCGGGTGGGCGAAGGGTTGCACGGGGATTCCAAGATTTTTTTCCCGGTGGGCGGGGCGAGCCGGGCACGGCCGTGGCGGGGTGCCGTCACTGTGCGGTGGCCGTGCCCGGTGTCCTCGGTCGCGGGCCGGTCAGGCGGCGTGCTCGGTGAACCGCTCGGCGGTCTCCTTCAGCACCTCGCGTCCGTCCCGGGCCCACAGCTCCTCGTTGAACAGTTCCACCTCGATGGCGCCGGTGTATCCGGCGGCCTCGACGTAGCCCTTCCACTCGCGCATGTCGATCGCGCCGTCGCCGATCTGGCCGCGGCCGTTGAGGACGCCCTCGGGCAACGGGGTGGTCCAGTCGGCGAGCTGGAAGGTGTGGATGCGGCCGCCGGCGCCGGCGCGGGCGATCTGCGCGGGCGCCTGGTCGTCCCACCAGATGTGGTACGTGTCCACGGTGACGCCGACCTGGTGGGCGGGGAAGCGTTCCGCCAGGTCGAGGGCCTGGGCCAGGGTGGAGACGACACAGCGGTCGGAGGCGAACATCGGGTGCAGGGGCTCGATCGCCAGCTTCACGCCGTGCCGCTCGGCGTACGGCCCGAGTTCCGCCAGTGCGTCCGCGATGCGTTCGCGGGCGCCGTGCAGGTCCTTGGAGCCGGCGGGCAGGCCGCCGGAGACCAGGACGAGGGTGTCGGTGCCCAGCGTCGCGGCCTCGTCGACCGCCCTGCGGTTGTCGGCGAGGGCCGCCGCGCGCTCGGCCGGGTCGATCGCCGTGAGGAAGCCGCCGCGGCACAGGGTCGTCACCGTCAGGCCTGCGTCGCGGACCAGTTTCGCGGTGGCCTCGACGCCGTACGACTGGACCGGTTCGCGCCACAGGCCCACGTTGCGGACGCCCAGGGCGGTGCAGGCGTCGGCGAGTTCGGGCACCGACAGCTGCTTCACCGTCATCTGGTTGATGGAGAAGCGTTCGAGGGACGGTGTCGTCACTGGGTCACTCCGTACAGCGCCAGGAGGGTCTTCATCCGCTCCTCGGCCAGTTTGGGGTCGGGGAACAGGCCGAGGCCGTCGGCGAGTTCGTAGGCGCGGGCGAAGTGCGGCAGGGAGCGGGCCGACTGGAGGCCGCCGACCATGGTGAAGTGCGACTGGTGGCCGGCCAGCCAGGCCAGGAACACCACGCCCGTCTTGTAGAAGCGGGTGGGCGCCTGGAACAGGTGCCGGGACAGCTCGACGGTGGGGTCGAGGAGGCCGCGGAAGCCGCTCACGTCACCGGTGTCGAGGGTCCGGACCGCCTGCGCGGCCAGCGGCCCGAGCGGGTCGAAGATGCCGAGCAGGGCGTGGCTGAAGCCCTGCTCGTCGCCCGCGATCAGCTCGGGGTAGTTGAAGTCGTCACCGGTGTAGCAGCGCACGCCCTGCGGGAGGCGGCGGCGCAGGTCGATCTCGCGCTGCGCGTCGAGCAGCGAGACCTTGATGCCGTCGACCTTGTCGGGGTGGGCGGCGATGACCTCCAGGAAGGTGTCGGTGGCCGCGTCGAGGTCGGGCGAGCCCCAGTAGCCCTCCAGCGCCGGGTCGAACATCGGGCCGAGCCAGTGCAGGATCACCGGCTCGGCGGCCTGGCGCAGCAGGTGGCCGTAGATCTCCAGGTAGTCCTCGGGGCCGCGGGCCGCGGCGGCCAGGGCGCGGGAGGCCATCAGGATGGCCTGGGCGCCGGCCTGCTCGACGACGGCCAGCTGCTCCTCGTAGGCCGCCCGCACCTCGGCCAGGCCGGCCGGGCCGGTGAGCTGGTCGGTGCCGACACCGCAGGCGATCAGGCCGCCGACCGCCTTGGCCTCGGCGGCGGAGCGGCGGATCAGCTCGGCCGCGCCCGCCCAGTCCAGGCCCATGCCGCGCTGGGCGGTGTCCATCGCCTCGGCGACGCCGAGCCCGTGCGACCACAGGTGGCGGCGGAAGGCGAGGGTGGCGTCCCAGTCGACGGCGGCCGGGGAGTCGGGGCTGACGTCGGCGAACGGGTCGGCGACGACGTGCGCCGCGGAGAAGACCGTACGGGAGGTGAAGGCGGCGCCGGAGGTGACGGCGAGGGGTTCGGTGCGGGGCTCGTAGGTGCGCAGCGTGCCCCGTGCGTCCGGGAGCTGGATGGTCACAGCGAGATCTCCGGGACGTCGAGGCGGCGGCCCTCGGCCGAGGACTTCAGGCCCAGCTCGGCGAGCTGGACACCGCGGGCGCCGGCGAGCAGGTCCCAGTGGTAGGGGGCGTCGGCGTAGACGTGCTTGAGGAACAGCTCCCACTGGGCCTTGAACCCGTTGTCGAACTCGGCGTTGTCGGGCACCTCCTGCCACTGGTCGCGGAAGACCTCGGTGGCGGGGATGTCCGGGTTCCACACCGGCTTGGGGGTGGCGCTGCGGTGCTGGACACGGCAGTTGCGCAGGCCCGCGACGGCGGAGCCCTCGGTGCCGTCGACCTGGAACTCGACGAGTTCGTCGCGGTTGACGCGGACCGTCCAGGAGGAATTGATCTGGGCGATCGCGCCGCCGTCCAGCTCGAAGATGCCGTAGGCGGCGTCGTCGGCGGTGGCGTCGTAGGGCTTGTCGTTCTCGTCCCAGCGCTGCGGGATGTGGGTGGCGGTGAGGGCCTGGACGGACTTCACCCGGCCGAACAGCTCGTGCAGCACGTACTCCCAGTGCGGGAACATGTCGACGACGATGCCGCCGCCGTCCTCGGCGCGGTAGTTCCAGGAGGGGCGCTGGGCCTGCTGCCAGTCGCCCTCGAAGACCCAGTAGCCGAACTCGCCGCGCACGGACAGGATGCGGCCGAAGAAGCCGCCGTCGATGAGCCGCTTCAGCTTCAGCAGGCCGGGGAGGAAGAGCTTGTCCTGGACGACGCCGTGCTTGATGCCGGCCTCGTTCGCCAGGCGGGCCAGCTCCAGGGCGCCTTCCAGGCCGGTGGCGGTGGGCTTCTCGGTGTAGATGTGCTTGCCGGCCGCGATCGCCTTCCGGATCGCCTCCTCGCGGGCCGAGGTGACCTGGGCGTCGAAGTAGATGTCGACGGTCGGGTCGGCGAGGACCGCGTCCAGGTCGGTGGAGACGTGCTCCAGGCCGTGCTGCTCGGCGAGCGCCTTGAGCGCGTGCTCGCGGCGGCCGACCAGGATCGGCTCCGGCCACAGCACGGTGCCGTCGCCGAGGTCGAGGCCGCCCTGTTCGCGCAGGGCGAGGATGGAGCGGACCAGGTGCTGGCGATAGCCCATGCGTCCGGTCACACCGTTCATGGCGATACGCACCGTCTTGCGTGTCACGTCGGTCCCTTCTCAAGCGTTGTACGCGGGGTGTGCGCGCCGCGTACGCCCCCTGGCACGGACTGGTGAGCGGTACAGCAAGCGCTTTCTATGTGATGAGAAGCTAGCCTCTCCGCAGGGGTCTGGACAAGACCACCGCACACTCGACTTGTTCGAGGGGGCGAACACGCGGGGCCGACGGCCTTATGGTCTGCACGGAACCGCGAGCGGTCGGGGGCCGTGTACGACGTCGTGGCGGGAAGATCCCTGCGAGCAGTGCCGGGATCCCTCCCCCCGCGACCCCCCACACCGAGGCCCACGACGTACGACGAGGTACGACAGATGCGCGAGACGCGCGACCGGAGGACGACGAGATGACGGTGACCCTGGCGGACGTGGCGGCCCGCGCCCAGGTCTCGCCCGCGACGGTGTCGCGCGTGCTCAACGGGAACTATCCCGTGGCCGCCTCGACCCGTGAGCGGGTCCTGAAGGCGGTCGACGAACTGGACTACGTCCTCAACGGCCCCGCGAGCGCGCTCGCCGCCGCGACCTCCGACCTCGTCGGCATCCTCGTCAACGACATCGCCGACCCCTTCTTCGGGATCATGGCCGGTGCCATCCAGTCCGAGATCGGCGGACCCGGCGGACGCGCCGGCGGCGAACGGCTGGCCGTCGTCTGCAACACCGGTGGCTCACCGGAACGCGAACTGACCTATCTGACGCTGCTGCAACGCCAGCGGGCCGCGGCCGTGGTGCTCACCGGCGGCGCCATCGAGAACGCGCCGCACGCGGCGGCCGTCGCGACGAAACTGCGGAAGCTGGCCGAGGCCGGGACCCGGGTCGTGCTCTGCGGGCGGCCGCCCGCGCCCGACACCGACGCGGTCGCCCTGACCTTCGACAACCGGGGCGGCGGCAAGCAGCTCACCGAACACCTGCTCGGCCTCGGCCACCGCAGGCTCGGCTACATCGCGGGCCCCGAGGAGCGCACCACCACCCGGCACCGCCTGGAGGGCCACCGCGCCGCACTCGCCGCCGCGGGCGTCGAGGAGGACCCCCGCTGGACGGTGCACGGCCGCTACGACCGCCGCTCCGGCTACGAGGCGACCCTGGAACTGCTGCGCCGCGACCCGACGCTGACCGCGATCGTCGCCGCCAACGACTCCGTCGCCCTCGGCGCCTGCGCCGCCCTGCGCGAGTCCGGTCTGCGCATCCCGGAGGACGTCTCCGTCGCCGGCTTCGACGACCTCCCCTTCAGCATCGACGCCGTCCCCGCCCTGACGACGGTCCGCCTCCCCCTCGCCGAGGCGGGCGCCCGCGCCGGCCGCATCGCCATGGGCCGCGAGGAACCGCCCCCCGGCGGAATCGCCACGGTGCGCGGCGAGTTGATGGTCCGGGGGTCCTCGGGCGCACCTCGGGGCTGAGGGGGCGGCGGGGCCGGGACGACCGGGCTGAGAACAGCCGTGCCGAAACGGCCGCGCTGAAACGGCCGCGCCGAAACAGCCGGGCTGCAACGGCGGAACCGAGACGGCGAGGGCTGCGCGGGCTACGGGGGCTACGGGGGCTACGGGGGCTACGAGAGCTGAGACCGCCGGTCCGAGACGGCGGAGCCGAGACGGCCGGGCCGGAGCGGCAAGGGCCGAGACGGCGAGGGCTGAAGCCGCCGGTCCGAGACGGCCGGGCCAGACCGGCAGGGGCCGAGACGGCGAGGGCTACGAGGGCTGAGGCCGCCGGTCCGACACGGCGGAGCCAGGACGGCCGGACCGTGACCGCCGCGCCGGCCAGGCCGTGACCCACGCGCCGGCCAGGCCGGGACCGCCGCGTCGGCCAGGCCGGGACCGCCGCGTCGGCCAGGCCGGGACCGCCGCGTCGGCCGGGGCGGGAGCGCAAGGGTCGGACGGTCGGGCCAGGACGGCGAGGGCGGCCGGTGGCTACCAGCTCACCGGTGGCCACGGGCACCGAGTCGAGCGGCAGCGGGGCGGTGAGGCCCGGAGGGCGAGCGGTCGGGTCGGGTCAGGTGGTCGTTCGTTCCTTCGCGCTGCGTTCCACGCAGAACTCGTTGTCCTCCGGATCGGTCAGGGTGACCCAGCCCGTGCCGTCGGGGCGGCGGTGGTCGCTGTGCGGGCGGGCGCCGAGGGCGAGCAGGCGGTCGACCTCCTCGTCGCGGGTGCGGTCCTGGGGCTGGAGGTCCCAGTGGACGCGGTTCTTCACCGACTTGGGGCCGTCGACGCGGACGAAGAGCAGCGTGGCCGTCGGCGTGGTCACCAGGGCCTCGGGGTCGCCGGGGAGGTCGTCCTCGCCGAGCGTGCCGTCCAGCGCCCGCGCCCAGAAGGCGGCCAGGGTGTAGGGGTCGGCGGAGTCGACGGTGATGTGACGGATGAGTGAGGTCATGCCGGTCACCGCAGCACGCCGGCCCCTCGGGCGGCAAGGAGATTACGGCCCGTACGGCGCCTGCCCGTGCCCCTGCGACCAGACGAGCGGCTCGGTGCCGGCGTAGGCACAGGCGCGCTCACCGGGCCGTCCGGTGCGGTGAGGATCCGTACTGGTCGTTTCGCGGGCGGGCCGGTCCCGGCGGAGGGTGCTCGTGGGGCCGTCGAGTGCGGGGGGGGGGAGGATCCGTACTGGTCGTTTCGCGGGCGGGCCGGCCCTCGGGCGATTAGTTTCGGTCTCGCCGGCCGTCCTACTCTCCGGCAGCGACACCGAGACGTGGGAGACACCACCATGCGCATCGTCATCAGCGAGTTCATCAGCCTCGACGGCGTCGTCCAGGCCCCCGGCGGCCCGCAGGAGGACACCGACGGCGGCTTCGCGCACGGCGGCTGGACGCACCCCTTCTTCGACCCGGAGGTCGTCGGCGGCGCCTTCGACGCGGCGCTGCGGGAGGCCGACGCGCTGCTGTTCGGGCGGCGGACCTGGCAGGCCATGGCGGCGGCGTGGCCCGAGCGGGGCGGGGACCCGTTCGCGGACCGGATGAACACGCTCCGCAAGTACGTCGTCTCCGACTCGCTCGGCGACTCCGACCTGACCTGGGACAACTCCGTGCGGATCCCGGTCGCGGAGGCGGTCGCCGAGCTGCGCAAGCTGCGCGAGGGCGAGGGCGGCGACCTGCTGGTCATGGGCAGCCCGACCCTCGCCCGCACGCTGATCGCCGAGGGCCTGGCGGACGAGCTGCGGCTCATCGTGATGCCGGTGGTGCTGGGCGGCGGCAAGTCGATCTTCCCGGACGGCGGTGCGAAGTTCCCCTTCGAGCTGGTCTCCACGACCAGGTCGGACGTCGGCACGCTGGTGAACGTGTACCGGCGGGCGACAGCCGAGTAGGCGCCGGAGCCGCCGGACGGGCGGCTCGATCTGCGCGCGGCGGCGGAGTCACGAGTAGGGTCGCTGAGTATGAAACTGGCGTTCTCCACCCTCGGCGTCCCCGGTCTCCCGCTCCCCGACGTGCTGCGCCTGGCGGCCTCGCACGGTTATCACGGCGTCGAACTGCGCGCGCACCGCGAGGAGCCGGTGCATCCAGGGATCGACGCGGCGGAGCGCGCGGACGTCGCGGCCGGGTTCAAGGCGGCCGGGGTGGAGCTGCTCGGCCTCGCCGGGTACGCGCGGGTGGCGGCGCCGGGGGACGACGAGCCGGTGCTGGAGGAGATCCGCGGCCTGGTGGAGCTGGCCGGCGATCTGGGCGCCCCGTTCGTCCGGGTCTTCCCGGGCGCCGACGTGGTGGGCCAGCCGATGGCGGAGGCGGACGCGATCGCCGCCCGGCGGCTGGGCGTCGCCGCCGAACTGGCCGCCGACGCGGACGTGCGGATCCTGCTGGAGACCCATGACTCGCACCGCACCGGCGCGGACGCGATCCGCATCCTCGGCCCGGTCGGGCACCGGCACGTGGGCGCCCTGTGGGACGTGATGCACACCTGGCTGGGCGGCGAGCAGCCGTCGGAGACGTACGCGGCCCTCGCCCCGCACCTCGGCTATGTGCAGGTCAAGGACATCGCCTCGGCCGACGACAGCGCCCCGCTGCCGCTGGGCGAGGGGGTGCTGCCGCTCGCCGAGTGCGTGGAGGTGCTGTCCCGGCACGGCTGGGACGGCTGGCTGTGCTGGGAGTACGAGAAGCGCTGGTACGAGGCGGCGGCCCCGCTGCCCGGACTGCTCACCGCGGGCCACGACCATCTGGCCCGGCTCCTCAACGACTCGGCGTGAGCGCGCCGCCCCGGGTGGCGGTGCTCAGCGCGCGGTGAGCGGCGCCGACGCGTCGAGGCACCAGGCCAGTACGGCGGGCCAGGGGCCGTAGCCGGCGTCGAGGTCGAGGTGGGCGGCGCCGGGGAGGACGTCGGCGGGGATGCCGAGCGGGCCGGCGAAGGCGGTCTCGGCGCCCTCCGGGCAGTACGGGTCGGCGTCGCCGCAGACCAGCCGGGTGGGGGCCGGGAGGGTGAGCCCGTCGAGCGGCGGCGGCGCGAACGCGGCGACCTCGGGGTGGCGCGCGAGCACGGAAGCGGACGGCGGTGCGACGAGCAGCACCCGGTCGACGGCACCGGGCCCGACCGCGCCGCGCGCCACGGCGTGCAGCCACAGCAGGGCCGAGGCGCTGTGCGCGATCACCACGCGGTCGGGGCCGTCGAGGGCGGCGAGGTGGCGGGTGAGTTCGGCGAGCCAGACGTCCAGGTCGGGATCGTCGGCGTCGGGCAGCTGCGGGTAGATGACGGCGTGGCCGTGCTCGGTGAGGCGGTCGGCGAGCCAGTGCTGCCAGTGGTCACGGGGGCGGTGGTTCTGCCAGCCGTGCAGGATGAGACAGGCGGTCATGAAGTGATCGTTTCCGATCGCCGGTCATGCGGTCCAGTTAATCTTTCGCGGTGGAAGAAGTAAGCGGGAACTTCACCATCGATCTGCGCCGGCTCACCGTGCTGCGGGAGCTGGAGCGGCGGGGCAGTCTGGCGCGGACCGCCGAGGCCCTGCATCTGACGCCCTCCGCGGTGTCCCAACAGATCTCCGCGCTGGCCCGGGAGGCGGGCGTGCCGCTCACCGAGCGGGACGGGCGCGGGGTGCGGCTCACCGGGCAGGCCCGGGTGCTGCTGGCGCACGCGGAGCTGATCGCGGCGCAACTGGAGCGGGCGCGCGCGGACTTGGCGGCGTACGGGACGGGCGGCCGGGGCACGGTGACCGTCGGCTGCTTCTCGAGCGCGGTGCTGGGGCTGCTGCCCGGCGCGCTGCGGGCGCTGCGCGAGCGGTTCCCGCGGCTGCGCGTCGACGTCGTGGAGGCGGAGCCGCCGGATGTGTTCACGGACCTCGACGCGGGCCGGATCGACCTGGCCGTCGCCGTGGACTTCGCCGCCGCTCCCCCGCACACCGACCGCCGCTACCGCCGCACCGATCTGTTGACCGACGTGCTGGACCTGGCGGTGCCGACCGGGCACCGGCTGGCCGCGGCCGGGCGGCCGGTGGCGCTGCGGGAGCTGGCCGCCGAGGCGTGGATCGTCGGCGCGGCGCGCAGCTGCTGCGGCGCGGTGGCGCGGTCGGTGTGCGCGGCGGCCGGGTTCACGCCGGACGTGCGGTACGCGGTGGACGACTGGGCTGCGGTGGCGGCGCTCGTCGAGGCCGGGCAGGGCGTGGCGCTGGTCCCGCGGCTGGTCCGCGACGTGTACGCGCACCGCCGGATCGTCCTGCCGCCGATCGAGGGCCCGCCGCCGTCGCGGAACGTCTTCGCGGCCGTACGGGCGGGCGCGGAGGGCGATCCGGTGCTGGCGGCGGTGCGGGAGCAGCTGGCCGCGACCGCCCGTGAGGTCAGCCGATAGCCGCGGCCAGCTTCGCGAACTCCTCGTGGAAGCCGGGGAAGGTCTTGCGGACGCAACCGGGGTCGTCGAAGGAGACGCCCGGCGCGCGCAGGCCGGTCACCGCGAAGGACATCACCATGCGGTGGTCGCCGTGCGAGCGGATCTCGACGCCGGCGGCGGGCGTCCCGGGGTGGATCTCGATCCAGTCGGGGCCGGTCTCCACCGGCACTCCGAGCCGTCGCAGGTTCTCCGCGCAGGCCTCCAGCCGGTCGCACTCCTTCACCCGGGTGTTGGCGACGTCCTCGATGCGCACGGGGCCGGTGGCGAACGGCGCGATCGCGGCGAGGGTCGGCATGGTGTCGGAGATGTCCCGCATGTTGACCGTGAGGCCGCGCAGGGCGCCGGTGCCGCGCACCGTCGTGCGGTCCGCGCCGATGTCGACGTGCGCGCCCATCCGGCGCAGGACGTCCACGAAGCCCAGGTCGCCCTGGAGCGCGCCCGTGCCGAGGCCGGGCACGGTCACCTCGCCGCCGGTGAGCGCGGCGGCGGCGAAGAAGTAGCTGGCGGTGGAGGCGTCCGGTTCGACGGCGTAGGTGGTGGCGCGGTAGCCGCCGGGCGGGACGAGGAAGGCGTTGCCCTCCCGGCGCACCTGGACGCCGAAGGAGCGCATCATCGCGAGGGTGATCTCGACGTACGGCACCGAGACCAGGTCCGTGACGTCGATGCGCAGGCCGGTCCGGGTGAGGGGGCCGAGCAGCAGCAGCGCCGTCAGGTACTGGGAGGACTGCCCGGCGTCCAGGGTCACCCGGCCGCCCTCCACGCCCGCCGCCTCGACGGTCAGCGGATGGTGGCCCTCGGTCTGTTCGTGGCGCAGTTTCACGCCGAGGTCGCGCAGGGCGCGGGTGAGCGGCAGCAGCGGGCGGCGGCGCATCTGCTCGGAGGCGTCGAAGCGGTAGGTGCCGTGGCCGGCGGCGGCGAGGGTGGGCAGGAAGCGGGCGGTCGTCGCGCCGTCGCGGCAGTAGACGTCGGCCTCCGCCACAGCGGGGCCCTCGGGGCGGCCGTCGACCTGCCAGGAGTCCGGGGTGCGGCCGACGCGATAGCCGAGCCGCACCAGACCTTCGGCGAACCCCTCGGTGTCGTCCGACCGCAGGGGCCGTACGAGGGTGGTGACGCCGTCGGCTGCCGCCGCGAGGAAGAGGGCGCGGGCGGTGATGGACTTGGAACCGGGGATGTCGACTACGGGCATGCCCTCATGATCTGCCGACGGCCGTCTCGCGCGCCGGGACGTCCACGGGATGGACCGCCCGCGTCGCGGCGGCGCGGCGCCGTGGCGCCCAGGAGGCCAGGGCCACCCCGCCCACCAGCAGCACGGCCGCGCACCAGCGCAGCGGGCTCACCGGCTCGCCCAGCAGCAGGGCCGCCGAGGACATCCCGAAGACCGGGACGAGCAGGGAGAACGGGGCGACCGTGGAGGCGGGGTGGCGGCGCAGCAGCCAGCCCCAGGCGCCGAAGCCGAAGACGGTGGTGACCCAGGCGACGTAGAGGACCGTGCCGGCGCCCTGCCAGTCGAGGGCGCGCAGCGCGGCCAGGTCCCGGGAGGGGCCCTCCAGCAGCAGGGACAGGGCGAGCAGCGGCAGCACCGGGACGGTGCTGACCCACACCATGAAGTTCAGGGCGTCCGGGGGTGCCGCCTTGCGGGTGAGGGCGTTGGAGGCGCCCCAGCAGGCGGCCGCCGCGATCACCAGGGCGAACGGCAGCAGCGGTCCTGAGGCGCCCTCGTCGACGGCGGCGACGGCGATCCCGGCGAGCGCGACGGCCATGCCGAGCAGGCCGGTGCGGGTGGGGCGCTCGCCGAGGGCGGCGAAGGCGATCAGGGCGGTGAAGACGGCCTGGATCTGGAGGACCAGCGAGGAGAGGCCGGCGGGCATGCCCGCGTCCATGCCGACGAAGAGCAGCCCGAACTTGGCGACGCCCAGCACCAGTCCGACGGCGACGATCCACTTCCAGGCCACCTTGGGCCGGCCGACCAGGAGGACGGCGGGGACGGCGGCGGCGAGGAACCGCAGGGCGGAGAAGAGCAGCGGCGGGAAGTGGCCGAGGCCGATCTCGATGACGGTGAAGTTGACGCCCCAGACGGCGGCGACGAGGACGGCGAGGGCGAGGTGGGCGGGGCGCATACGGTCGAGGATCACCGCCGCGACCGTGAAGCACCAGCGATGATCGCTGCACGGTCGGATGAAGCGATACTGAATCCGGTACTGCCGTCCGGCGACCGGAGAGGCCCCATGCTCGATCTGCAACGTCTGCGCGCCCTGCACGCCGTCTCGGTGCACGGCTCGGTCGGTGCCGCCGCGGCCGCCCTCGGCTTCACCCCGTCCGCCGTCTCCCAGCAGATCGCCAAGCTGGAGCGGGAGACCCGCACGACCCTGCTGGAACGCGCGGGGCGCGGGGTGCGGCTGACCGCCGAGGCCCGGCAACTCGTGGTCACCGCCGAGCGGTTGCTGGCGATCGTGGAGCGCGCCGAGGCCGAGCTGGAGCAGCGGCGCGGCGTCCCGGCCGGGCGGCTGACAGTGGCCGCGTTCCCCTCGGCGGCGCGCGGCCTGCTGCCCGGCGTCCTGGCCGACCTGGCGGTACGCCACCCCGGCCTGGACGCCCGGCTCAGCGAGGTCGACCCGCATCTGTCGGTGGGGATGGTGGCCAAGGGCGCGGTCGATCTGGCGGTGGTGCACGACTGGGACATCGCGCCGCTGCCGGTGCCGCCGGGCGTCGAGCAGGCGGTGATCGGCGACGACCCGTGCACGCTGCTGGTGCCGCGGGGCCACGCCTTCGCCGGGCGGGAGCGGGTGCGGCGGGCGGAGCTGGGCGGCCAGCGGTGGGTGTGCCAGCCACCGGGGCGGGTCTGCCACGACTGGCTGACGCGGACCCTGCGCGCCGCCGGGCACGAGCCGGACATCGTCCACCAGGCCGACGAGAATCCGACCCTGGTGGCCCTGGTCGCCGCCGGGCTGGGCATCGCGCTGATCCCCCGGCTGGGCCGGGGCGCGCTGCCGGCCGAGGTGGTGGAGGTGCCGCTCGATCCGACGCCGGTGCGGCGGCTGTACGCGCTGTGGCGGTCCGGGTCGGCGGGGCGGCCGGCGATCGAGGAGACGGTGCGCACGCTGTGCGCGCACTGGCCCGACCCGGCGCCGCAGCCGTCCCGTTGACCCCTGCGGCACCGACTTCGCCGGATCGGCGGCCTTCCGGGAACCCGCCCCGAGCCCCCTTCGTCCAACCGCCGGACTGCCGGAGAGTCTCCGTGGGTGCGGTGTCGGCCTCGCCGCTGGCTGCGACCGCCGACCACCCTCTCCGCCGTACCGCGGCCGGCAGCATGCCGCCATCGGCGCGCCCCCCTCCAATGCGCCGGTGGCGGCCCCTCGCTGGGTACTGTGCTTTCCCTTGACTGGCAGAAACTTCCCGGATATTGGTGACCTCTTGGAAGTTTCCTTCAGCGGACCTCCTCCGGAAGGAGCGCACGTGCACCACACCAGCACGGCAAGCACCGGGAACACCGCGAGGCCCTCCAGACGCACGGTCCTCGCTGCCACCGCCGGCGTCACCGCCGCTCTCACCGTCGGCGGCCCGGCCCATGCGCACAGCGACGACAGGCTGCGCGGCCTCATCTCCCGGATGACCCTGGAGGAGAAGGTCGGGCAGCTCTTCGTCTCCCGGGCCTACGGCCACTCCGCCACCGCCCCCGACCAGGCCGACATCGACGCCAACCTCAGGGAGTTCGGCGTCCGCACCGCCGCCGAGCTGGTCGCCAGGTACCGCCTGGGCGGCGTCATCTACTTCGCCTGGGCGCACAACACGCGCAGCCCCCGGCAGATCGCCGACCTCTCCGACGGCCTCCAGCGCACCGCGCTGGCCCTGCCGCGCGGCCTGCCCCTGCTGCTCTCCACCGACCAGGAGCACGGCATCGTCGCCCGCATCGGCAAGCCCGCCACGCTGTTCCCGGGCGCGATGGCGGTCGGCGCGGGCGGCTCGCGCCGCGACGCCCGCCTGCTCGGCCGGATCGCGGGCCGGGAGCTGCGCGCGCTGGGCGTCCGGCAGGACTACGCGCCGGTCGCCGATGTGAACGTCAACCCGGCCAACCCGGTGATCGGGGTGCGCTCGTTCGGCTCCGACCCGCGGGCGGTGGCGGAGCTGGTCGCGGCGGAGGTCGGCGGCTACCAGCGGTCGGGGGTTGCGGCGACCGCCAAGCACTTCCCCGGGCACGGCGACACCGAGACCGACAGCCACTACGGCTTCCCGGTCATCCGGCACACCCGCGAGCAGTGGGAGACGCTGGACGCGCCGCCGTTCCGCGCCGCGATCGAGGCCGGCATCGACTCCATCATGACCGCGCACATCCTGGTCCCCGCCCTCGACGACTCCGGCGACCCGGCGACCCTGTCCCGGCCCATCCTCACCGGCATCCTGCGCGAACAGCTCGGCTTCGACGGGGTGGTGGTCACCGACGCGCTCGACATGGCGGGCGTACGGCAGAAGTACGGCGACGACCGGGTGCCGGTGCTGGCGCTGAAGGCGGGGGTGGACCAGCTGCTCAACGCGCCCAAGCTGGACCTCGCCTGGAACGCCGTGCTGAAGGCGGTCCAGGACGGGGAGCTGACGGAGGAACGGCTGGAGGAATCGATCCTGCGGGTGCTGCGGCTGAAGGCGAAGCTGGGCCTGCTGGACGACCCGTACTCCCGCGGCGACGCCGTCGACCGCGTGGTGGGCACGGCCGCCCATCTCGCGGCGGCCGACCGGATCGCCGAACGGACGACGACGCTGCTGGTCAACGAGGACGCGCTGCTGCCGCTGAGCCCGCGCGAGCGGCCCCGGCTGCTGGTGGTCGGCGCCGACCCGGCCTCCCCGTCCGCCACCACCGGGCCGCCGACCGGCGTGCTGGCCTCGGCACTGACCGAACTGGGCTTCACGGCGACCGCGCTGTCCACCGGCACCGCTCCGTCCGCCGCGGTGATCGAGCGGGCCGTCGCGGCGGCCGCGGAGGCGGACGCGATCGTGGTCGGCACGTACAACGTCACCGCCGCCGGCGCCCAGCGGACGCTGGTGCAGCGGCTGCTGGCGACCGGCCGGCCGGTGGTGGCGGTGGCCCTGCGCAACCCCTACGACGTGGCCCAGCTGCCCGGTGTGCGCGCCTGCCTCGCGGCCTACTCCTGGACGGACGTCGAGGTGCGGGCGGCGGCGCGGGTGATCGCCGGGGCGGCCGAGCCGCGCGGGAAGCTGCCGGTGCCGGTGCCGCGGGCGGACGATCCGGCCCAGGTGCTGTACCCCGTCGGGCACGGGTTGTCGTACTAGTCGGACACCGGTTGCGGTCCTGGACGTACAACACCTACGTCACACACCTGGCGCAACACCCCCGTTCGTCGCAAAGCACCCTGCGTGTCTGGCGTGTGCACGCCGCGGCGGGTCACGCTGGACGGGGGTTGGGGGGATGGACATGGGTGGAAGACGTGCCGTGCGCCGGGCCGCACCGGCCCTGCTGGTCGCGGTGCTGACGGCCTGCCAGGGACCGCTCCCGGCCGCGGACGACGACACCGGCGCCCCGGCGGCGGGCTCCGCCGCACCGGCGGCCGGAGTGCGGCCCTCGGGGTACGGGGTGACGTTCCTGGGCGTCGGCGAGTGCAGTTCGTTCGGCACGACCAGCTTCACCGAGGTGTCGTGCGGCAGCGAGCGGGCCGCGGCCCGGGTCGTCGCCCGGCACGACGGCACGGTGGGCGACGGGCCGCCGTGCCCCGCCACCACCGACTTCGTGCTGCACATCAGCGAACAGCGGCCCGCCTCCGACGAGGACGGCGACGGCGCGGTCCCGCAGGGCTACGCCTGCATGCGGTCCCTCCAGCCGCCGCACCCGGGCGATCCCGGCGGTGGCGGCGGCCCGCGCACCGTCGTCGGCGACTGCGTCTACGGCTCCGGCGACGGCGAGGTCCGCGAGACGCGGTGCGACGGCGAGGGCGGGACCGCGCCCGAGTACGAGGTGACGAAGGCGGTCGGCGAACGCGCGGACTGCCCGCCGTCGACCGCGCTCTACGTGCAGTTGGGCGGGGAGAACCCGGTGGGCTGTGCCCGCCCCCTGTGATGCACGGGAGCGGGCACAGCGCCGGGTCACGGACGCAGCGTCCGCTCCGCGCCCCTCTTGTCCAGCTTGGCGTCGAACGCCGCCAGCGGCTTCGCCTTCGAGGCGTCGTCCAGCACGGCGGCCGGGGCGACCCCGGCCCACTCCAGGATCCTGGCCGTGGCCAGCGCCTTCTCGTCCTCGGCCAGACCGGCCACGCGGGCGCCGTGGTTGGCGCCGGGAGCGGTGAGGACGTAGGAGTCGCGGGCGCCCTTGCCGAGGTGGAACGGTTCGGCGCCCCACGGGTCGTTCTCGCCGTAGACGAAGAGCATCCGGGTGGCGTTGTGGCGGACCCAGGTGTCGACGTCCCGCATCACGCCCGGCTGGAACCGCATCTCGATGTCGCGGGGGACGAAGTAGCGCGGCGGAAGGTAGCCGTAGCGGACGTACTTCTTCTCGATGTGCGGGAAGTGGATCGTGGGCGCGCCGAGCTGGGTGCCCGCCTGGTAGTAGTACGGCGTGTACGGCTCCAGGCCCTGGTCGGTGTAGAAGGAGAACCCGGCGATGGTGTCGATGGAGGTCCACAGCTCGTCGTCCGTCGCGTTCTTCGCGTCGGCCGGGATGGTGTCGCAGTCCGCCAGCAGGCTGTACTGCCAGAAGCCCCAGACGTAGTCGAGCACGGTCGCCTCGTACGCCTTGTCGAGGCTGCCGACGGTGTCGAAGGTGTAGCCGTTGTCCGCCGCGTACTTCGCGTACCGCTCCTCAAGGGCCTCGCGCCGCACCAGCGCCTCGCGCTGCACGCCGTTCAGCCGGTCGCGGCACTCCTGGGTGCCGACGGTGGCGAAGAACCGGTCGTAGGCGGAGTCCTCCTTGTTCACCACGTCGTTGGGGGCGACGTAGGCGACGACGCCGTCCATGTCACGCGGGTAGAAGCGCTCGTAGTAGGTGGCGGTCATGCCGCCCTTGGAGCCGCCGGTGGACAGCCACTTCTTGTCGTAGAGCGGCTTGAGCGCCTTGAAGATGCGGTGCTGGTCGCTGGCCGCCTGCCAGATGTCCAGCTTGGTCCAGTCGGCCGGGGCCGGCCGGGACGGCGTGAAGTACCGGTACTCCATGGAGACCTGGTTGCCGTCCACGATCTGGGTCGGCTCGCGGCGGCTGGGCGTCGTGGAGACGTTGTAGCCGCCGGTGTAGAAGACCGTCGGCCGGGAGACGTCCTTGTGCAGCACGGTGATCCGCTGCTGGAACGTGCCCGCGGAGGGCCTGCGGTGGTCGACCGGCTGGGTGTAGTTCAGGACGAAGAAGCGGTAGCCGGGGTACGGCTTCTCCTCGACCAGGCTCATCCCCGGCACGGAGAGCAGCCTCTCCTTGATGTCCGTGGAGCCGTCGGCCTCCGGCTGGACGGCGGTGGCCGTCCCCGCCGTGCTCAGCGTGCCTATGAGCACCGTGAGCGCGAGCAGCCATCTGAGCGCCTTGCGCATGCACCCTCCCCTGTGAGAACAGATGTGCGCCGGAAGCTATCGGAGCAACACCGCTCGCACCAGGGGGAGTTCGATATCGGCCACGGTGGCGTGCCGGTTCAGCAGAGGATCCAGCCGGAACTGACCGAGCCGCGCCCCACCGAGCCGTTCACCCACACACAGCGCTGCCCGGCGTACACCTTCACTCCCGGGGTGTGGTGCCGGTGCCTGCCCTGGTACGGGACGGGCCGGTGGCCGCGCGCCCGCACGCTGACGGACATGGTCCGCCGGGGGCCGGGGTCGGCGGCGTAGGTGGCCGCGCAGACGTAGCCGCCGCTCTTGTAGACGTGCACCGAACCGGTGGGGAACGGCAGCGTCCTGACCTTGCGGCCCGGGCAGGGCGCGGCCGCCGCGTGCGCCTCGGCGGGCGCGGCGAGCGCGAACAGCGCGGAGACGGTCAGTACGGACAGACCGAGCGCCAGCCGGCGCCGTATCGCACCCGAGTCCACAGTCGTCCCCTCCCGCGCCGCGCCCCTCGGCAGATCGACGTACGGAAGTACGGACGCGCGGCGTACGCCGGATGGTTGCGCGGTTCCGGTCAGCCGGCGACCGTGGCCTCCTCCTCGGGCGCCCCGACGAAGGTCCGCCACAGCTCGGCGTAGCGTCCGCCGCGCGCCAGCAGCTCGTCGTGGGTGCCGTCCTCGGCGACCCGGCCGTGGTCCATGACCACCACCCGGTCGGCGCGGGCGGCCGTGGTCAGGCGGTGCGCGACCACCAGGGTGGTGCGGCGGCCCGCGAGCCGGTCGGTGGCCTGGTTGACCTGGGCCTCGGTGGCCAGGTCCAGGGCGGCCGTGGCCTCGTCGAGGAGCAGGATGTCCGGGTCGACCAGCTCGGCGCGGGCCAGCGCGATCAGCTGGCGCTGCCCGGCGGAGAGGTTGCGGCCGCGCTCGGCGACCTCGTGGAGGTAGCCGCCCTCCAGGCGCGCGATCATCTCGTGCGCGCCGACCGCGCGGGCCGCGGCCTCCACCTGGGCGTCGGTGGCGTTCGGGCGGCCGTAGGCGATGGCGTCGCGGACGGTGCCCGGGAAGAGGTACGCCTCCTGCGGGACGACGCCGAGCCGGTGCCGGTAGGAGGTGAGGTCGAGGGCGCGCAGATCGGTGCCGTCGACGGTGACCCGGCCGCCGGTCGGGTCGTAGAACCGGGCCACCAGCTTCACCAGCGTCGACTTGCCCGCGCCGGTCTCGCCGACGAACGCCACCGTCTGCCCGGCGGGGATGCGCAGGTCGATGCCGGTCAGGGCCTCCTCCTCGGCGCCGTAGGCGAAGCTGACGTCCTCGAAGGCGATCTCGCCGCGCAGCGAGAGCACGTCGAGGGGCTCGTCGGCGGAGCCGGTGGAGGTGGGCTCGCGGAGCAGTTCCTGGATGCGGCCCAGCGACACGGTGGCCTGCTGGTAGCCGTCGAAGACCTGGGAGAGCTGCTGCACCGGCGCGAAGAACAGGTCGATGTAGAGCAGGTAGGCGACCAGCGCGCCGGTGGTGAGGGTGGCCGCGTCGACCCGCCCCGCGCCCACGGCGAGCACCGCGGCCGCCGCGACCGACGACAGGAACTGCACGAACGGGAAGTACACGGAGATCAGCCACTGGCCGCGGATGCGGGCCTGCCGGTAGCTGTCGCTGCGCTCGGCGAACCGCCTGCCGCCGTCCCGCTCCCGCCCGAACGCCTGCACGATCCGCAGCCCGGCGACGGTCTCCTGGAGGTCGGCGTTGACCCCGGACACCCGCTCACGGGCGAGTTCGTACGCCTTCACGCTGGACCGGCGGAAGAAGAAGGTGGCCACGATCAGCGGCGGCAGCGTCGCGAACACCACCAGTGCCAGCTCCACGTCGATCACCAGCAGGGCGCCCATGATCCCGAAGAAGGTGACGACCGAGACGAACGCGGTGACCAGGCCCGTCTGGAGGAACGTCGACAGCGCGTCGACGTCCGTGGTCATCCGGGTCATGATCCGGCCGGTCAGCTCGCGCTCGTAGTAGTCGAGCCCGAGCCGCTGGAGCTGGGCGAAGATCTTCAGCCGCAGCGAGTACAGCACCCGCTCGCCGGTCCGGCCGGTCATCCGGATCTCGCCGACCTGCGCCACCCACTGGGCGAGCACCGCGGCCAGCGCGAGCAGCGAGGCCGCCCACACCGCGCCGAGGGCCATCTCGGAGACACCGCTGTCGATGCCGTGCCGGATCAGGACGGGCAGCAGCAGCCCCATGCCGGCGTCGACCGCGACCAGGGCGAGGCTGACCAGCAGCGGCAGCCCGAAGCCGCCGAGCAGCCGCTTCAGGCCGTACGACTCCTCCGGCCGCACCGCCCGCGCCTCGTCGACGTCCGGGACGTCGGTGGCCGGGGGCAGCGCGTCGACCTGGGCCAGCAGCTCCGGGGTGGCCGGGGTGCCGGCCAGGGCCGTGTCCTTCGGCTCGCGGTCGCCGGTCCACAGCCTGGGGGTGACGCCGCGCTCGGCGTCGAACTCGGCGTCCAGCTCCTCGCGGACGGAGGTGTCCTCGTCCCGCACGGCGGCCTTCGGGGCGTGGCCCGGCGAGACGCCGCCCAGCTCGTCCGGGTCGGTGAGCAGCCTGCGGTACAGGGCCGAGCGCTTCTGGAGTTCGTCGTGGGTGCCGAGGTCGGCGAGCCGGCCGCCGTCGAGGATGGCGATGCGGTCGGCGAGGTTGAGGGTGGAGCGGCGGTGCGCGATGAGCAGGGTGGTGCGGCCCTCCATCACCTGCTTCAGCGCCTCGTGGATCTCGTGCTCCACGCGCGCGTCCACGGCGGAGGTGGCGTCGTCGAGGACCAGCAGCCGCGGGTCGGTGAGGATCGCGCGGGCGAGCGCGACGCGCTGGCGCTGGCCGCCGGAGAGGGTGAGGCCGTGCTCGCCGACGACGGTGTCGTAGCCGTCGGGCAGCTCGGCGATGAAGCCGTCGGCCTGGGCGGCGCGGGCGGCCTTCGCGATCTCCTCGTCGGTGGCGTCCGGGCGGCCGTAGGCGATGTTGGCGCGGACGGTGTCGGAGAAGAGGAAGGAGTCCTCGGGGACCAGGCCGATCGCGGCGCGCAGCGAGTCCAGGGTCAGCTCGCGCACGTCGTGGCCGCCGATCAGCACCGCGCCGCGGGTGACGTCGTAGAAGCGCGGGAGCAGCAGGGAGACGGTGGACTTGCCGGAGCCGGAGGAGCCGACGACGGCGAGGGTCTCGCCGGGGCGGATCTCGAAGGAGAGGCCGTCGAGGACCGGCCGGCCGGGGTCGTAGCCGAAGGCGACGTCGTCGAACTCGACGGTCGCGGGAGCGTCGGCGGGCAGTTCCTTGGTGCCGTCGGTGAGCGTCGGCTCGGTGTCGATCAGCTCCAGGACGCGTTCGGTGCCGGCCCGGGCCTGCTGGGCGACGGTGAGGACCATGGCGAGCATCCGGACCGGGCCGACGAGCTGGGCGAGGTAGGTGGAGAAGGCGACGAAGGTGCCGAGGGTGACGTCGCCGCGCACGGCCAGCCAGCCGCCGAGCGCCAGCATGGCGACCTGGCCGAGGGCGGGGACGGCCTGGAGGGCGGGGGTGTACGTGGAGTTCAGCCGGATGGTCCGCAGCCGCCCGGCGAACAGCCGCCGGCCGACCTCGCGCAGCTTGCCGGTCTCCTGGTCCTCCTGCCCGAAGCCCTTCACCACGCGGACGCCGCTGACGGCGCCGTCGACCACGCCCGCGACGGCGGCGGCCTGGGCCTGCGCGTACCAGGTGGCGGGGTGCAGCTTGCTGCGGCTGCGCCGGGCGATCCACCACAGGGCGGGCGCGACGGCGAGGGCGACCAGGGTGAGCGGGATCGACAGCCACGCCATGATCACCAGGGAGATCAGGAAGAGCAGGAAGTTCCCGATGGTCATGGGGAGCATGAACAGCAGGCCCTGGATCAGCTGGAGGTCGCTGGTGGCCCGTCCCACGACCTGCCCGGTGGACAGCTCGTCCTGCCGCCGTCCGTCGAGGCGGGTGATGGTGCCGTACATCTCGGTCCGCAGGTCGTGCTGGACGTCGAGGGCGAGGCGGCCGCCGTAGTAGCGGCGGATGTAGGTGAGGACGTAGACGAGCAGGGCGGCGCCGATCAGGGCGCCGGCCCAGGGCGCCATGTCCCGGCTCCGCTCGCCGACGACATCGTCGATGATCACCTTGGTGATCAGCGGTACGACGGCCATGACGGCCATGCCGCCGAGGGAGGAGCCGAGGGCGAGGACGACGTCCTTGGGGTAGCGCCAGGCGTACCCGGCCAGTCTGTGCGCCCATCCCCGTTGCCGTGTCACGCCGGTGCCCTCCGATTTTTCGCCTGATCTTCCGGAAGGCACCAACGCGGACGGAAGCGGATTTCATCCCTCCGCAACACTCGGGGACGGTCGGGGACGGTCTCGGGGCCGGTCTCTGGATGGCCGGGGACGCGGTCAGAGGCGCACGCGGAGGGCGTACAAGCGCGTCGTCTGGGCGGCGTTCTGGTTGTCGTCGCTGGCCAGGAGCACGTCCAGCCGGTCCTTCGTCCGGCCGGTGACCGCCATCGCCTCGATGTTGTCGAGCAGCGGGTTGGGCTGCGGCTGCTTGGCGGTGGCGCCCAGGTCCGGGCAGTCGACGAGATCGGCGAGGAGCGTCTTGCGCATCGGCCGCACGCCGTCCTGGCCGGTCAGATAGGCGATGCCGGCGGTGTCCGTGGCGTGGCGCGGGTCGGCGACATAGAGGCGGACGGTGTTGCCGACGCCTGAGGTGAAGCCGCGCTCCAGGACGAGGAGGCGGCCGTCCGGGATCGCGGTGATCTCCGGGACGCCGAGACCGGGGTCGGCCCGGTAGGCGTACTGGGCGGACAGGCCGAAGCGGCCGTCCGCGGCCCGCCGCCAGGTCTGCACGCGGACGGTGCCCGCGCTGTCGCCGGACAGGGCGTACTCCATGGACGCGGCGAGGGTACGGCCGCCGCGGAACAGCGTCAGCCCTTCGAAGGTGCCGTTGACGGCGGCCCGGCCGGCCGGGGCGACGCGCAGGGCGTCCGGCACCGGCAGGCGGTCGAGGACGCGGCCGTCGCGGGAGTACCGGCGCACCGAGGGCTCGGTCTCCGAGGAGACCAGGTAGGTGCCGTCGCGGTCCACGACCAGCCCCTCGGAGTCCAGCGCGGCTCCGCTCTCGTCGGCGAGCTGCCGCACCGCGCGCGGCTGGAGCGTACGGCGGTCGAGCGAGAACAGCGCCGACCGGTCGGACACGGCCGCGAACGAGCCGTCCCGGTCCACGGCCAGCGCCGAGAAGTTGCCGACGAAGGTGCCCTGGTACGTCGTCTTGTCGAGCGCGTCGGAGAAGCGTTCGACGGCGACGGTGGACGAACAGGCGTTCGCGGGAGGGGCGGCTTGCGCGGGAGGAGCGGTTCTCGCGGCGGCCGGTCCGGCGGCGGTCAGACAGGTGGCCGCCGCGAGCCCGGCGGTGACGGTGGCGAGTACGGTTCGCAGACGCATGGGCGCCACCGTAGGGCGGGGCGGTGACGGCCGGGAGTCGGCCCGGTGAAGCGTCAGCCGGTCCGGACCGCGGCCAGGTCCCGGTGGATGGCCTTGGCCACGCCCTGGATGGTGGTGATGCCGTAGTTCATCGTGCTGTTGCCATGGGTGAGCACGGTGATCGTGTAGTCGTGGCCGCCGCCCTTGAAGGCGCCCACGCTGTGCACCCGCCAGCCGTGCGTCGCACGGGACAGCCAGCCGTTCTTGACGGCGACGGAGACGCCGGCGGGCGCGCCGTACGGGGTGCCCCAGCGCTGCGAGGAGACCACCTGGCTCATCAGCCGCTGGATGTACAGGCGGGACTTGTCGTGGAGGACCGTGTTCTTCACTGTCACGAGCCGCAGCAGCCGCTGTTCGTCGGTCACCGTGATCTGCGTCAGCCCCCAGTAGCCGTCCGCGCCGGGCCTGGTCTGGGTCATGCCGGCGGCGGCCAGGAAGCCCTTGATCTTCGTCATGCCGAGCTGCTTCCACAGCGTGCTGGTCGCCGCGTTGTCCGACTTGGTGATCATGGCGGTGGCGAGCGAGTTCTCGCGTTCGGTGAGGAACCGGCCCTGCTTGCGCGCGTCCCACAGCAGCGCGGCCAGCACGGTCACCTTGACGACGCTGGCGGAGTCGTAGGCGGTGGTGGGACGCAGGGTGCAGGTGGTGCCGGTCGTACGGTCGTGGAGGCCGACGGCGACCGTGCCCTGGCGGCCCGCGAGCGCGGCGGTGATGTCCTTCCGCAGCTGCTCGGCGAGGCCCGGCGTGCCGGACGTGCAGGTGACGGTGGGGGTGGCGGCCGCGGCGGGGGAGGCGGCCGCCACCACCGGTATGAGGATGCCCGCGGCGGCGGCCGTGCCGATCAGGCGGGCGTGGCGGGATCTGCCGTGCGTCATGGGGGTTCCCCGTCCGCTGGGAGTCAGTAGGGATGCGCGAAGGTTGACTCGCGGTGGGGGCGCACGGTTGTACGGGTGTTCCGCGGCTCACGGTCACGGGTAGGGAGAGCCCCGGGAGGGGTGGCGATGGGGCAGAGCCAACGGGACGTCGCGGAGCTGTGCGGGCGCTTGTACGCCACGCTGGGCGCGCTGGAGCGGATCGGCACCGGAACCGACGGCCTGGGCCGGCCGGGCGCGGCGCACCGGGTGGTCACCAACGGGCCCCGGGACAAGTTCCAGCGGCTGCTGCGCCAGGTCGGTGAGCATCTGCACGCGGCCAAGGCCTGGCAGAACGAGGCCCGGGCGGCGGCGGCCACCGAGCTGTTCCAGGCCATCCCCGGTTTCCTGCCGTCCGGCGGCATCCCGACCGGCAACTTCGGCGAGGCGGAGCAGGAGGCCTTCGACCGGGGCCGCGAGGCCCAGCGGAGCGCGTACGAGGAGAAGTTCGGCGGCCTGCTGAGCTGACCCGGCCCGCGCGACCGGGCGCGGACACCGCGCGTTCACAGGAAAGCGCCAGCCACGGCACAGCCCGCACCCACGCCGGACCGGCACGCTGCGCTGGTGACATCTGCCACCGATCCCCTCCCCCGCGAGTCCGCACGCGAGTCCGCCCGCGAGTCCTCACCTGAGGAGAAGGCACCGCGCTGGTCGCTTCCCGTATTCATCGGGATCCTGGCCCTGGCCGCGGCGCTGTACTCCTGGAACCTCTCCGCGTCCGGCCTCAACAGCTACTACAGCGCCGCCGTGCTGAGCGGCACCCAGAGCTGGAAGGCCTGGTTCTTCGGCTCGCTGGACGCGGGCAACTTCCTCACCGTCGACAAACCACCGCTCGCGCTGATGGTCATGGGCCTGTCGTGCCGGCTCCTCGGCTACGGCACCTGGCAGATGATGGCGCCGATGGTGGTCGCCGCGCTCGCCACCATCTGGATCCTGCACTCCGGCGTGAAGCGGGTGTGGGGCCACGGCGCCGCGGCCGTCGCCGCGCTGGTGCTGACGCTGACCCCGATCACGGTGGCCATCAACCGGGACAACAACCCGGACACCCTGTTGGTGCTGCTGATGACCGGCGGCGCGGCGCTCGCCCTGCGCGCGGTGCGCGACGGCAGGCTGCTGCCGCTGCTCGGCTCGGCGGCGTGCTTCGGGCTCGCCTTCAACACCAAGATGCTCCAGGGGTACATCGCACTGCCCGCCGTGTTCGCCGTGTACCTGTACGCGGCCCGGCCGGCGCTGCCGCGGCGGATCGTGAACCTGCTGCTCGCGGCCGTGGCCCTGGCGGTGTCCAGCTTCTGGTGGGCGGCCGCCGTCTCCCTCGTGCCCGCCTCGCGGCGGCCGTACATCGGCGGCTCCACGGACGGCACCGCCTGGGACCTGATCATGGGCTACAACGGGCTGGGCCGGATCCTCGGCGGCGAGGGCAACGGCGGTGGCGGCGGAGGCGGCGGTTTCTCCGGGACCGCCGGGATCGGCCGGATGTTCAACGACGTCCTCGGCGGCCAGATCTCCTGGCTGCTGCCCTTCGCGGGCATCGCCCTCGTCGCCGGCCTGGTGCTGTGCGGGCGGGCCCCGCGCACCGACCTCACGCGGGCGGCACTGGTGCTGTGGGGCGGCTGGACGCTGCTGCACCTGCTGACGTTCAGCTTCGCCGAGGGCACCATGCACCCATACTACACGACCGCCCTCGCGCCCGGCATCGCGGCGCTGTGCGCGGGCGGCGGCGTGATGCTGCTGCGCGCCTTCCGGGCCGACCGGCGCTGGGTGTGGGTGCTGCCGCTCGCTCTCGGCGTCACCGGGGTCTGGGCGGTCGTCCTGCTGCGGCGGGCCTCCGGCTGGAACACCTGGCTGTGGCCGGCCGTCGCCGTCGTCATGGCGCTGGCCGTCGCGGGTCTGCTGCTGTCCCGCTCCGGGCACCGCGCCCGGCTGCTGGCGGCCTCCGTCGCGGCGGCGGTCGTCGCGTCCGTCGCGGGCCCGGCCGCCTACGCCTGGTCCGTGCCGGCCGGTTCGGGCGGCGGCATGAGCGGTACGAACCCTACGGCCGGACCGACGACCGGGAGCGGCTTCGGCGGCGGGCCCGGCGGGAACCGGGGTGCGGGCGGCGAGGGCGGCGGGATGCCCGGGGGCACCGGTGGCGGTGAGATGCCCGAGGGGCAGGCGCCCGGCGGCGGTGAGACGCCGGAAGGCCAGATACCGGAAGGCCGGATGCCGGGCGGTGGTGAGATGCCCGGCGGTCAGGCGCCCGGCGAGGACGCCGCGCAGGGCGGGTCGGGCTCCGGCCCCGGTGCGGGCGGCATGCGTGGCGGCATGGGCGGCGGCGTCGACACCGAACTGATCGCGTATCTGAAGAAGCACCAGGACGGCGCCCGCTGGCTTCTCGCCGTGGCCAACTCGCAGAGCGCCGCGCAGCTCATCCTCAGCAGCGGTGAGCCCGTCATCTCGATGTGGGGCTGGTCCGGCAGCGATCAGGCGATGACGCTCACCCGCCTCAAGGAGCTGGTGAAGAGCGGCGAGCTGCACTACGTCCAGCTCGGGGGTGGCATGGGCGGCGGTTCGAGCCTCAGCACCGAGATCACCGCCTGGGTGCAGGAGCACGGCACGGCGGTGCGGGCCGCCGACTACGGCTCGGGGTCCACCTCCTCATCGGACAGCGGTCAGTCGTCGGACACCGGCCAGTCGTCGGTCTACCGCCTGGACCCGTCGGACGTCGGCTGACCGTCCGGCACAGCGGTCGACGGCCCCCGGCCTTCCGGTCGGGGGCAGTCTCGCCGTGCCAACTCGCGTGGACACGGGCTGATTTGCACGTTGAGGTCACCTGATGGACACGCGCATTCCATTTACAGCGCCGCATGTCCATGCCACGCTCCCGGGTGCCGCCTTCATTCAACCCGCGTAGATGGGACACCCCACATGCCGGCGACACTCCACAGCCGCTGGAAGTCAGTGGCGCTGACCACGGCCGCCGTCCTGGTCGGCCTCACGACTCCCGCCCTCACCGCGACCCCCGCCGCGGCGACCACCACCGCGTACGACACGACGTACTACAAGAACGCGGTCGGCAAGACGGGCACCAGCCTGAAGTCCTCGCTGCACACCATCGTCAGCAGCCAGACCAAGCTGTCGTACTCGGCGCTCTGGGAGGCGCTGAAGGTCACCGACCAGGACCCGAACAACAGCGCCAACGTGAGGCTGCTGTACTCCGGCATCTCCCGGAGCAAGTCGCTCAACGGCGGCAGCAGCGGCAACTGGAACCGCGAGCACGTCTGGGCCCAGTCGCACGGCGACTTCGGCACCTCCACGGGCCCCGGCACCGACCTGCACCACATCCGCCCGGAGGACGTGACGGTCAACGCCGTCCGCGGCAACCTGGACTTCGACAACGGCGGCAGCGGCTTCACCAACAGCGGCGGCAGCCTCGTCGACTCCAACTCCTTCGAGCCGCGCGACGCGGTCAAGGGCGACGTCGCCCGCATGATCCTCTACATGGCCGTCCGCTACGAGGGCGACGACGGCTGGCCCGACCTGGAGCCCAACGACCTGGTCACCAACGGCGGCACCCGCTACCACGGCCGCCTGTCGGTCCTGAAGCAGTGGAACGACGAGGACCCGCCGGACGCCTTCGAGGAGCGCCGCAACCAGGTCATCTACGACACCTACCAGAAGAACCGCAACCCGTTCATCGACCACCCGGAGTGGGTCGAGGCGATCTGGTAGGCCGCCCCGGGAGCGCGCGGACCGGTGTTCCGCGCGCTCCGCAGCGGAGCGGACGTCAGGCGTCGAACCCGTACTCCAGCACGTACGCCGACGCGTCGAGCACCATCTCGTTCACCTCGACGGCGTTGCCCTGCGCGTCGAACGCGGTCCGGGCCACGAGCATCACCGGCACCCCGGCCGGCAGTTCCAGCCGCTCGGCCTCGTCCTGGCCGGGCATACGGGAGCGCACCTCCTCGCGGAACCGGGCAGGGCCGTGGCCCAGTTCGGCCAGCCTCGCGTACGTGCCTCCGGGGCCCGTGTCCGGTTGCGTGATCCGCGTGCCGGCGACGAGGCCGGCCGGCAGATAGGACGTCGACAGCAGCACCGGCTTGCCTTCGAGGACGAACCTGCGCCGGCGCACGCAGACGCGCGCGTCCTCCTCCAAGTCCAGAACCGAGGCCACCGGTCCCGGCGCCTGACCCTCGGTCACCTCGACCGAGTCGACGACCAGATCGCGGCCCCCGATGTCGGCCGCCCACACGGAACGGCCCTCGCCCCACTGCGCGCGTGCGAGGCGTTCGATGCCGCGACGCCTGATGGGCCTGAAGTCCCGGACGAAGACGCCGGCCCCCTTGCGCGCTTCGGCGATGCCCTCCGCCTGGAGAACCGCGAGGGCCTGGCGGGCCGTCATCCGGGCCACCGCGTACTCGGCCATGAGGTCGTTCTCACCGGGCAGCCGGTCCCCCGCGCCGTACCGCCCGGCCCCGATGGCCTCGCGCAGCTCCCCCGCGATCCGCTGGTACTTGGGCTGCCGCCCCGACTCCCGGCTGCTCATCCCGACCTCTTCCGTCGATCATCTCTAGACATCCTAGGGATCAGACGTCACGCGCCCCAGTCGAGCGCAGAGACGATTCGAGCAAACTCGGAGACATCTCTAGAGATGTGTTGCGACGACTCACGGCCAGGCGCTTCAATATGGACATCTCTAGAGATGCCCAGGTTTCACGTGCTGGTACCGAAGGTCCCTGTGTCCGATCGAGAAGTGCAGTGGCGCTTACCCCACAGCCCCCACAGCCCCCGCAGCGCCGGACGCGCCCGCGCGCTCCTCCGCCCGCTGCTCGTCGAGTGGGCGATCGGCGGGGAGGCCGCCGACACCGCTGAGCTTCTGCTGTCCGAACTGATGAGCAACGCCGTTCGGCACGCCCGCAGCCCCGCCGGCCGCCAGATCGGGGTGCGCATCGCCCGGTACGACGGATACCTGCGGGTGGAGGTCGCCGACGCGAACAGCGCGCGGCCGGAGCCTCGGCAGGCCGGTTCCGGTGACGAGGAGGGCCGAGGTCTGGCCATCATCGCCGCTCTCGCCGCACGCTGGGGGTGCTGTCCCCGTCCACACGGCATCGGCAAGGCCACTTGGGCGGAAGTCGCGGTTCCGGCCGCCGCTCAGCCCAGATGCGTAGGCGCGAACATCCGCAGTACCGCCGGGAGTACGACCACTGACGGCCCCGGTGCCGCCAGTGCCTTCGCCAGGTCCGTCTCCAGCGTCTCCGGGGTCGTCCGGACGCCCGGCACACCGAAGGACTCCGCCAGCGCCACATAGTCCGGCCCGGTCAGCTCGGTCCCCGTGGCCCGGCCGAACGCGTCGGTCATGTACTCGCGGAGGATGCCGTAGCCGCCGTCGTCGACGATCAGCCAGGTGACGTTCAGGTCGTACTGGCGGGCCGTCGCCAGTTCGGCGACGGAGTACAGGGCGCCGCCGTCGCCGGACACCGCGAGGACCGGTGCCGTCGGGTCGGCCACCGCCGCGCCGAGGGCGGCCGGGAAGCCGTAGCCGAGGCCGCCGGCGCCCTGGGCGGAGTGCATCCGGTTGGGGCCCTTGGCGTCGAAGGCCGACCAGGCCCAGTAGGCCAGGATCGTCATGTCCCAGAAGGACGGGGCGCCGGCGGGCAGGGCGCGCCGCACCGAGGCCAGCACCCGCTGCTCCAGGTCGAGGTCCTGGGCGGCGATGCGCTCGCGCACCCGGTCCAGCAGCTCGGCCGTCCGCTGCTCGGCGGTGGGGTCGGTGCGCTCCTCGACCGTCTCCAGCAGCGCCTGGAGGGCGAGGCGGGCGTCCGCGTGGATGCCCAGCGCCGGGTGGTTGGACTCCAGCTTGCCGAGGTCGGCCTCGATCTGGACGATCCGGCCGCGCGGCGCGAACGTGTGGTAGTTCGAGGAGAGTTCGCCGAGTCCGGAGCCCACCACCAGCAGGACGTCCGCGTCCTCCAGGAAGTCGGTGGTGTGCCGGTCCTCCAGCCAGGACTGGAGCGAGAGCGGGTGCTCCCAGGGGAAGGCGCCCTTGCCGCCGGGGGTGGTGACGACCGGGGCCCGGAGCTTCTCCGCCAGCTGCCGCAGCTTCTTCGAGGCGTCCGCGCGGATCACTCCGCCGCCCGCGATGATCGCCGGGCGGGCGGCGTTCGACAGGAGGTGGGCGGCGACGGCGGTGAGTTCCGGGCGGGGCGGCAGTTCCTCGGGGAAGGCGTCGCCGCCTGTCACCACCGGGATCATCGTCTCGGCGAGCAGCACGTCCTGCGGGATCTCCACCCACACCGGCCCGTGCGGGGCGCTCAGCGCCGACTTCCAGGCCGCCTCGATCGCGGAGGGGATCTGCGACTGCGTGCGGACCGTGTGCACCGACTTGACCACGCCGCGGAACGAGGCGGCCTGGTCGGGCAGTTCGTGCAGATAGCCGTGGCGGCCGCCGCCGAGGCCGGCCGTCGGGACCTGGCTGGCGATCGCCAGCACGGGCGCCGAGGCCGCCGCCGCCTCCTGGAGCGCGGCCAGCGAGGTCAGCGCGCCGGGGCCGGTGGAGAGCAGCAGCGGGGCCGCCTCGCCGGTGATCCGGCCGTAGGCGTCGGCCGCGAACCCGGCGTTGTTCTCGACGCGCAGGCCGATGTACCGCAGGTCGGAGCGGCGCAGCGCGTCGAACATGCCGAGGGCGTGCTGGCCGGGCAGGCCGAAGACGGTGGTCGCGCCCAGCCCGGCCAGGGTCTCCACGACCAGGTCTCCGCCGGTGCGGCCGGGGGGAGGGTTCAGCGCGGCCTCCGTCTGGGCGGCCGTCGGACGAAGCTCCAGGTCGTGGTCGTGGGTCACTTGCCCTCGTTCTCCTTGCGGGCCGCCGCGATCTGGCGGGACATGATGGTGGTCAGCTCGTACGCGGTGTGGGAGGCCGCCACCGACGTGATCTCCGCGTGGTCGTACGCGGGGGCCACCTCGACGACGTCCGCCGACACCAGGTTGCACGATGCCAGGCCGCGCAGGATCTCCAGGAGCTCCCGGGAGGTCATGCCGCCGGCCTCGGGGGTGCCGGTGCCGGGGGCGTGGGCCGGGTCCAGGCAGTCGATGTCGATGGAGATGTACAGCGGGCGGTCGCCGATGCGCCGGCGCAGCTGGTCGGCGATCTCGTCGGCGCCCCGGCGGTAGACGTCGGCGGAGGTGACGATGCCGAAGCCCATCTTCTCGTCGTCGGTGAGGTCCTGCTTGCCGTAGAGCGGGCCGCGGGTGCCGACGTGGGACAGCGCCTCGGTGTCGAGGATGCCCTCCTCCACCGCGCGGCGGAACGGGGTGCCGTGGGTGTACTCGGCGCCGAAGTAGGTGTCCCAGGTGTCGAGGTGGGCGTCGAAGTGGAGCAGGGCGACCGGGCCGTGCTTCTTGGCGACGCTCCTGAGGAGGGGCAGCGCGATGGTGTGGTCGCCGCCGAGGGTCATCAGGCGGGCGCCGGTGCCGAGCAGGTCGTCGGCGGCGGCCTCGACGGTCTCGACGGCCTCGTTGATGTTGAACGGGTTGACGGCGATGTCACCGCCGTCGGCGACCTGGGCGAGGGCGAAGGGGGAGGCGTCCTGCGCCGGGTTGTACGGCCGCAGCAGCCGGGAGGCCTCGCGGATGGCGTTGCCGCCGAAGCGGGCGCCCGGCCGGTAGGAGACGCCCGAGTCGAAGGGGACGCCGATCACGGCGACGTCGGCGGTGCCGACCTCGTCGAGGCGCGGCAGCCGGGCGAAGGTGGCGGGACCGGCGTACCGCGGGACGCGGGAGGAGTCGATCGGGCCGCGGGGCGTCTCGTTGCTGCTCATGGGGGGTGCCTTCCTTCTCGTGCGCCTCCGGCGCTGATGACCACCTTCGACCCTAGGTGGCCCGACGGCGACTGCGAAGTGTACTTTTCCTCCATTCCAGCCCTGCCGGATGGAGGAAATGCACATCATGTCGGAACCGACCGTTCCGCCCACGCCTCCGGTGCCTCTCACCTCACTCCTGGCCCGGGAGGATCTCGGCCTGCGGCAGATCGCGGGGCCGTCGGCGGCCGGGGTGGCGGTCCACGGGGCGCACGCCTCGGAGATGGCCGACCCCTACCCGTACCTGCTGGGCGGCGAGCTGCTGCTGACGGCCGGGGTGCACATCCCGCGGGCGGCGGACTCCGGGACGTACGTCCCCGACTACGTCGCCAGGATCGTCGAGGCGGGCGGCGCGGCCCTCGGCTTCGGTCTGGCCCCGGTGCACGACACGGTCCCGCGCGCCCTGGTGGCCGCCTGCGAGGCCCACGGCCTGCCGCTGCTGGAGGTACCGCCGCGAACCACCTTCTCCGGTGTGGCCCGCGCGGTCTGGGCGCTGATGGCGCAGGCGCGCCTGGCGGAGCTGCGGCGGGTCACCGAGGCGCAGCAGAGCCTCGCCGCCGCGGCCTCCCGCCCGGACCCGGTCCCCTCCGTCCTGCGGCAGCTCGCCCGGCGGGTCGCCGGGCGGGCGGTGCTGTACGGCGCGGAGGGCACGCGGATCGCGTCCGCCGGCCGCGCCCCGGACGGCCCCGCCGCGCAGGCGCTGACGGACCTGGCACGCGTCCTGGCCTCCCGCACCGCCACCACCACCGCCACGGACACCGTCTCCGGCACCCACCTGGCGGCCTACGCCCTCACCCCGGGCCGGGGCTTCGTCCTCGGCGTCGCCTCCCCGCGCCGCGACCCCGGCGACCACACCATCGCCTCCGTCGCGGCCGTCCTGCTCTCCCTGCTCACCGGCGAGCACCGGAGCGGCACGGGCGCGGCCCGCTCCGCCGCGCTGGTCCGGCTGCTCCTCGGCGCCCCGCCCGAGCGGGTCACCCCGCTGCTGGCCGACGCCCGCGCCGGCGCCGACCACTGGCTGGTCGTCCACGCGGCCCCGGCGCCCCCCGGCACCCCGGACCCGGTGGCGGCCTCCGCGCTGGGCGCGGCCCTCGGCTCCCCGCTGGTCGACACCGCCGACGAGGTCGTACGCGTCCTGCTGCCCGCCGGGCGGGAGCCGGCCCCGCAGCCCGGCTGGACCCTGGGTGTCAGCTCCCCCACCGCGCCCGACGCGCTTGCCGCGGCCGACACCCAGGCCGCCCGCGCCCTCTCCCGTGCCCGCGCCACCCGGGTGCCGCTGCTGCGCCCGGATCCCCGGCCGTCCCTGACGGACCTGCTCCAGCCCGCCGAGGCGCGCTCCCACGCCGACGCCCTGCTCGCCCCGCTCACCCCGCCGCTCCCCGAGACGCTGCGCACCTGGCTGTCCCTGCACGGCAGCTGGGACCGCACAGCCGTCGCCCTCTCCGTGCACCGCAACACCGTCCGCCAACGTGTCGCCCGGTGCGCGGCCTTGCTGGAGATGGACCTGGACGATCCCGATGTGCGGATGGAGTTGTGGTTCGCGCTGCGGCAGGTGTGACGGCCGCCGGGCGTGATCCACATCCCAGCGCCCCGCACGTCAAGGACGGACACGGCCGTCTGCCTCACAATGGGAGCCATGCCGATACCCGGGACACCCAGCCGCGCCGAGCTCGTCGACCACCTCGTGCGCACCCGTATCGCGGGCGATGTCGCCACCCCGCGTGAGAACAACCTCTCCCACTACCGCCAACTGGCGAACGGCGTCCGCAACTTCTGGCTCGGGCTGGAGCTCGGCGACCGCTGGACGGACGAGCAGGACGTGCTCGCGGTGATGGCGGAGCGGGTGGGGGTGAACGACGACCCCGAGTACCGGTACGGCCAGGACACCATCGACCCCGAGCTGACCGTCGCCGCGCTGGAGCGGCTGGCCGGGAGGCTGCGGAAGGCGGCGGAGGGGCGGCAGCGGGTGCTGTTCGCGACCGGTCACCCGGGCGGGCTGCTCGATGTGCACCGGGCGACGGCCGCCGCGCTGCGCGCCGCCGGCTGCGAGATCGTTGTCATCCCGGACGGCCTGCAGACGGACGAGGGGTACGTCATGCAGTTCGCGGACGTGGCGGTGCTGGAGCACGGCGCCACCCTCTGGCACACCCATTCGGGCGAGCCGATGAAGGCCATCCTGACCGGCCTGGAGCGCGCCGGCCGCCCGCTGCCCGACCTGGTGGTCGCGGACCACGGCTGGGCGGGGTACGCGGGGCAGCACGGGGTGGACTCGGTCGGGTACGCGGACTGCAACGACCCGGCGCTGTTCCTCGCCGAGGCGGAGGGGACCCTCCAGGTGACGGTGCCGCTGGACGACCATGTGGTCAGCCCCCGCTACTACGACCCGATGACGGCGTATCTCCTGTCGGAGGCGGGGCTGGAGTGAGCGGGACCGCCGCGGGGGTGGGGCCGGGAAGGCGCGCCGCACCCCCGAGGCGGGTCACCGAGGGACGCGGACCACGCCTTCCTGGATCACCGAGATGGCGAGACGGCCGTCCTGGGTGTAGATCCGGGCCTGTCCGAGGCCGCGTCCGCCGTGGGCCGACGGGGACTCCTGGTCGTACAGCAGCCATTCGTCGGCGCGGAACGGGCGGTGGAACCACATCGCGTGGTCCAGGGAGGCGCCGACCACGTCACCGACGGCCCAGCCGCCGCGGCCGTGCGCGAGCAGCACCGAGTCGAGCAGGGTCATGTCGGAGACGTACGTCGCGAGGACGACGTGCAGCAGGGGGTCGTCGCCGAGTTTGCCCGCGGTGCGGAACCACACCTGGGAGTGCGGTTCGCGCGGCTCGCCGAACTTCCCGTAGGGAGGCTCCTCGGCGTACCGCAGGTCGATCGCCTCGCGGGCCTCAAGGAAGCGTTCGACGATCCGCGGGTCGAGGTGGTCGTAGCCGGCGAACCGCTCGCGCGAGGTGAGCAGCGAGTCCGGGTCCGGCGCGGGCGGCATGGCGCTCTGGTGGTCGAGCCCTTCCTCGTACGTCTGGAAGGACGCGGAGAGGGAGAAGATCGGCCTGCCGTGCTGGACGGCGACCACCCGGCGGGTGGTGAAGGAGCGGCCGTCGCGCAGCCGCTCGACGTTGTAGACGATGGGCGCGCCGGGGTCGCCCATGCGCAGGAAGTACGCGTGGAGCGAGTGGGCGGGCCGGTCCTCGGGGACCGTCCGCCCGGCGGCGACCAGCGCCTGGGCCGCGACCTGCCCGCCGAAGACACGTGGGACGACGGCGGACCGGGACTGGCCGCGGAAGATGTTCTCCTCGATCTGCTCCAGGTCGAGCAGATCGAGGAGATCCTCTAGTGCCTGGCTCACCCGTGTCCTTACAGGCCCATGTCCTTGGCGATGATCGTCTTCATGATCTCGCTGGTGCCGCCGTAGATGCGGTTGACGCGGTTGTCCGCGTACAGGCGGGCGATCGGGTACTCGTTCATGTAGCCGTAGCCGCCGTGCAGCTGGAGGCAGCGGTCGATGACGCGGTGCGCGACCTCGGTGCAGAACAGCTTGGCGGAGGCGGCCTCGGCCGGGGTCAGCTCACCGGCGTCCAGGGCCTCGGTCGCGCGGTCGGCGACGGCCTCGGCGGCGTCCACCTCGGCCTGGCAGGCGGCCAGCTCGAACTTGGTGTTCTGGAAGTGGGCGACCGGCTTGCCGAAGACGGTGCGCTCCTGGACGTACTGCTTGGCGAACCGGACGGCGGCCTTGGCCTGGGCGTAGGCGCCGAAGGCGATGCCCCAGCGCTCGGAGGCCAGGTTGTGGCCGAGGTAGTAGAAGCCCTTGTTCTCCTCGCCGAGCAGGTCCTCGACGGGCACCTTGACGTCGACGAAGGCCAGCTCGGCCGTGTCGGAGGTGCGCAGGCCCAGCTTGTCCAGCTTGCGGCCGATGGAGTAGCCCTCGGACTTGGTGTCCACGGCGAAGAGGGAGATGCCGAACCGGCGGTCCTCGGCGCTCGGGGCGGCGGTGCGGGCGCAGACGATCACCCGGTCGGCGTGCACACCGCCGGTGATGAAGGTCTTGGCGCCGTTGAGGACGTAGTGCGTGCCGTCCTCGCTCAGCTTGGCGGTGGTCTTCATGCCCGCGAGGTCGGAGCCGGTGCCCGGCTCGGTCATCGCGATGGCCCACATCTCCTCGCCGGTGACGAACTTCGGCAGGTAGCGCTTCTTCTGCTCGTCCGTGGCCAGCATGTTGATGTAGGGCAGGGCGAGCAGCACGTGCACGCCGGAGCCGCCGAACTGGACGCCCGCGCGGGCGGTCTCCTCGTAGAGGACGGCCTCGAACTTGTGGCTGTCCATGCCCGCGCCACCGTACTCCTCCGGCACGTTGATGCCGAAGATGCCCAGCTCGCCGAGCTTGTAGTAGAACTCGCGCGGCGCCTGGCCGGCTGCGAACCACTCGTCGTAGACCGGGACGACCTCGGCCTCGATGAAGGCGCGCAGGGTCTCCCGGAACGCCTCGTGATCCTCGTTGAACACCGTACGGCGCACGCCGCCACCTCCACCGGTACGTATCTAAGCGCTTGCTCAGGCTTACCGTACCGGCGGGTAGGTACAGGCGTCCAGAGTGGGGCGGCCGTAACGCTCGTCACGCCCGGCCCGGGTACGCCTCCGCGTCCGGCTCGGGATCCGGCTCCGGGCCGGTGAAGTCCGCCCCCGCCGCCTCGAACGCCCCGCGGGCCATCCGGTGCAGCAGCTCCGCCGTCGCCCCGCGCCCCGGCAGCGCCCCCCGGCGCCCCAGATGGGGGGTGGAGTTCAGCAGGCCGAAGACCGAGTGGACGGCGGAGCGGGCGGTGGGCTCGGCGAGGGCCGGGTGGACCTTGCGCAGCACCTCCACCCACAGCTCCACGTACTGCCGCTGGAGCTGGCGGACCAGCTTGCGGTCGCTCTCCCGGAGGCGGTCCAGCTCGCGGTCGTGCAGGGTGATCAGGGGACGGTCGTCGAGCGCGAAGTCGATGTGGCCCTCGATGAGCGAGTCGAGGACCGTCTCCGGTGCCGCGCCGTCCGCGCCCCCGGCCTCCTGAAGGCGCCGCTTCGCGCCGGTCAGGAGCCGGCCGCTGATGCCGACCAGCAGCTCCGCCAGCATCGCGTCCTTGCCCGCGAAGTGCCGGTAGAGGCCGGGGCCGCTGATGCCGACCGCGGCACCTATCTCATCCACCCCGACACCGTGGAAGCCGCGCTCGGCGAAGAGCCGGGCGGCCTCCTTCAGGATCTGCTCGCGGCGGGTGGGGGCGTCGGTTCTGGTGGCCATGAAAACAATTCTAGACAGGGAGGTTAGCGGTCGTTAACCTGAAGGAAATGCGTTAACGCTCATTAACAAGGTGAGGGGACCGCAGGATGGACCAGGCACCGGAGCTGACGACCGCGGCGGATCCCGCGTCGGAGGCCTGGCAGGCCAACGAGGCGGCGCACCGCGCGCTGGTCGAGGAGCTGCACGGCAAGCTCGCCGCGGCCCGGCTGGGCGGCGGCGAGAAGGCGCGCGCCCGGCACACCGCGCGCGGCAAGCTGCTGCCGAGGGACCGGGTGGACACGCTGCTCGACGCGGGCTCCCCGTTCCTGGAGCTGGCCCCGCTGGCGGCCGACGGGCTGTACGACGGGCAGGCGCCGGCGGCGGGGGTGATCGCGGGGATCGGCCGGGTCTCCGGACGCGAGTGCGTGATCGTGGCCAACGACGCCACCGTCAAGGGCGGCACCTACTACCCGATGACGGTGAAGAAGCACCTGCGCGCCCAGGAGGTCGCGCTGGAGAACCGGCTCCCGTGCCTCTACCTCGTCGACTCCGGCGGCGCCTTCCTGCCGATGCAGGACGAGGTGTTCCCGGACCGCGAGCACTTCGGGCGGATCTTCTACAACCAGGCCCGGATGTCCGGCGCGGGCATCCCTCAGATCGCCGCCGTCCTCGGCTCGTGCACCGCCGGCGGCGCCTACGTCCCGGCGATGAGCGACGAGGCCGTGATCGTGCGCAACCAGGGCACGATCTTCCTG
Source organism: Streptomyces sp. NPDC001532 (assembly GCF_040298625.1). NCBI lineage: Bacteria > Bacillati > Actinomycetota > Actinomycetes > Kitasatosporales > Streptomycetaceae > Streptomyces > Streptomyces sp. NPDC001532. Next base: position 380,755 of record NZ_JBEPAL010000001.1, read on the forward strand.
GGCGGCCCGCCGCTGGTGAAGGCCGCCACCGGCGAGGTCGTCACCGCCGAGGAGCTGGGCGGCGGCGAGGTCCACTCCCGGGTCTCCGGCGTGACGGACCACCTCGCGGAGGACGACGCGCACGCGCTGCGCATCGTCCGCACCATCGTCGACACCCTCCCCGCGCGCGGACCCCTCCCGTGGGAGGTGCGCCCGGCGGTCGAGCCCAAGGTGGACCCCTTCGGGCTGTACGGCGCGGTCCCGGCCGACCCGCGCACCCCGTACGACGTGCGGGAGATCATCGCCCGCGTGGTCGACGGCTCGCGGTTCGCCGAGTTCAAGTCCGAGTTCGGGCAGACGCTGGTCACCGGCTTCGCCCGGATCCACGGCCACCCGGTCGGCATCGTCGCCAACAACGGCATCCTCTTCGCCGAGTCCGCCCAGAAGGGCGCGCACTTCATCGAGCTGTGCGACCAGCGCGGCATCCCGCTGGTGTTCCTCCAGAACATCTCCGGCTTCATGGTGGGCCGGGACTACGAGGCGGGGGGCATCGCCAAGCACGGCGCCAAGATGGTCACCGCCGTCGCCTGCACCCGCGTCCCGAAGCTGACCGTCGTGGTCGGCGGTTCCTACGGGGCGGGCAACTACTCCATGTGCGGGCGGGCGTACTCGCCCCGCTTCCTGTGGATGTGGCCCAACGCCAAGATCTCCGTCATGGGCGGCGAGCAGGCCGCCTCGGTCCTCGCCACCGTCAAGCGGGACCAGCTGGAGGCCCGCGGCGAGTCCTGGCCGGCCGAGGAGGAGGAGACCTTCAAGGCCCCGATCCGCGCCCAGTACGAGCGCCAGGGCAACGCCTACTACGCCACGGCCCGGCTCTGGGACGACGGCGTCATCGACCCGCTGGAGACCCGCCAGGTGCTGGGTCTGGCTCTGACGGCCTGCGCGAACGCCCCGCTGGGCGAGCCGCAGTTCGGCGTCTTCCGGATGTGAGGAGGGGACTGAATTGTTCGACACGGTGCTGGTGGCCAACCGCGGTGAGATCGCGGTCCGGGTCATCCGTACGCTGCGCGCGCTCGGCGTGCGCTCCGTCGCCGTCTTCTCCGACGCCGACGCCGACGCCCGGCACGTCCGGGAGGCCGACACCGCGGTCCGGCTCGGTCCCGCGCCGGCCGCCGAGAGCTATCTCTCGGTGGAGCGGCTGCTGGCGGCCGCCGAGCGCTCCGGCGCCCAGGCCGTCCACCCGGGGTACGGCTTCCTGGCGGAGAACGCCGGCTTCGCACGCGCCTGCGCCGAGGCCGGGCTGGTGTTCATCGGACCCCCGGCGGACGCCATCGCCCTGATGGGCGACAAGATCCGCGCCAAGGAGACGGTCGGCGCGGCCGGCGTCCCCGTGGTGCCCGGCGGCCGCGACCCCGGCCTCGCCGAGGCGGCCCGCGAGCTGGGCGCGCCGGTGCTGCTGAAGCCCAGCGCGGGCGGCGGCGGCAAGGGCATGCGGCTGGTGCGCGACCTGGAGCTGCTGGAGGAGGAGATCGCCGCCGCCCGCCGTGAGGCCGCGGCCTCCTTCGGCGACGACACCCTGCTGGTGGAACGCTGGATCGACCGCCCCCGGCACATCGAGATCCAGGTGCTGGCCGACGCGCACGGCAACGTGGTGCACCTCGGCGAGCGCGAGTGCTCGCTCCAGCGCCGTCACCAGAAGATCGTCGAGGAGGCGCCCAGCGTCCTGCTGGACGAGGCGACCCGCGCGGCGATGGGCGAGGCCGCGGTCCAGGCGGCCCGCTCCTGCGGGTACGTCGGCGCGGGCACGGTGGAGTTCATCGTCCCCGGCGGCGACCCGTCGGCGTACTACTTCATGGAGATGAACACCCGCCTCCAGGTGGAGCACCCGGTCACCGAGCTGGTCACCGGCCTGGACCTGGTGGAGTGGCAGCTGCGGGTGGCGGCCGGCGAGAAGCTGCCGTACGCCCAGGACGACATCCGGCTGACCGGGCACGCGGTGGAGGCCCGCATCTGCGCCGAGGACCCGGCGCGCGGTTTCCTGCCGTCCGGCGGCACCGTGCTGCGGCTGCGCGAGCCCCAGGGCGACGGCCTGCGCACCGACTCCGGGCTCAGCGAGGGCAGCGAGGTCGGCAGCCTCTACGACCCGATGCTGTCCAAGGTCATCGCCTACGGCCCGGACCGCGCCACCGCCCTGCGCAGACTGCGTGCGGCGCTCGCCGAGACGGTCACGCTGGGCGTGCCCACCAACGCGGGCTTCCTGCGCCGGCTGCTGGCCCACCCGGCGGTCGTCGCGGGCGACCTGGACACCGGTCTGGTAGAGCGCGAGGCCGAGGCGCTGGTGCCGACCGAGGTGCCGCGGGAGGTGTACGAGGCGGCGGCGGCCGTCCGTCTGGACGCGCTGAGGCCCGGTCGGGACGGCTGGACCGACCCGTTCTCCGTGCCGAGCGGCTGGCGCCTCGGCGGCACACCGAAGCCCGTCGCCTTCCCGCTGCGGGTGCCGGGACAGGAACCCGTCGTGCACGAGGGCCGCGGCACCCACACCGTCACCGACGACCGGGTCTGCGTCACCCTCGACGGCGTCCGGCACACCTTCCACCGCGCCGGTGAGTGGCTGGGCCGCGACGGCGACGCCTGGCACGTGCGCGACCACGACCCGGTGACCGCCTCCCTCGACCGGGCCGCCCACGCGGGCGCCGACTCCCTGACCGCGCCCATGCCCGGCACGGTGACGGTGGTGAAGGTCGCGGTCGGCGACGAGGTGGCGGCCGGCCAGAGCCTGCTGGTGGTGGAGGCGATGAAGATGGAGCACGTCATCTCCGCCCCGCACGCGGGCACGGTCGCCGAACTCGACGTCGTCCCGGGCACCACGGTCGCGATGGACCAGGTCCTCGCGGTGATCGCCCCGCACGAGGAGGCGGCGCGATGACGGCCGGCCAACTGCCCATGACGGTGCCGGAGCAGGGCCTGCCGGCCCGGGTGCGCATCCACGAGGTGGGCCCGCGCGACGGCCTCCAGAACGAGAAGGCGACGGTGCCCACCGAGGTGAAGGCGGAGTTCGTCCGCCGCCTCGCCGACGCGGGCCTGGGCACCATCGAGGCGACCAGCTTCGTACACCCGAAGTGGGTGCCCCAACTGGCCGACGCCGAGCAGCTGTTCCCGATGCTCGGCGACGTCCGGGCGGACCTGCCGGTGCTGGTGCCGAACGAACGCGGCCTGGACCGCGCCCTCGCGCTCGGCGCCCGCCGGGTCGCCGTGTTCGCCAGCGCCACCGAGTCCTTCGCCAAGGCCAACCTCAACCGCACGGTGGACGAGGCACTGGCCATGTTCGAGCCGGTGGTGGCCCGCGCCAAGGCGGCGGGCGGACACGTCCGCGGCTACCTCTCCATGTGCTTCGGCGACCCCTGGGAGGGCCCGGTGCCCGTCCCCCAGGTGGTCCGGGTCTGCGCGGCCCTGCGGGACATGGGCTGTGACGAGCTGAGCCTCGGCGACACCATCGGAGTGGCCACGCCCGGGCACGTGGGCGCGCTCCTCACCGCGCTCGACGCCGCCGGGATCCCGGCCGACGCGCTCGGCGTGCACTTCCACGACACCTACGGCCAGGCGCTGGCGAACACCCTCGCGGCGCTGCGGCACGGGGTGACCACCATCGACGCCTCCGCGGGCGGCCTGGGCGGCTGCCCGTACGCGAAGAGCGCCACCGGCAACCTGGCCACCGAGGATCTGGTGTGGATGCTGCGGGGCCTCGGCATCGACACCGGCGTCGACCTCGGCCGTCTCACCGCCACCAGCGTGTGGATGGCCGAACGGCTGGGCCGTCCCAGCCCGTCCCGCACCGTCAGAGCCCTCTCCCACAAGGAGCAGTGAAGAACGATGGACCACCGTCTCTCCCCCGAGCTGGAAGAACTCCGCCGCACGGTAGAGGAGTTCGCACACGACGTGGTGGCCCCGAAGATCGGCGACTACTACGAGCGGCACGAGTTCCCGTACGAGATCGTCCGGGAGATGGGCCGCATGGGCCTGTTCGGGCTGCCGTTCCCGGAGGAGTACGGCGGCATGGGCGGCGACTATCTGGCGCTGGGCCTGGCGCTGGAGGAGCTGGCCCGGGTCGACTCCTCGGTCGCCATCACCCTGGAGGCGGGTGTCTCGCTGGGCGCGATGCCGATCCACCTCTTCGGCACCGAGGAGCAGAAGCGGCAGTGGCTGCCGCGGCTGTGCTCCGGCGAGATGCTGGGCGCCTTCGGGCTGACCGAGCCGGACGGCGGCAGCGACGCCGGCGCGACGCGGACGACGGCCCGGCTGGACGGGGAGACCGGCGAGTGGGTGATCAACGGCACCAAGTGCTTCATCACCAACTCCGGCACCGACATCACGGGCCTGGTCACGGTCACCGCGGTGACCGGCCGCAAGCCGGACGGCAGGCCGGAGATCTCCTCGATCATCGTCCCGGCGGGCACCCCGGGCTTCACGGTGGCCGCCCCGTACTCCAAGGTCGGCTGGAACGCCTCCGACACCCGTGAGCTGTCCTTCGCGGACGTACGGGTGCCGGCCGAGAACCTGCTGGGCACGGAGGGCCGGGGGTACGCCCAGTTCCTGCGCATCCTCGACGAGGGCCGGATCGCCATCGCGGCGCTGGCGACGGGGCTGGCGCAGGGCTGTGTGGACGAGTCGGTGACGTACGCGAAGGAACGTCACGCCTTCGGCCGCCCGATCGGCGCGAACCAGGCGATCCAGTTCAAGATCGCCGACATGGAGATGAAGGCCCACACCGCGCGTCTGGCCTGGCGGGACGCGGCCTCCCGTCTGGTGGCCGGCGAGCCGTTCAAGAAGGAGGCGGCCCTGGCCAAGCTGTACTCCTCGACCGTCGCCGTCGACAACGCCCGGGACGCCACCCAGATTCACGGCGGCTACGGCTTCATGAACGAGTACCCGGTGGCCCGGATGTGGCGGGACTCCAAGATCCTGGAGATCGGCGAGGGCACCAGCGAGGTGCAGCGGATGCTGATCGCACGGGAGTTGGGCCTGGCCGGCTGATCCCGCCCGCGGGTCCCGGCACCCGCACGCCCCCGCCCCCGCCCCCGCCGCGCCCGACAGGCGGCCCGGCGGGGGCGCTCCTATGCTGGTGGCGTACGGTTCGAACGGTCTGTGCGCAAGGCCCACGGCGACATCCTCATGTGCTGGGAGCAGCCCATGACGTTCACGTGCAGAGCACTTCGCAGGGGAGCCGTGGCCGCGACCACGGCGGCGGCGCTCCTGGTCCCGGTGACCGCCGTGACGGCCGTGGCGGCGCCACCGGCCGGCTCAGGCGCCGTCACACAGACGGAACCCGCCCCGGACGACGACTTCCGGGAGATCACCCCCGAGGTGCGCGACCAGCTCGACGACGCCGTCCAGCAGGTCATGCGGGAGGCGGACGTACCAGGTGTCACCGTCGGCCTGTGGACGCCGGACAAGGGGCAGTACGAGCGCTCCTTCGGTGTGGCCGACAAGGACACGGGCCGGCGGATGGCGCCGGACCTGTTCATGCGGATCGGCAGCGAGACCAAGACGTTCACGGTGACGGCGGTGCTCCAGCTGGTCGACCAGGGCGAGATCGACCTGGACGACCCGATCAGCGCGTACGTGGACGGCGTGCCGAACGGCGACGAGATCTCGCTGCGCGAACTGGCCGGGATGCGCAGCGGCCTGTTCAACTACTCGGAGGATCCGGACTTCTTCAAGGCGCTGACGTCCGACCCGGACCGCTACTTCCCGCCGCAGCAGCTGCTGGACTACGCCTTCAAGCACCCGCCGCTGTTCCCGCCGGGAGAGAAGTTCTTCTACTGCAACACCAATCTGATCCTGCTCGGCCTGGTCGTCGAGAAGGTGTCCGGGCAGCCGCTGCACGACTTCGTCCAGCGCAACATCCTGGATCCGGCCGGGATGCGGGACACCGTCTTCCCGACGAACGCGGACTTCCCCGAGCCGCACGCGCAGGGGTACACGGACCAGACGGCGACCGGCAAGGTGGAGAACTCGACGAACTGGGACCCGTCCTGGGCCTGGGCGGCCGGAGCGATGATCTCCAACCGGGACGATCTGCGCGTCTGGGCGCGCACGGTGGCCACGGGCGAGTTCGCCGACGGTGACACGATGGTCGAACCGGCCACGCAGAAGGAGCGGCTGGAGACGCCTCCGACCCCGATCCCGGGCGCGGGGTACGGACTCGGCATCTTCGATGTGCAGGGCTGGATCGGGCACAACGGTTCCCTGCCGGGCTACGAGTCCCTGACCATCTATCTGCCGTCGGCGGAGGCGACCCTCGTGGTGCTGCTGAACACCGACATCGGCCATGACGACGAGGAGCCGAGCACGCTGTTCGGCGACGCGATCACGAAGATCGTCAGTCCGAACCACGTCTACAACCTGCCGGCTCAGCCCGCGGCCAAGTGATCTCGGTCATTTCCCCGGTCGGCGTTTCGCCCAACTCCCGGCAAGGGTAGGCACGTTCCTGGATCCGAACAGGAGTGGCCAGGTCACTCTTTCGATCAGTGCGGCCCCGACCCCTGGACAAGATCTGAGGTTAGGCTAACCTACCTTCGATCTGTCCGGCGGGCCCTCCGCCCTGTTCGAAAGCAGCCACGCCCATGTCCAACGCCCGTGCCACCCACCTCACCCGCCGCGGCATCCTCGCCGCCGGTGGCGCCCTCGGCCTCGGTGCCGTACTCGCCGCCTGCGGTGACGACGACACGAAAAGCGGTGGCGCGGACTCGACGTCGGCCGCCAAGCCGTCCGGCCCCTGGACGTTCAAGGACGACCGCGGCGAGACCGTGAAGCTGGACAAGGTGCCCACCGACATCGTCGCCTTCGTCGGTGTGGCCGCCGCCCTCCACGACTACGGCGTCCAGGTCAAGGGCGTCTTCGGCCCGACCAAGACCCAGGACGGCAAGCCGGACGTCCAGGCCGGCGACATGGACATCAGCAAGGTCGAGATCCTCGGCAACGTCTGGGGCCAGTTCAACGTCGAGAAGTACGCGGCGCTCGCCCCGGAGCTCCTCGTCACCACGGTCTTCGACGACGCCGGCACCCTCTGGTACGTCCCCGAGGAGTCCAAGGACAAGATCACCAAGCTGGCCCCGAGCGTCGGCGTCTCCGTCTACGACCGCCAGCTCACCCAGCCGCTCGAGCGCATGTGGGCGCTGGCCGAGTCGCTGGGCGCGGACCTGAAGGCAGACAAGGTCGTCAAGGCGAAGCAGGAGTTCGAGGCGGCGGCGGAGCGGCTGCGCAAGGCCGCCAAGGCCCGCCCCGAGATCAAGGTCCTGGTCGGCTCCGCGAGCGCCGAGCTGCTGTACATCTCCGGCTCCAACCTCTCCATCGACCTCGAGTACTTCAAGGCGCTCGGCGTGAACTTCATCGAGCCCTCGGAGAAGGCGAAGAACGCGAACGGCGGAGGCGGCTGGTACGAGAGCCTGAGCTGGGAGAACGTCGACAAGTACGACGCGGACATCATCATGATGGACGACCGCGCCCAGGCCACGCAGCCGGCCGACATCACCGAGGCGACCTGGAAGAAGCTGCCGGCGGTGAAGGCCGGGCAGGTCATCGCGCGGTCGCCGGAGCCGATCCTGTCGTACGCGAAGTGCACCCCGCTGCTCACGAACCTCGCCGAGGCGATCGAGAACGCCAAGAAGGTCAGCTGAGCCGCGCCTTCCCGGGCGGGGAGCTGACGCAGTACGACGGCTGCGCGTCGTTCGTGGCCGATCGCGCAGCTCCCCGCGCCCCTAGGTAGGACACGTCCCCCTGCCCACCGCCCAGGAGCTTCGATGTCGACGGCCGTAGCCGCTCCGTTCCGTTTCTTCTCCCTCCAGGTCGTACGGACGAGGCGGCTGGGGCCGTCTCTCGTGCGGGTCTCCTTCGCCGGGGACGAACTGCGCGACTTCCACTCCGACGGGTGCGACCAGTCGCTGTCCCTGTTCCTGCCGCATCCCGGCCAGGACGCCCCCGTCGTCCCCGTGGAACTCGGGGACGACTGGTGGAAGGGGTGGCGCGAACTGCCCGACGACGTACGGGCCGTGATGCGGTCGTACACGCTGCGGGCCCTGCGCCGCGATCCCGACGAGATCGACATCGACTTCGTGCTGCACGGTGTCGAGCCCGACGCCGCCGTGCCCGCGGGCCCCGCCTCCCGGTGGGCCGCGCAGGCCTCCGCCGGCGACAAGGTGCTGCTGATCGGGCCTGCGATCGCCGACAACCGGGCGATCCGGTTCCGGCCGCCGCAGGACACCGACCTGGTGGTGCTGTGGGGCGACGAGACCGCGCTGCCGGCCGTGGCCGCGATCCTGGAGTCACTGCCCGCCGGACTGCCGGCCCGGGTGTGGCTGGAGGCGCAGGACGCCGGGAACGTGCTGGAGCTGGCGACCGAGGCCGACGCCGAGGTCACCTGGCTGGTCCGGCCGGAGCACGGCCCCGAGGACGCGCCGCCGGCCCTGGACGCGCTCCGCGACGCCCAACTGCCGCCCGCCGAGCGCCCGTACGTCTGGATCGCGGGCGAGTCGAGCTCGGTGAAGGCCCTGCGCCGGCATTTCGTCGGCGAGCGGGGCATCGACCGCCGCCAGGTCACCTTCGTGGGTTACTGGCGCCGGGGTCTGACCGAGGAGGAGTTGCGGGAGCAGGGCGAATAACTCCGTCCGGAGTGACGGAAGTTACTCCAGGGATGCGCTTGTTCACAGTTACTTAGGTTAGGCTAACCTAAGTAAGCCGGGTTCCGGCCCCACCCCGGCCCCATCCGTCCGCACGGCCCGTCCCCACCGGAGGACCCTCACATGCGCTCGCACCTGCTCAATGACACGACCGCGGAGCAGTACCGCCGCTCCGTGACCGAAGGAGTAGAGCGGGTGGCGACCAAACTCGCCACCACGCGGCGCCCGTTCACCGGCGTCACGGTCGACGACCTGGCCCCCACCATCGAGCGGATCGACCTCGACCGGCCGCTGCACGACACCACGGCGGTCCTCGACGAGCTGGAGGACGTCTACCTCCGGGACGCGATCTACTTCCACCACCCGCGCTACCTCGCCCACCTCAACTGCCCGGTCGTCATCCCGGCCGTGCTCGGCGAGGCGATCCTCTCCGCCGTCAACTCCTCCCTGGACACCTGGGACCAGTCGGCCGGCGGCACGCTGATCGAGCGCAAACTGATCGACTGGACGACCGCCCGGATCGGCCTGGGCGAGAACGCCGACGGCGTGTTCACCTCCGGCGGCACCCAGTCCAACCTCCAGGCGCTGCTGCTGGCCCGCGAGGAGGCCAAGTCCCAGGACCTGGCCAAACTGCGCATCTTCGCCTCCGAGGTCAGCCACTTCAGCGTCAAGAAGTCGGCGAAACTCCTCGGCCTCGGCCAGGACGCGGTCGTGGTGATCCCCGTCGACCACGACAAGCGGATGCAGACCGTGGCCCTCGCCCGCGAGCTGGCCCGCTGCGCCGAGGACGGCCTCGTGCCCATGGCCGTCGTCGCCACCGCCGGCACCACCGACTTCGGCTCGATCGACCCCCTCCCCGAGATCGCCGAGCTGTGCGAGCAGTACGGCACCTGGATGCACGTCGACGCCGCCTACGGCTGCGGGCTGCTCACCTCGCTCAAGCGCCGCGCCCTGCTGGACGGCATCGAGCGGGCCGACTCGGTCACCGTCGACTACCACAAGTCGTTCTTCCAGCCGGTGAGCTCCTCCGCCGTGCTGGTCCGGGACGCCGCCACACTGCGCCACGCCACCTACCACGCGGAGTACCTGAACCCGCGCCGGATGGTGCAGGAACGTATCCCCAACCAGGTGGACAAGTCCCTCCAGACCACCCGCCGCTTCGACGCCCTCAAGCTCTGGGTCACCCTGCGCGTGATGGGCGCCGACGGCATCGGACAGCTCTTCGACGAGGTCTGCGACCTGGCCCAGGAGGGCTGGCGGCTGCTGGCCGCCGACCCGCGCTACGACGTCGTGGTCCAGCCCAGCCTGTCCACCCTGGTCTTCCGCTACGTCCCGGCCGCCGTCACCGACCCGGCCGAGATCGACCGCGCCAACCTCTACGCCCGCAAGGCCCTGTTCGCCTCCGGCGAGGCCATCGTCGCGGGCACCAAGGTGAGCGGCCGCCACTACCTGAAGTTCACCCTGCTCAACCCTGAGACGAAGGCGTCCGACATCGCCGCCGTCCTCGATCTGATCGCCGGCCACGCCGAGCAGTACCTGGGAGACTCCCTTGACCGCGCTTCCTGAACCCACCACCACGACCTACGACTTCGTGGGGATCGGGCTCGGCCCCTTCAACCTCGGTCTGGCCTGCCTCACCGAGCCGATCGACGAACTGCGCGGAGTCTTCCTGGAGTCCAAGCCGGACTTCGAATGGCACGCCGGCATGTTCCTCGACGGCGCCCACCTCCAGACCCCGTTCATGTCGGACCTGGTCACCCTGGCGGACCCCACCTCGCCGTACTCCTTCCTGAACTACCTGAAGGAGAAAGGCCGGCTGTACTCGTTCTACATCCGCGAGAACTTCTACCCGCTGCGCGTCGAGTACGACGACTACTGCCGCTGGGCCGCGAACAAGCTGAGCAGCGTCCGCTTCGGCACGACGGTCACCGAGGTGACGTACGACGAGGGCGACGGGCTGTACGCGGTGGCGACCGCGGCCGGTGACACCTACCGCGCCCGCCACCTGGTCCTCGGCACCGGCACCCCGCCGTACATCCCCGAGGCCTGCCAGGGCCTGGGCGGCGACTTCATCCACAACTCCCGCTATGTGCAGAGCAAGGCGGAGCTCCAGAAGAAGGAGTCGATCACGCTGGTCGGCAGCGGCCAGTCCGCCGCCGAGATCTACTACGACCTGCTCAGCGAGATCGACGTCCACGGCTACCGGCTGAACTGGGTGACCCGCTCCCCGCGGTTCTTCCCGCTGGAGTACACCAAGCTCACCCTGGAGATGACCTCCCCGGAGTACATCGACTACTTCCGGACGCTGCCGGAGCAGACCCGCTACCGCCTGACCCAGCAGCAGAAGGGCCTGTTCAAGGGCATCGACGGCGACCTGATCAACGAGATCTTCGACCTGCTCTACCAGAAGAACCTCGGCGGCCCGGTCCCCACCCGCCTGCTCACCAACGCGGCCCTGACCGGCGCCGCGTACGAGAACGGCACGTACACCCTCGGCTTCCGCCAGGAGGAGCAGGAGAAGGACTTCGAGCTGACCTCGGACGGCCTGATCCTCGCCACCGGCTACAAGTACGCCGAGCCGGAGTTCCTGAAGCCGGTCCGCGACCGCCTGGTCTACGACTCCCAGGGCAGCTTCGACGTGGCCCGCAACTACGCCATCGACGTCACCGGCAGAGGCGTCTTCCTCCAGAACGCCGGCGTCCACACCCACAGCATCACCAGCCCCGACCTGGGTATGGGCGCCTACCGCAACAGCTACATCATCCGGGAGCTGCTCGGCACCGAGTACTACCCGGTGGAAAAGTCCATCGCGTTCCAGGAGTTCGCAGTATGAGCACGACCACCACCCCACAGGTGGGCACCCTCACCCTCCGTCCGCTCGACCCGCTGAAGGACGCCGAGCTCCTGCACGCCTGGGTCACCCACCCGAAGTCCGCGTTCTGGATGATGCAGGACGCGAAGCTGGAGGACGTCGAGCGCGCCTACATGGAGATAGCCGCCGACGAGCACCACCACGCCCTGCTCGGCCTGCACGACGGCGTGCCCGCGTTCCTGATGGAGAAGTACGACCCGGCCCACCGCGAGCTGGTCGGCCTGTACGAGCCGCTCCCCGGCGACGTCGGCATGCACTTCCTGGTCGCCCCCACCGACCGGCCGGTGCACGGCTTCACCCGGGCCGTCATCACCGCCGTGATGCGCCATCTCTTCGACGACCCGGCCACCGCGCGCGTGGTCGTCGAGCCGGACGTGTCCAACAAGGCGGTGCACGCCCTGAACGAGGCCGTCGGCTTCGTGCCGGAGCGCGAGATCCAGAAGCCGGAGAAGAAGGCCCTGCTCAGCTTCTGCACCCGCGAGCAGTTCGAGAAGGCGGTGTCCGCATGAGCCTCGCCGACGCCGTGGCCCACCTCTCCCCCGAGCGCTGGGAGCAGGCCAACCGCCTGCTGATCCGCAAGGCCCTCGCCGAGTTCGCGCACGAGCGGCTGATCACCCCGGAGCCGGACGGTGACGCGTACGTCGTGCGCAGCGACGACGGCCTGACCCGCTACCGCTTCACCGCCGTCCGCCGCGCCCTCGACCACTGGCAGGTGGACGCGGACTCCATCACCCGGCACCGCGACGGCGCCGAGCTGCCGCCGGCCGCGCTGGACTTCTTCATCGAGCTGAAGGACGCGCTCGGCCTGAGCGACGAGATCCTGCCGGTCTACCTGGAGGAGATCTCCTCCACCCTCTCCGGCACCTGCTACAAGCTCACCAAGCCGCAGATCCCCTCCGCCGAGCTGGCGGGCAGCGGTTTCCAGGCCATCGAGACCGGGATGACCGAGGGCCACCCCTGCTTCGTCGCCAACAACGGCCGGCTGGGCTTCGGCATCCACGAGTACCTGTCGTACGCCCCGGAGACCGCGAGCCCGGTGCGGCTGGTCTGGCTGGCCGCGCACCGCTCCCGCGCCGCGTTCACGGCGGGCGTCGGCATCGACCACGAGTCCTTCTTCCGGCAGGAGCTGGGCGAGGAGACCGTCGACCGCTTCCGCGGCGAGCTGCGCGAGCGCGGCCTGGACCCGGCCGACTACCTCTTCATCCCGGTCCACCCGTGGCAGTGGTGGAACAAGCTCACCGTCACCTTCGCCGCCGAGGTCGCCCGCGGCCACCTGGTCTGCCTGGGCGAGGGCGACGACGAGTACCTGGCCCAGCAGTCCATCCGGACCTTCTTCAACACCAGCAGCCCGGAGAAGCACTATGTGAAGACGGCCCTGTCCGTCATCAACATGGGCTTCATGCGGGGTCTGTCGGCCGCCTACATGGAGGCCACCCCGGCGATCAACGACTGGCTGGCCCAGCTGATCGAGAACGACCCGGTGCTGAAGTCGACGGGCCTGACGATCATCCGCGAGCGCGCTGCGGTCGGCTACCGGCACCTGGAGTACGAGAAGGCCACCGACCGGTACTCGCCGTACCGCAAGATGCTCGCCGCGCTGTGGCGGGAGAGCCCGGTGCCGTCCCTCCAGGACGGCGAGTCCCTGGCGACGATGGCCTCCCTGCTGCACGTCGACCACGCGGGCGCCTCCTTCGCGGGCGCGCTGATCGCCCGCTCGGGCCTGGCCCCGGCCGAGTGGCTGCGCCGCTACCTGCGGGCCTACTACACCCCGCTGCTGCACAGCTTCTACGCCTACGACCTGGTCTACATGCCGCACGGCGAGAACGTGATCCTGGTCCTGAAGGACGGCGCCGTGGAGCGCGCGATCTACAAGGACATCGCCGAGGAGATCTGCGTCATGGACCCGGACGCGGTGCTGCCGCCGGAGGTGCGGCGGATCCGCGCCGAGGTGCCGGACGACATGAAGCTGCTGTCCATCTTCACGGACGTCTTCGACTGCTTCTTCCGCTTCCTCGCGGCGAACCTGGCCGCCGAGGGAACCCTGGCGGAGGACGACTTCTGGCGCACGGTCGCCGAGGTCACCCGCGAGTACCAGGAGGCCACGCCCGAACTCGCCGACAAGTTCGCGCAGTACGACATGTTCACCCCCGAGTTCGCGCTGTCCTGCCTCAACCGGCTCCAGCTCCGGAACAACAAGCAGATGGTCGACCTCGCGGACCCGTCCGGCGCGCTCCAGCTCGTCGGCACCCTGGAGAACCCGATCGCCGGGTTCTGACCCGTGAAGACCTGGCGGGCACCCCGGAGACGGTCCTCCGGGGTGCCCGTCGGCTTTCACCCAGCGGCATTCACCCAGCGGGCCACGGCACCTGCGGCGAGCGGTGGTACCCGATGCCGAGCGCGTCCCAGCGCGGCCCCTGCGCCGCGAGCCGCGTGCGGTACGCCTCCCAGTCGTGGGTGGCGGCCGGCGACCAGCCCAGCTCGGCCACGCCCGGCAGCCTGGGGAAGGCCATGTGCTCCAGGTGCGCGGAGTTCTCCAGCGTCTCCGTCCACAGCGGCGCCTCGACACCCCGCACCGCGGAGGCCGGCACGCCCGGCAGATAGCTGTCCGGGTCCCAGTCGTAGGACCGCCGCACCTCCACGTAGCCGGCCCAGGACAGGCCGAGCGGGGTGTCCTTGTCGTACTTCATGTCGAGGTAGACCCGGTCGGCGGGCGACAGGATCAGTCCCGTCCCGTTCCGCGCGGCCTTCGCCACCTGCGCCTTCTCCGCCGCGCCGGTGCCGTCCAGGCCCCAGTACTGGGCGAGCGCGCCCTCGGCCGGGGTGGCCCCGGTCAGCTGGTGCCAGCCGACGACGGTCTTGCCGTAGTCGGCGACGACCGGCTGCACCCGGTCCATGAACGTCACGTAGTCCTCGTGGCTGGTGGAATGCGCCTCGTCGCCGCCGATGTGGAGGTAGCGGCCCGGGGTGAGGGCGGCCAGCTCGCGGATGACGTCCTCGACGAAGTCGTAGGTGACCTCCTTGCCGGCGCACAGCGAGCTGAAGCCGACCGCGGTGCCGGTGTAGAGCGGGGGTGCCACGCCGTCGCAGTTGAGTTCGGCGTACGAGGCGAGCGCGGCGTTGGTGTGGCCGGGCATGTCGATCTCGGGGACGACCTCCAGGTGGCGGGAGGCGGCGTAGCGGACGATCTCCCGGTAGTCGTCCTTGGTGTAGTGGCCGCCGGGGCCGCCGCCGACCTCGGTGGAGCCGCCGTACGGGGCGAGGCGCGGCCAGGAGTCGATCGCGATCCGCCAGCCCTGGTCGTCGCTGAGGTGCAGGTGCAGCTTGTTGAACTTGTAGAGGGCCAGCTCGTCGATGTACCGCTTGACCTCGCCGACGGTGAAGAAGTGCCGGGAGACGTCGAGCATGGCGCCGCGCCAGGAGTAGCGCGGGGTGTCCTTCACGGTGCCGCCGGCGACCAGCCAGGGGCCGGGCTGCACGGTGTCCTTCTCCACGGCGGCGGGCAGCAGTTGGCGCAGGGTCTGCACACCGTGGAAGAGCCCGGCGGGCTCGGCGGCGGTGAGGGTGACGCCGGAGCGTCCGCTGTCGAGGCGGTAGCCCTCGGTGCCGTACGGCCCGTCGGCGAGCCTGAGCCGGATGCCGCCGGTGCCGTGGCCGGTGACGGGCAGCCGGTAACCGGTGGAGGGGCGCAGGATGTCGGCGAGGTACTCGCCGACCCGGCGGACCTCGCGCGAGCCGTCGACGCGGATGCGGGTGCCGTCGGTGATGCGGTAGGGCGAGCCGCCCGGGTCGACCGAGGCGGGGGCCGGGACGACCTGGCCGAGGGGTCGCGCCCCGGCGGGCGCGGCGGCCGGTGCCGCGCCGGAGGCGAAGACGCCGGCCGCCGCGACGAGCAGCAGCGAAGCCAGAAGGTGCAGTCTGTGCCGTCTCACACGTGCTCCCTTCGGAATGGGTATAGACCACTCTCCCGCAGAGCGCGCTCCGGCAGAACCTCCCGCACGGCATCCATGGGCCATGCACAGGCCCTGCCCGGAATCGGGCAGGATTGTTGCAAAACCCTGCCCCTTACTCCAGGATCTACCGGGTGCACGACGAACTCCTTGATCATCTGACGCGCTCCACGCCCCTCAGCCGGGGCGAGGCGCTGCGCGTGGTCCAGGACGTACTCGCCTTCTTCGACGAGACGACCGAGGAGTACGTCCGTCGCCGCCATCGCGAACTCCAGGCCCAGGGCCTGGTGAACGCGACGATCTTCGAGCGGATCGAGGCGGACCTGAAATACCGCGCGGTGGCCCCGCCGGAGCTCACGCTCCGGCAGCTGCGGCGGATCGTCTACGGCTAGGAATACCTCCATATGTGCGGAATCGTCGGATACATCGGCAAGCGGGACGTGGCACCGCTGCTCCTCGAAGGCCTCCAGCGCCTGGAGTACCGGGGCTACGACTCGGCCGGCATCGTCGTGACCTCCCCCAAGGCCGCCGGCCTGAAGATGGTCAAGGCCAAGGGCCGGGTCCGTGACCTCGAGGCCAAGGTCCCGGCACGCTTCAAGGGCACCACCGGCATCGCCCACACCCGCTGGGCCACCCACGGCGCCCCCTCCGACGTGAACGCCCACCCGCACCTGGACGCCGAGGGCAAGGTCGCCGTCGTCCACAACGGCATCATCGACAACGCCGCCGACCTGCGCCGCAAACTGGAGGCGGACGGCGTCGAGTTCCTCTCCGAGACCGACACCGAGGTCCTGGTCCACCTGATCGCCCGCTCGCAGGCCGAGAAGCTCGAGGACAAGGTCCGCGAGATCCTGCGGCTCATCGAGGGCACCTACGGCATCGCCGTGCTGCACGCCGACTTCCCGGACCGCATCGTCGTGGCCCGCAACGGCTCCCCGGTCGTCCTCGGCATCGGCGAGAAGGAGATGTTCGTCGCCTCGGACATCGCCGCGCTGGTCACCCACACCCGGCAGATAGTGACCCTCGACGACGGCGAGATGGCCACCCTCAAGGCCGACGACTTCCGCACGTACACCACCGAGGGCACCCGCACCACCGCCGAGCCCACCACCGTCGAGTGGGAGGCCGCCTCCTACGACATGGGCGGCCACGACACCTACATGCACAAGGAGATCCACGAGCAGGCCGACGCCGTGGACCGGGTGCTGCGCGGCCGCATCGACGACCGCTTCTCCACCGTGCACCTCGGCGGCCTCAACCTGGACGCCCGCGAGGCCCGCCAGATCCGCCGGGTCAAGATCCTCGGCTGCGGCACCTCGTACCACGCCGGCATGATCGGCGCCCAGATGATCGAGGAGCTGGCCCGCATCCCCGCGGACGCCGAGCCCGCCTCCGAGTTCCGCTACCGCAACGCGGTCGTCGACCCCGACACCCTGTACATCGCGGTCTCCCAGTCCGGTGAGACGTACGACGTGCTGGCCGCCGTCCAGGAGCTGAAGCGCAAGGGCGCCCGCGTCCTCGGCGTCGTCAACGTGGTCGGCTCGGCCATCGCCCGCGAGGCCGACGGCGGCATCTACGTGCACGCCGGCCCCGAGGTCTGCGTCGTCTCCACCAAGTGCTTCACCAACACCTGCGTCGCCTTCGCCCTGCTCGCCCTGCACCTCGGCCGCACCCGCGACCTCTCGGTGCGCGACGGCAAGCGGATCATCGAGGGCCTGCGCAAGCTGCCCGCGCAGATCTCCGAGATGCTGGAGCAGGAGGAGGAGATCAAGAAGCTGGCGGAGAGCTACGCCGACGCCCGCTCGATGCTCTTCATCGGCCGCGTCCGGGGCTACCCGGTGGCGCGCGAGGCCTCCCTGAAGCTCAAGGAGGTCTCCTACATCCACGCCGAGGCCTACCCGGCCTCCGAGCTCAAGCACGGCCCGCTGGCCCTGATCGAGCCCGCCCTGCCGACGGTCGCCATCGTCCCCGACGACGACCTGCTGGAGAAGAACCGCGCCGCGATGGAGGAGATCAAGGCCCGCAGCGGCCAGATCCTCGCCGTCGCCCACCAGCACCAGGAGAAGGCCGACCACACCGTCGTCGTCCCGAAGAACGAGGACGAGCTGGACCCCATCCTCATGGGCATCCCGCTCCAGCTCCTCGCCTACCACACGGCGTTGGCGCTGGGCCGCGACATCGACAAGCCCCGCAACCTCGCCAAGTCGGTGACGGTGGAGTAGAAGCGCCCCCGACGGGGCGCGGGGAACCGCGCGAGCAGGCCCCCGCGAACCCGCAGCGGCCGTGAACAGGACGGACCCCCGCGTGCAGCCACCAGGCACGCGGGGGTCCGTCTGCTCGCCGGGGAGGCCCAATTCCCCGGCATCGGCTGCCGATCAGCCAGTGGCCGTCACACCCCGGCCGGCAGCCCGCCGCGAGAACGCCGTGGGCCAGTGCGCCAGCGCCGCCGTCGCCGCGTACCAGGCGACCGCCCCGGCGGCGACCGCGAACCAGCCGCCCACCTCGGCCGGTCCGCCGCTCTCGGCGAACGCGGAGACCGCGAGCAGCAGCAGGGCCACGAAGAACAGCCCGTAGGACACCTGCCCGAGCTGGTCCCCGCCCGCCAGGGTGAGCGACAGGACCACGAGGGCGAACAGCAGCAGGAACAGCCCCGCCGCGTTGGCGGAGACGTCGCCGGACACGGACCAGGTGAACCACAGCGCCCCGAGTGCGGTGAAGGCGGTGCCGCTCGCCGTGTCGCGGTCGCGGAAGGCCAGCAGGCCGGTGAGGAAGAGGGCGATGCCGCCCACGTACTGGGCCACGGTGGTGGCGTCGGCGGCCGTCACCCCGTCGATCACGCCGGTGTGCCCGATGCCGACGGCGAGGAGGGTGATGCCGAGAGCGAGTCGGCCGACGGTCGTGGTGGTGCTTCCCGCGGAGACGTCGTTGTCCACGGCGGGCTCCCTTCATGCATGTGCAGTTGTGCGGTGACCGGTATATGCCCTTCACAAGAGCACAAACACATCTACGCGTGAGTAGATTCAGCCGACGCACAAGGGAGTTGACCGCCCGCACCGGGCATCTCGCCGAGAAACAGGGCGAGTTAGGGAATCACGATGACCGGACGCCTGGCCCGCTTGGCGAGCCGCCCGGCGACCGAGCCGAAGATCCGGCCCACGAGACCGTGAGTGGAGCCGACGACGATCGCGTCCGCCTCGTACTCCCGCCCGACCTCTTCGAGTTCATGGCAGATGTCGCCGCCGCGCTCGACCAGGATCCACGGCACCTCGGCGAGGTAGTCCGCACAGGCCAGCTCCAGCCCGAGCACCTCGGTGCGGTGGTCCGGCACGTCGACGAAGACCGGCGGTTCACAGCCCGCCCACACCGTGGTCGGCAGCCGGTTGGCCACATGGACGATGATCAGGCCCGCCCGGGAACGCTGGGCCATGCCGATCGCGTAGGCGAGGGCGCGCTCACTGGAGGTGGAGCCGTCGAAGCCGACGACCACCCCGTGCTTGAAAGCGGGGTCGCACGCCTGGCGTGGCTCTTCCGCCGCCAGGGGCTCGGCCGCCGTGGGATCGGCGACGGGCCGCTTGCGGTCCGCGGGTTCGAAGAATTCGTGACCGGCCATGGCTGTCTCGGCGTTGTGATCCTTGTTGGGTGGGACGACAGTGGGCGGGCGGAGCTGTGTCCGGGAATCATCTTCCCAACCCCATACCCCCAAGGGTACGGCGGCACTCCTCCTCGGCCCAGATCCCGCGCACCGTCCGTGGCGGTTCCCCGGAGCATGCACGAGGGTGCGCCCGTAACGCAATGGTTGCTGCCCCGTACAGGCGGTTTGCGCAGGAATCAGGCCACGTCAAGGTGACCGACCGGCCGAACCGCCGTTGATCTCCCTGAACCACCCCCCAGGGAGCGTCACAGGGAGCCCGCCATGTCCTCACCCGCGCCCGACAGCTCGACCGACGTGGTCCGCTGGGCGGCCTTCAGCTGCGTCCTCGTCCCGGTGGTCCTCCTCTGGTACGGCACCTCGCTCGCCGGCGCGGCGGGCACCGCGCTGGGCCTCGCGGCCGTCACCGCCGTCTGCCGGCTGCTGCTGCGCCGGTCCGAGCGCGGCGCGGCCCGGCTGCTCGACGAGGAGCCCGCCCCGCACCGCGGACGGCATCATCGGACGGGCACCGGGACCCCTCGCGGCGGGCGGGGAAATACACCGGTCGGCTGACCGGTTTCCGCGCACGCGCCCGCTTCTTTTCAGCCAACTTCTGGCCCCCGCACACCCCCCGGCCGAAACACCCCTCACGCCCCGTTTGACCTGCGTGGAAAGGGTCTCGGGGGGCTCTCGCACCCTACGTGGATTGGCCACTGCGACGAGGCGCACTTCCCTGCACGGCCCGCGAGTGCAACGCTTCGTGATCGAATGCTTTACGCCAAGTTGCCAAGTCGACAATGTGCCTGGTGCCGAACTGGCCATCCCGGCACGGCGTGACGCAGTAGATTCGATCTTGACTGTCTTTACGGCGGGGGACTCGTGCAGGACCGAGGGGAAACGTGTTGGAGCGACAGACCCGAAAGGTTGAGGGCGCCGCGACCACCGAGGGGGGCTTAGCGGGATGAGCCACGACTCCACTGCCGCGCCGGAAGCCGCGGCCCGGAAGCTCTCCGGGCGACGCCGCAAGGAGATCGTCGCGGTGCTGCTGTTCAGCGGCGGCCCCATCTTCGAGAGTTCCATACCGCTGTCGGTGTTCGGCATCGACCGCCAGGACGCCGGAGTACCGCGCTACCGGCTGCTGGTGTGCGCCGGCGAGGAAGGCCCGCTGCGGACCACAGGGGGCCTGGAACTCACCGCGCCGCATGGCCTGGAGGCGATCTCGCGGGCGGGCACGGTCGTCGTGCCGGCCTGGCGTTCGATCACCTCGCCACCGCCGGAGGAAGCGCTCGACGCACTGCGCCGGGCACACGAGGAGGGCGCCCGCATCGTCGGGCTGTGCACCGGCGCCTTCGTCCTCGCGGCGGCGGGCCTGCTGGACGGCCGGCCCGCGACCACGCACTGGATGTACGCGCCGACGCTGGCCAAGCGCTATCCGTCGGTGCACGTCGATCCCCGCGAGCTGTTCGTCGACGACGGCGATGTGCTGACGTCGGCGGGCACCGCGGCCGGAATCGATCTCTGTCTCCACATCGTGCGGACGGACCACGGCAACGAGGCGGCCGGCGCGCTGGCCCGCCGCCTGGTGGTCCCGCCGCGCCGCAGCGGCGGGCAGGAGCGCTATCTCGATCGGTCTTTACCGGAGGAGATCGGCGCCGACCCGCTCGCCGAGGTCGTCGCCTGGGCGCTGGAGCACCTCCACGAGCAGTTCGACGTGGAGACGCTGGCGGCACGCGCGTACATGAGCCGCCGTACCTTCGACCGCCGGTTCCGCTCCCTCACCGGGAGCGCGCCGCTGCAATGGCTGATCACCCAGCGGGTGCTCCAGGCGCAGCGGCTGCTGGAGACGTCGGACTACTCGGTGGACGAGGTGGCGGGCCGCTGCGGCTTCCGCTCCCCCGTCGCGCTGCGCGGTCACTTCCGCCGTCAGCTGGGCTCGTCCCCGGCGGCGTACCGCGCCGCCTACCGGGCCCGCCGGCCCCAGGGTGAGCGGCAGGTCGAGACCGACAGCGCACCGGTGCCGAGCCCGGCCGCGCTGGGCGCCGGGCAGCCGGGGCCGGGCCAGGCCGGGCATCCGCCGGCCGCGCACCACCAGGACCACCCGGTCCCGCTCCAGGCCCGCCGCACGGCGGCCGCGAGCGCGGTCGGCGCCTCCGGGTCGCTGGACCACCGGGACGCCTACGTGCCGTCGCGCGCCAGTCTGCCCGGGCAGCGCAGCGGCAGCTGACCGGCCGGCCGGTCCGTGGGGCCGCGAGGTTTCTCCTCGCGGCCCCACGGCGTCTCCATCTCCGGCCCGGCTACCGCGCGGGCCTTCCCCGCACACGAGGCCGGACGCGGGGGATCTCCTCGCAGCCGTCGGCCGTAATGTGGACGCATGAACGATCGCATGGTGTGGATCGACTGCGAGATGACCGGCCTCTCGCTGTCCGACGACGCGCTCATCGAGGTGGCCGCCCTCGTCACCGACTCCGAGCTGAACGTGCTCGGCGAGGGTGTGGACATCGTCATCCGTCCGCCGGACCAGGCGCTGGAGACGATGCCGGAGGTGGTGCGCCAGATGCACACCGCGTCCGGACTGCTCGCGGAGCTGGAGAACGGCACGACCCTCGCGGACGCCGAGGAGCAGGTGCTCGCGTATGTGCGCGAGCACGTGAAGGAACCCGGCAAGGCCCCGCTGTGCGGCAACTCCGTCGGCACCGACCGCGGCTTCCTGCTGCGCGACATGCCGACCCTGGAGGACTACCTCCACTACCGCATCGTCGACGTCTCCAGCATCAAGGAGCTGGCCCGCCGCTGGTACCCGCGGGCCTACTTCAACAGCCCGGAGAAGAACGGCAACCACCGGGCCCTGGCCGACATCCGCGAGTCCATCGCCGAACTGCGCTACTACCGCGAGGCCGTCTTCGTGCCGCAGCCCGGCCCGGACTCGGAGACCGCGAAGGCGATCGCCGCCAAGCACGTCCTGCCCGCTCAGCAGGGCTGAGGAAGCCCGTCGGGAGGGGCGCCGCGAAACGTGTGCGCGAGCACCCCTTCGGACCCTGTACACTTTTTCTCGGCCGGTCGGGGAAACGACAAAGTCCACCGCCGGTCATGGTGGGTGTAGCTCAGCTGGTAGAGCACCTGGTTGTGGTCCAGGATGCCGCGGGTTCGAGTCCCGTCACTCACCCTGAGTAATCAGCCGGTGACCTTCGGAAGAGGGTCACCGGCTGATTGCGTTTGTGGCGGCGTTCGGCTCAGGCGCCCAGCGAGTCGATCAGGTGATCGTCGAGATCGGCGAACCAATCCTCGCGCCGCCACGGCCGCAGGTCGGCGCGGGCGCGGCGCAGCCGGATGGAGGCTACACGGCCCCCGGTCTCCGATGCCGCGTCGATGCAGTCGTGCAATAGCTCCGCGGCCGACTCCGGTTCGTCGAGCCGGATCCGGGCGAGCGCCTGATCGATCGAGACGATCACGCGTTGCACGCGCTCGCGCGGCGCCGCCAGTGCCTCGGCCGACCGTGCGAAGTAGTCATGGGCCCGCCCGGCATCACCGACGTACAGCGACGTGATGCCGTCGAACCCTCGCAGATGCCCGGCCGAGAACGATGTCGACGCCGGGTCCCCTTCCCGACTGCCGTCCATGTCGTACCACGCGAGAGCGAGCGCGGACTTCGCTCGCCGCTCGGCACCCGCCCGGGCTGCGATCTCCGCCTGGAGCGCGTGCGCTCGCGCCCGGACCGTCACACTCCCGCCGGCTCGCGCGTCCCGCACCGCGGCTTCGACGAGCTGCTGCGCCGGTTCGATGCCGGGCGTCGAGTAGAGGGTCACCAGGGCGTGGCTCATGTGGACGAGGGCACGGCGCCACGGCTGCCCGGCGTCGCCGGCCACGTCCGTCGCCGCCCTGTACAGCGCCCGCGACGCTTCGTCGTCGCGCGTCTCGAACGCGAAGCGGCCGCCGACCGTGAAGGCCTGCGCGGCGACCGCCCGCAGATCAGGCAGCAGGGCGTCCGGCACCGACCCGTGGAGCAGCCGGCGGCACGACTCGATGAGCGGTGCGAGCAGCAGCTGCAGCCGGACGAACGGCACGGTGCCGACGTGCGCGTTGACGTCGGCGACCGTCGCACGCATCGCGGCGAGCGCCGCTTCGTCGAGTCGCGCCGGGTCGGCGAGCGCCGAGGACAGCACGCGCTCTGTCCGTGGGCCGAGAAGCGCGAGCAGTCCGCCGCCCCCCTCTGTGGCGGTGCGCACGAGCAAGGTCCGCAACTCGGCGAGGTGCCGCTCGCTCTCGCCGAGGTGCGAGAGCGCGTCGAGCAGTTCGCTGAAGTCGGACCCCGCTCCGAGGCTGGTCCGGCCGTCGGCACCGCGGGCGTACAGGTGGGCCAGCAGGAGCTGATAACGCTCGTTGGGCAGGATCGGCGCCTTGCCGGACTCCCAGCGCGCGACGGATCGCTGCACACTCGCGGCGCTCGCGTCGAGCGGCTGCCCGAGGTCGGCCGCTTGGGCGACGACGGCTCGTGCGAGACCGGCGAGGGACCAACCGCGAGCGAGCCGCAGGCGTTTGAGGGTGGCAGCGCCGACGGGCTTGCCATGCGCACTCATGCCCTCATCATGCACGCTCCGTGGCTCAGACGGGCACGATCAGTCGCGGTTTCCCTTCGGAGGCCGCGTAGTCGATCGTCTGCCAGCTGCCTGAGGAACCCGCGGGCCCTTCGAGTGGAAAACCGATCACCATCTGCGCCCGGTCGACCATGTACCGGTTGCGGGCGTGGTACGCGGGCGCACCCAGCTCGACGGCGCCGAGTTCGATGATCTCGGAGATACGGCCGCGGCACCGCTCGATCGCCTGCCGGGCCTCGGCCGGCTGCTGCGCGACCGTGCCCGGGGTGACGATCGTGAGCCTCGATTGCGAGTTCTCGGCGAGCCACAGCAGTGACAGGGTGTCGATGCCGCGCGCACCACCGATGTGGAACTCCGCGCCGGGCGTTGCCCAGGGGCCGAGATACTTTGCGAACAGGTCACTGAACCAGGTGGAGCTTCGGTGATCCGTCCGCCGGGTGCCGGTGATCGCCACAGCTGGGGGCACTGATCAACTCCGTGTCCTAGGTTGTCGTATCCCGCGACTGCCCGCTCTGCGGTGGGATCGAGCCATGGACTCGATGACCGCACCGGCCATTCTGCCGACCATGCGCGCCGCCGTGCGCCGCCTGCTCACGGAGAACACCGAGCCGCCCTCCGACGAGGAACTGGAGACACTGACACTCAGGCTGCGCGAACACCTGGGGCTGGCCATCCCGGTCGTCGAGGCGCTGGCTTCCGGTCTGCCCGAGGACGACATCCCCCGCGCCTGCGCCCACGCCGCGGTCATGGAAGCCCGCGCCCGCCTGGGCGCAGAGCCCCGTCCGACCCCGGCCGCCCGGATCGCGCACGCCCAGCGCCTCGCCCGGTCCGTCAACGCCCTGTGCGACCACTACGAGAACCTGAGCGGCGGGCAACCCGTCGTTCTCGATCCGGAGCGGGCCGCGTTCCTCCGGCTGTCGGACCACTGTGTCGACTGCTCGACCTGCTCGGCCCGCGACGAGACGAGCGGTGCGAACCGCAACCTGGCGTGCGCGACCGCCGAACGCCTCTTGTCGGACTACCTTCGAGGAGCCACCCATGGATCCCATGACCGTCCACGTCGGCCTGCCGCTGGAGGAGCCGAAGCCCTCACCGGGCTGCGGAGTCTGCCAGGCCCTCGCCCGGCAGCGCGGCGAGGCGGCACGGAACGGGAACCACTCGCGGGTCACCGACCTGAACGTCGAGATGCGTGACCACCACACGGCCCACGGCGCCTGATACGGGCGGAACATGCCGCCACCAAGGCCGTGCGGCCCCGCGGGCTCAGGACGACGCCCGCGCCACCAGTTCCGTCGCCAGCACCATCTGGCGGCGTTCCAGGCCCCGCGACACCGCCGGCCGGCGGTCCGCTATCTCGGTCAGCAGCAGGTCGATCATCCGGCGGCCCATCTCCTGGATCGGCTGGCGCACGCTCGTCAGCGGCGGGTCCAGGTGGCGGGCGATGGCGGAGTCGTCGTAGCCGACGAGCGCCACGTCGTCCGGGATCCGGCGGCCCGCCTCGCGCAGCGCGTGCCGCGCTCCCGCCGCCGTCACGTCGGAGGCGGCGAAGACGGCGTCCAGGTCGGGGCGGCGGGCCAGCAGTTCGGCCATCGCCCGCCGGCCGCCCTCCTCGCTGAAGTCGCCCGCCTCGATCAGCCCCGGGTCCGCCGCGTGGCCGGCGTCGGCGAGCGCGTCGCGGTAGCCGTCGATACGGCGCTGGGCACCGTAGACGTCGAGGCGGCCGGTGATGTGCGCGATCCGGCCGCGGCCCCGCGACAGCAGGTGCTCGACCGCGGAACGCGCTCCTCCGTAGTTGTCGGAGTCGACGGACGGGAGGGTCTCCGCGGCGGACCGCGGGCCGCTGATCACCGCGGGGATCTCCAGCTGGGCCAGCAGATCCGGCAGTGGGTCGTCCGCGTGGACGGAGACCAGCAGCACGCCGTCGACCCGGTGCGCGGCGAGGTACTGGGCGAGCCGCTGCCGCTCCCGGTCGCTGCCCGCGAAGATCAGCAGCAACTGCATCTCGGTGTCGGCCAGTTCGGCGCCGACGCCGCGCAGCATGTCCGAGAAGTACGGCTCGGCGAAGAACCGGGTCTCCGGCTCCGGGACGACCAGCGCGATCGCGTCCGTGCGGTTGGCGGCGAGGGCGCGGGCGGCCGTGTTCGGGACGTAACCGAGCTCCGCGACCGCCGCCTCGACGGCCGCGCGGGTCGCGTCGCTGACCCGCGGAGAGCCGTTGATCACCCGGGAGACCGTGCCGCGGCCGACTCCGGCGCGTGCGGCGACCTCCTCCAAGGTCGGCCGGCCGCCGCTGCGACCCCGCGCTCCGTGGCTTGCCATGGGCTCCGCCCTCCCGTCGTACACCCGTTGGCCTGGAATGTAACAGTGCCTCGACCCCCCGGTGTCGACGGACCGGAGAGATCCCGAGGCGAGGATTCCAGTTAACAGGCCGATAACTGAACGCATCTCTCCGCGTCCGCTCCCTTGACACCCCCGCCCGGAGCCACGAATCTTCAACACATCACCGATGGGAGCGCTCCCACACTACCTGGCACATACACAACCCGCACGTTCCCCGCCCGAGCCGCAGCGTCACACAGCACCACGGAAACACCCGCGCAGTATCACGCACAACGGGACAACGAAGTATTTCTGGCCGGGGGGTCGGCACGTCAGGGCAACTGGAGGACCCAATGCGAGCATCAACCCGTACCCGCCGCAAGGCGGTCGTCCTCGCGGCCATAGCGTCGCTGGGAGCCGGGCTGCTGGCCGGCTGTGCCGACGACGGCGACAACGAGTCGGGCTCGTCGAACGGCGGCGACGGCAGCGGCAAGACCACCATCACGCTCGGACTCTTCGGGACCATGGGCTTCAAGGAAGCCGGTCTCTACGACGAGTACATGAAGCTCAACCCCGACGTCACGATCAAAGAGAACGTCGTCGAGCGCAACGAGAACTACTACCCGGCGCTCGTCAACCACCTCACCACCAACAGCGGTCTGATGGACATCCAGGCCGTCGAGGTCGGCAACATCGCCGAGGTCGTCGCGACCCAGTCCACGAAGCTGCTCGACCTGTCGAAGTACGGCAAGAAGGCCGACTACCTGGAGTGGAAGTGGCAGCAGGCCACCACCAAGGACGGTCAGACGGTCGGCCTCGGCACGGACGTCGGCCCGATGGCCATCTGCTACCGCACCGACCTCTTCGAGGAGGCCGGACTGCCCACCGACCGCGAGGAGGTCGGCAAGCTCTGGGCGGGCGACTGGAAGAAGTTCGTCGAGGTCGGCCGCGACTACCAGAAGAAGGCGCCCAAGGGCACCACCTTCATGGACTCCCCCGGCGGCCTGATCAACGCCATCCTCAGCAGTGAGACCGAGCGGTTCTACGACTCCTCCGGCAAGGTCATCTACAAGACCAACCCGGCCGTCAAGGACGCCTTCGACCTCACCGCGGCGGCCGCCGAGGACGGGCTGGTCGGCAACCAGACCCAGTTCCAGCCCGCCTGGGACACCACGATCGCCAACAGCAAGTTCGCCGCGATCTCCTGCCCGCCGTGGATGCTCGGCACCATCAAGGGCAAGTCGAAGCCGGAGTCCAAGGGCAAGTGGGACGTGGCCCAGGCGCCGAAGTCCGGCAACTGGGGCGGCTCCTTCCTCGCCGTCCCGAAGTCCGGCAAGAACACCGAGGAGGCCGCGAAGCTCGCCGCCTGGCTGACCGCTCCCGAGCAGCAGGCCAAGCTCTTCAAGGTGCAGGGCAGCTTCCCGAGCACCCCGGCCGCGTACACCATGCCCGAGGTCACCGGCGCCAAGAACGAGATGACCGGTGACTCCCCGATCGGCGAGATCTTCGCCGAGGCCGCCAAGAACGCCCCGGTCCAGGTGATCGGCCCGAAGGACCAGATCGTCCAGCAGGGTCTCACCGACAACGGCGTCATCCTGGTCGCCCAGGGCAAGTCGCCCCAGGAGGCCTGGGAGAACGCCGTGAAGACCATCGACAACAACCTGGACCAGTGACCCGTATGACCACTGGGCACGACACCGCCGCCGCGGCCCCCTCCAAGGAGGGGGGCGCGGCCCCGGGCCGCCCGGCCGGCGATCCCGCCCTCGGCGAGCAGGAGCAGCGCCGGCGGGCCCGGCTGTCCCGCCGCTGGCAGCGGGACGTGCGCTGGAGCCCGTACGCCTTCGTCTCGCCGTTCTTCCTGCTCTTCGTCGCCTTCGGCCTGTTCCCGCTGATCTACACGGGCTGGGCCTCGCTGCATCAGGTGGAGCTGACCGCGCCCACCGACATGAACTGGGTGGGGCTGCGCAACTACACGCGGATCTTCGACGACGACTTCTTCTGGAACGCGGCGCGCAACACCCTCACCATCGGGATCATCTCCACCGTCCCTCAGCTGCTGATGGCGATGGGCCTCGCCCACATCCTCAACTACAAGCTGCGGGCCTCGACCTTCTACCGGGTCGTGATGCTCGCCCCGTACGCGACCTCGGTCGCCGCGGCCTCCCTGGTCTTCGTGCTGCTGTTCGGGCGCGACTACGGGATGATCAACTGGGCGCTCGGTGCCGTCGGGATCGACAACATCGACTGGCAGAACGAGAAGTGGTACTCGCAGATCGCGGTGTCCACGATCGTCATCTTCCGCTGGACCGGCTACAACGCGCTGATCTACCTGGCCGCGATGCAGGCGATCCCGCAGGACCTCTACGAGTCGGCGGCCCTGGACGGCGCCAACCGCTGGCAGCAGTTCCTCCATGTGACGCTGCCGTCGCTGCGCCCGACGATCCTGTTCACCGTCGTGGTGTCGACGATCGGCGCCTCCCAGCTCTTCGCCGAACCGCTGCTCTTCGACGCCAACAAGGGCGCCTCCGGCGGATCCCAGCACCAGTTCCAGACGCTCGGCCTGTACCTGTACGAGCAGGGCTGGGTGAACCAGCACCTCGGCCGGGCCTCCGCCATCGCCTGGACGATGTTCCTGATCCTCATCGTGATCGGGATCGTCAACTACGTCATCTCGCGCCGGCTGCGCGCCAGTAGTTAGGAGAACCGGCCGTGACGACGACACTGACTCCCCCGGATCCGAAAGTGAAGGAGCCGAAGCGCGTACGGCGTCCGCGCTCCGCGCGCGCGGGCGGGCAGTTGCACGCCGGGCCGGTCGCGTACGTGATCCTCGCCCTGTTCACCATCGGCTCGCTGTTCCCGCTGGTGTGGACGGCGATCGCCGCGTCCCGCGACAACAACCGGCTGGCGCAGAGCCCGCCGCCGTTCTGGTTCGGCGCCAACCTCTTCGACAACCTCGAGATCGCCTGGACCGACGCCAACCTGGGTGAGGCGTTCCTCAACACCACCATCGTGGCGGGGATCTCGGCGGCCACCATCGTCTTCCTGTCGACGATCGCCGGGTTCGCCTTCGCCAAGCTGCGCTTCAAGGGCCGCAACGCCCTGATGCTGATCGTCGTCGGGACCATGATGGTGCCGCCGCAGCTCAGCATCATCCCGCTGTACATGATGGTCGCGAAGCTGGACTGGACCGACCAGCTCCAGGCGGTGATCCTGCCGTCGCTCGTCAGCGCGTTCGGCGTGTTCTTCATGCGCCAGTACCTGCTGCAGGCACTGCCCGACGAGATCATCGAGGCCGCCCGCATGGACGGCGCGAGCAGTTGGCGCGTGGTGTGGCACGTGGTGTTCCCGACCGCGCGGCCCGCGATGGCCGTGCTGGGCATGCTGATGTTCGTGCAGACCTGGAACGACTTCCTGTGGCCGTTCCTGGTGCTGACGCAGACCGGCAATCCCACGGTGCAGGTCGCAGTGGCGGGCCTGGGTCGCGGCTACACCCCCGACCAGTCCCTGATCATGGCGGGTGCCCTGCTGGGCACGCTGCCCCTGCTGCTGGTCTTCGCGATCTTCGGCAAGCAGATCGTGGGCGGCATCATGCAGGGCGCGGTCAAGGGCTGACGTCCGCATTCTCCGGGGGCCGGGTCACCGCAGCCTCGGCCCCTGTCTCTCTTCTCTCCACCCCTCCCCCACTCTTTTCCGAACGTCGGTCTCCACGACCCCTATGGGAGCGCTTCCATGTCTGAGCCCGTGAATCCGGTGATCCCGGCTGACTCCGTGTCCTTCCCCCCTTCGTTCCTGTGGGGCGCGGCGACCTCCGCGTACCAGATCGAGGGTGCGGTGCGGGAGGGCGGCCGGACCCCGTCGATCTGGGACACCTTCAGCCATACGCCGGGCAAGACGGCCGGCGGCGACACCGGTGACATCGCTGTCGACCACTACCACCGCTTCCGCGACGACGTGGCGATGATGGCGGACCTGGGCCTGAGCGCCTACCGGTTCTCCATCTCCTGGTCCCGGGTGCAGCCCACCGGCCGCGGCCCCGCCGTCCAGGTCGGCCTGGACTTCTACCGCCGTCTGGTCGACGAGCTGCTCGCGCACGGCATCAAGCCGGCCGTCACGCTCTACCACTGGGACCTCCCGCAGGAGCTGGAGGACGCGGGCGGCTGGCCGGAGCGCGACACCGCGTACCGCTTCGCCGAGTACGCGCAGATCGTCGGCGAGGCGCTGGGCGACCGGGTGGAGCAGTGGATCACCCTCAACGAGCCGTGGTGCAGCGCCTTCCTCGGCTACGGCTCCGGGGTGCACGCGCCGGGCCGCACCGAGCCGGCGGCGTCCCTGCGCGCCGCGCACCACCTGAACCTGGCGCACGGCCTCGGTACGACGGCGCTGCGCTCGGTGATGCCGGCCCGCAACTCGGTCGCGCTCTCCCTCAACTCCTCGGTGGTGCGCGCGGTCTCGCAGAACCCGGCGGACCTGGCGGCGCGGCAGAAGATCGACGACCTGGCCAACGGCGTCTTCCACGGCCCGATCCTGCACGGCGCCTACCCGCAGACGCTGATCGCGGCGACCTCGTCGCTGACCGACTGGTCCCACGTCCAGGACGGCGACCTGGCGATCATCAAGCAGCCGCTGGACGCGCTCGGGCTCAACTACTACACGCCGACCCTGGTGTCGGCGGCGGACCCGGCGGACGGCGGGCCGCGGGCCGACGGGCACGGCACGAGCGAGCACTCGCCGTGGCCGGCCGCGGACGACGTGGCGTTCCACCAGACGCCGGGCGACCGCACCGAGATGGGCTGGACCATCGACCCGACCGGCCTGCACGAGCTGATCATGCGCTACACGCGCGAGGCCCCGGGGCTGCCGCTGTACATCACCGAGAACGGCGCGGCCTACGACGACAAGCCCGACGCCGACGGCCGGGTCAACGACCCGGAGCGGATCTCCTACCTGCACGGCCACCTCTCGGCCGTGCGCCGGGCGATCGCCGACGGCGCGGATGTCCGCGGCTACTACCTGTGGTCCCTGATGGACAACTTCGAGTGGGCGTACGGCTACGAGAAGCGCTTCGGCGCCGTGTACGTCGACTACGCCACGCTGGAGCGGACGCCGAAGTCGAGCGCCCTGTGGTACGGGCAGGCGGCGCGTTCCGGTGTGCTGCCGCCGGTGGTGGAGATCACCGCCTGACCCCGGGAAAGGGGGCGGGGCGCGACACCGTGGGGGGTGTCGCGCCCCGCGTTTCTCGGGGAGGGAGCTTCCCCGGGGAGGGGTCTTCCTCGGGAGGGGTCTTCCTCGGGTGGGATGGGGAGGACGGGCCTACTTGTAGGCGGCGAAGGCCTTGGTGAAGGCGTGCTTGTCCTGGACGATCGAGCTGCAGGTGGCGTCCGCGTAGTTCTTCGCGCCGCCGTCGCACTGCTTGTCACGGGTGCCGGACCACATGGACAGCCAGCCGAGGCCCTTGGCCTTGGCGAAGTTCACCAGCTGGGTGGCGTCGTCGACCTTGAAGATCTCGGTGGTCACGTCGTTGACGCCGATCATGGGCGTGACCGCGACCGTCTTCCAGGCCGCGCTGTCGGACAGGCCGAGGACGCCGCGGATCTGGGCCTGGGTGGCGGTGGCGGCCTGCTCGGCGTAGGTGCCCATGTCGCCGCTGTACGCCGGGCCGTAGTCCATCGCCATGATGTTGACGGTGTCGATCTCGACGCCGTTCTTCCTGGCGTCGGCCAGCAGGTTCACACCGTCCTGGGTCAGGCCCTCGGGCATGACCGGCAGGGTGAAGGAGACGTCCAGGCCGGGGTGTTGCCGCTGGAGCTCGGCGATGGCCTGCGCGCGGCGGGTGTTGGCGGCGGTGTTCGGCAGCGCCCCGCCCTCGACGTCGAAGTCGACCTTGGTCAGCTGGTAGGCGTCGACGACCTTCTCGTACGCCGCCGCGAGCGCGTCCGCCGAGGAGCAGGCCGTGGCCAGCTCGGTGCCGGCGGCGCCACCGAAGGAGACCCGGACGTCGCCGCCCTTGGCGCGCAGCGCGCCGATCTGCCCGGCCACCGCGTCGTTCGCGAGGTCGGTGACGCCGCCCCACTTCGGGATGCAGCCGCCGCCGTCGGTGACGAACGCGAGGTTGTAGTCCTTCACGCCGGTGGCCTCGGCGGTGCCGATCAGGTCGAAGGCCGGATAGAGCGAGGTGTCGACGTACGGGGCGAAGCCGGCGGTGGCGGGGGTGCCGCTGCCGGTGCTCTCCGAGGGCTTCGGCGTGGCGGTGGCCGTGGGGGTGGCCGTCTGGGAGGGGGCGGGGGTCGTGGCGGTCGGGGTCGGCGTCGGGGCGGTCGTGGGGCGGCCGGTCGGCTCGGGGGTCGCGGCCTCGTCGGTGGAGCACTTGGTGTCGTCGATGAGACAGCCGGCCGGGTCGCCGGTGCCGTTGACGACGAAGCCGACGGTGACGGACTCGTCGGCGGCCAGGCCGTCCTTGTCCCAGGCGGGCGGCCGCACGGTGACGTGCTGTCCGCTCACGCTCGACTCGCCGTTCCACAGCGAGCTGAGCTCGGCCCCGGCGGGCAGGTCGAACTCCAGCGTCCAGTCGGCCTTCACCTGACCGGTGTCGTTGGTGACGACGTACTGCCCGGTGTACCCGGTGGACCAGTCGCTGGTCCTCGTGTAGGCGGCACCGACGCCGGCGGCCTGCGCGGTGCCGGTGAACAGGAAGGCCCCGCCGCCCACCACGGCCGCGGCGACCACACCACCGATCGCCTTGTTCCTGCCACTGATCCTGCGCCGGTGCGTGCTCATCGCGTGCCTGCCTTCACTGTTCACGGGGGGTGTGGTGCGGCAGCACGCTAGCGATCCGGAATCGGACAAAGTTCCTGATCCGGGCCGGGGTCGAGGATCTTAGGGTGCGCTTAAGGAAGGGATCGGGAGCGGTTAAAGGTGGCGGCCGCTCTGCGCGGGCGGCGTCTGCGCATCGCGCCGCGATGGCCGCCGCGCACCGGTTCCCGGCCGTCCAGCTGGATCCAGATCCGCACCTCCGTGCCGCCGAGCACCGAGGCGCCGATCCGCACGTCCCCGCCGGTCGACTCCGCGAGCCGGCGCACGATGTCCAGGCCCAGGCCGGTCGAACCGTCGCTGCCGGAGCCCCGGCCGCGCGCCATCGCCGCCTCGGGGTCGGGTATGCCGGGGCCGGCGTCGGAGACCAGCACGATCACCGCGTCCTCGCCGTTGTGCACGTCGACCGCGAAGGCGGTGCCCTCCGGGGTGTGCCGGAAGACGTTGCCGAGCAGGGCGTCCAGCGCGGCGGCCAGGTCGGCGCGGGCCACGGGGATGCGCACCGGCCGGTCGACCCCGGCCAGCCGCACCTTGCGGCCCTCGTCCTCGGCGAGCGCCGACCAGAACGCCATCCGCTCGCGCACCACCTCGGCCGCGTCGCATCCGGCGCCCGGACCGGCCGCCGCGGTCTGCGGCTTGGCCTCCCGGGCGGTCCTGATGATGGTGTCGACCTCGCGCTCCAGCTGGGCCACGGCGGCCCGGGTCTGCTCGGCGGCCGGGCCGTCGCCGAGCGAGGCGGCGTTCAGCCGCAGCACGGTCAGCGGGGTGCGCAGCCGGTGCGAGAGGTCGGCGGCCAGCTCCCGCTCGTTGGCGAGGAGCTGGACGACCTGGTCGGCCATGGAGTTGAACGCGACCGCGGCGAGCCGCAGTTCGGTCGGCCCCTCCTCGGGCACCCGGGCGCCCAGCTTGCCCTCGCCCAGCTCGCGCGCCCCGTTCACCAGCCGCTGGGCGGGCTGCACCATCCGTACGCCCAGCCGGTCGGCGACGGCGACCGAGCCGACGATCAGCGCGAGGCCGACGCCGGCGAGGACCGCCCAGGCCGTGCCGACGCCCTTGGTGACCGCGGTGTCGGGGATGAACACCTCGACGACGGCGAACTTGCCCGAGCTGAGCGCGACCGGCTGGAGCAGCGCCGATCCGCCTGGCACCTCGGCGGTGGAGGCGCGGCCCAGCTTGCGGGTGGCGGCGATGTCCGCGTCGGCGGCCCGCTGCCGCCCGATCTCGACCGGGGTGCCGCCGTCGGGGGCCGGTATGTGGACGGCCATCCCGGCGTGGGAGCCGGCGGAGGCGACGGCCCGTTCGAGCTGGGTGCTGTCGGTGGTGATGGAGAGCGCGGGGGCGATCTCGGCGGCGTCGCGCTCGGCGTCGGAGAA
The DNA here is from genome assembly GCF_040298625.1 of Streptomyces sp. NPDC001532. Classification (NCBI taxonomy): domain Bacteria; kingdom Bacillati; phylum Actinomycetota; class Actinomycetes; order Kitasatosporales; family Streptomycetaceae; genus Streptomyces; species Streptomyces sp. NPDC001532. The sequence continues at coordinate 414,947 of NZ_JBEPAL010000001.1, forward strand.
GGCGCGGTCGCGGGCCATCTCCTTGATGACCAGCCCGAGCGGCAGCGCGAAGGCCACCACGACCATCGCCGTCACCGCGAGCGAGACCTTGACCAGGGCCCACCTCATCGCGGGGGCTCCATGACCGGGGGCCACAGGGCCGGGGGCTGTGCGGCCGGGGGCTGCATTGCCGGGGGCTGCGGGGCCAAGGGCTGTGTTGCCAGGGGATGTGTTCCCAAGGGCTGCGTGGCCGAGGGCTCGGCGGCGGCGGGGGGTTCCGCGGCCGGGGGTTCCAGCTTCACGCCGACGCCGCGCAGGGTGTGCAGATAGCGGGGCCGCGCCGCCGTCTCGCCCAGCTTGCGGCGCAGCCAGGAGAGATGGACGTCGATGGTCTGGTCGTCGCCGTAGGACTGCTGCCACACCTCGGCGAGCAGTTCCCTGCGGGGCACGACGACGCCGGGGCGGCCCGCCAGGAAGGCGAGCAGGTCGAACTCGCGGCGGGTCAGGTCGAGCCGGACGCCGTCCAGTTCGGCCTGGCGGCGCAACGGGTCGACGGTCAGGCCGCCCACCCGGAGCACCGGGGACGGCGGTGCCTCGCCCGCGCTCGCGCGAGAGCGGCGCAGCACGGCGGCCATCCGCGCGGACAGGTGCTCGACGGAGAACGGCTTGGTCAGATAGTCGTCCGCGCCGGCGTTCAACAGCCGCACCACCTCCGCCTCGTCGTCCCGGGCGGTGGCGATGATCACAGGGACGTCGGTGATACCGCGCAGCATCTTCAGGGCCTCGGACCCGTCCAGATCGGGCAGTCCGAGGTCCAGGACGACCACGTCGAAACGGTGATGGGCGACCTCGCGCAGCGCCTCCAGCGCCGTACCGACACTGCGCACCGTGTGTGCGGCGTCGGTCAGATGCCGGATGAGCGCCGAGCGTACGAACTGGTCGTCCTCGACCACGAGCACACTTGCCATGCGCCGCACCGTACGCCATGCGGGCGGCACCGGTCCGAGCCCTGTGGACAACTCGTGCGCTGGGGAAAACCCGTCGGCCGCCCGGGCGGTGGCCGTGACCGGTGGGACAGAGGTGGCGGTGGTGGGGCAGTATGGCCCGCGATGCTCAGAGGAGTCGTACACGTACTGGCCTGGTCGCTCGCCACCGGCGCGGCGACCACGCTGTCATGGTGGGGTGTCCACTCGGTGATGGCGGGTACCGCCTACGACCCGCCGCGCGCCGTGCCGGTGCTGTCGGCCGGGACGACCGCGCCGGAGCGGTCTCCGGCGACCTCGGCGAGCACCCGGCGGCCGCAGCCCTCGCAGAGCGCCCGCCCGTCCGCGAGCACCGTCCCGTCGCCCGCCCGCACCCCGGACCCGACCCCGACCCGGACCCCCGCGGCGAGCCCCAGCGCGACCCCCGCGGCCTCCACCGCCGCCGGCTCCGGCCGGGTCAGGAGTTACACCACCGACGGCGGCCGGGCCGTCTTCGACCTGGGCGAGAGCTCCGCCACGCTGGTGTCGGCGACGCCGGACGCGGGCTGGTCGATGCAGGTGTGGAAGACGGAGACGTGGATCCGGGTGGAGTTCACCTCCGGTGCCGAGCGGGTGTCGGCCTTCTGCACCTGGCACGACGGCCCGCCGCGGGTGGAGATCGGCACCTACTGAGCCGGCCGGCTCAGCGGAACACCGATTCCGGCGGCGCGGGCGAGGCGACCGCCGCCGCGTCCGTGACCGGGACGGCACCGCCGGTGAAGTCGGTGAGCGCCCTGCCGTGCTCGACCCGGGCGGTCTGCGCGTCGGAGGCGGCGCGGCGGGTGAGTTCGGCGACCGGCAGGGGCAGGTCGGAGGCGACGAGGACCGCGTTGCCGAACCTTTTGCCGCGCAGCACGGCCGGGTCGGCGACCAGCGCGAGTTCCGCGAACCGGGCGGCGGCGGTGGCGATCTGGCCGCGCAGATGGGCGAGGGGCGGACCGTCGGCGAGGTTGGCGGCGTACAGGCCGCCCGGCTTCAGAGCCCGGCGGACGTCGTCCAGGAACTCCGTCGAGGTGAGGTGGGCCGGGGTGCGGGCGCCGCTGAACACATCGGCGATGACCAGGTCGGCCCAGCCGTCCGGCACCTTGGCGAGCCCCTCGCGGGCGTCCGTCGAACGCACCCTGATCCGGGCGTTCTGCGCCAGGGGCAGCTCCCGGCGGACCAGTTGGACGAGGGCCGCGTCCCGCTCGACGACCTGCTGGGTGGAGCGGGGGCGGGTGGCGGCGGTGTAGCGGGCGAGGGTGAACGCGCCGCCGCCGAGGTGGACGGCGGTCAGCGGCTTGCCGGGCGGGGCGGCGAGGTCGATCACGTGGCCGAGCCGCCGCTGGTACTCGAAGGACAGATACGTCGGATCGTCCAGGTCGACGTGCGACTGCGGGGCGCCGTCGATCAGCAGCGTCCAGGCCCGGTCGCGGTCGGGTATCAGCTGCGCGAGCCCGCCGTCGACGGTCTCGACGACGGCATCGGCGGCGGCCGACGCCCGCCGGGAGTTCCTGGACTTGCCCATACGGCCATTATCGGGGGCGACGGCGGTGGCGCGGTCGGCCACCCGGTCGCCGCCGGCCGCCCGCCGCTCAGCGGCAGCTGTCCGCCGCCTCGATCATCCGGGCCGCCTCACCCAGGGCCCGGCGCAGCACGGCGGGGTCGGTCGCGAGGTCCGCCTCACCGGGCGGGAGGAGCCAGCAGGTGCACTCGGTGCGCCGCGGGGCTTCTGGCGCCTCGGAGGCCTCGGGGGCGGCGGGGTGGGTGGCGGTGCTGCCGGTGCTTCGGGTGTTCTGGGGGCTGCTGATGCCACCGGGGCTGCCGGGGCTGTTGCTACCGACGGGACTGTCGGCGCAGTCGGGTCGTCCGGTGCTGTCGGGTCTGCCGTCGCCGGTGGCCGGGAGTTCGAGGAGGGAGCCGAGGTTCAGGCCCCGGCCGTCGGTCTCCGTGCAGGTGCTGCCGGGTACGTCCCAGCCGGCCGCGGTGCCCGGCGGCACCAGGAAGCCGAGGGTGTCGCCGTGGTCGTCGTGCAGGACCGGACCGACCCGGTCGCCGGGCCCGCGTCGCAGGATGTCGACCGCTTCCAGCCCTTGCCGGGCCGGCACCGTCACGAGGTCCCACGCGGCCTGCGGCGTGGGCAGCGGTACGGAAGAAGCGATGCTCTGGCTGGTCGCCATCCCGGCCTTCACCACGGAACCCTCCTTGGGCGTGTGGGTCGGGAGTCGGGCGGCTCCCGGTCCGACGGGTCCAACGCGGGCGGCCGTCAACGGCTACGGCGGAAGTGCGCCGCAAAGGATGGCAGTTCATGGCAGATCGTGGAGGAGATATCCGGTTTGTAGCTAAACACTGCGTGGCGAACCCGCGACAGCAGGTACGTTCTTGCCCGCCGGAAACAGGGCCTGACGCCGATAAAGCCAGCAACAGGGCGCATCGGTCAACTCGCCAGGATTCCGGCATGGTTCGACGGTTCGCACGAGAGGACCCGGCCATGGCGTCGTCAACGGTGACCTCGTCCCAGCCCAGTCGGCCCCCGCGGCCGAACCTCGCCTTCCGGCAGCTGCGCGGCCTGCGGTCACCCGCCGAGTTCGCGGCGGCGGTCCGGCGGGCCGCCCGTGAGATCGGTGAGCGGGTCAGCTGTGACGCGCGCTACATCGGCCGGGTGGAGGCGGGCGAGATCCGCTGCCCCAACTACGCCTATGAGCGGGTGTTCCTGCACATGTTCCCCGGACGCACGCTCACCGACCTGGGGTTCGCTCCCCGCTCGTCCGTGCGCGGACGCGGGGCGCGCACCGCCGCGGACCCGCCCCCCGCGCACGACCCGAGCCCGGCGCGCACCACCGGTGAGACCCGCCGGGCGGTTCGGCCGTATGACCCGCAGGACCCGTACGACACGCACATCAACTACGAGGAGAGCGACGTGCTGCGTCGCGCATTCATGACCGGCGGAGGCGCCACGGTGGCCGCCGCCTCGCTGGGCCCCTTCGGGCTCGCCCACGACGCGGCGGCCGCGCAGCGCCCCGTCCACCGCGTCGGCGCGAGCGAGGCGAGCGCCCTGGAAGACGCCGTGCGCCGGATCCGGCTGCTCGACGACCGGCACGGCGCCGACGGCCTCTACCGGCGCGCGGCGGCCCCGCTGCGCGCCGCCTACGCGCTGCTGGACGCCGGCACGACCCGGCAGACGACCGCCGACCGGCTGCATTCGGGCGCCGGTGAACTGGCCATCTCCGTCGGCTGGCTGGCGCACGACTCCGGGCGGTACGACGACGCGCGCTCGCACTACGCGGAGGCGCTGGCGACCGCCCGGATGACCGGCGACGACGCGCTGGAGGCGCACGCCTTCTGCAACACGGCGTTCCTCGCCCGGGACGCCGGACGGCCGCGGGAGGCGGTGCGCGCCGCGCAGGCCGCGCAGCGCATCGCACGCCCCCTCGGCTCGCCCCGGCTGATGTCGCTGCTGGCGCTGCGCGAGGCGGGTGGCTGGGCCGGGCTCGCGGACCGCGCGGGCTGCGAACAGGCCCTCACGCGCGCGCAGGTCCTCTTCGAGCGCGGCCCCTCGGACGCCGACCCCGAGTGGATGAGCTTCTACGGAGAGGCCGAACTGGAGGGTCTGGAGGCGCAGTGCTGGTCGACGCTGGGCGACTGGCGGCGGGCGGCGCGACACGCGGGGCGGGCGGCCCGGCTCCAGGACCCGCACTTCACGCGGAACACCGCGCTGTACACGGCGGAGCTGGCCGACGACCTCGCGCGCGGAGGGCGGCCGGACGAGGCGGCGGAGGCGGGGATGCGGGTGCTGGACCTCCTGGACCAGGTCCAGTCGTCCCGGGTCCAGACGATGCTGGCGGGCACCGCGCGGGTGCTGCTGCCGCACCGGCGGGCGTCGGGGGTGTCCGCGTTCCTGGACCGCCACGCGGGGCTGCCGCGGACGGCCTGACCGGCACGACACCCCCGGGGGCCTCAGCCCGCGAGGTGCCCCACGTCGTTCCAGCTCTCCAGGGCCGGCTCGCCGTAGGCCCAGCCCAGGACGGACAGGGAGGTCGGGTTGAGGCGGATGCGGGCGGCGAAGTCGATGGGCAGGCCGAGCCAGCGGGCGCCGATGGAACGCAGGATGTGGCCGTGCGCGAAGACCAGGACGTCCCGGTCGGCCTCCCTGGCCCAGGCGACGACCTCGTCCGCGCGGGCGGTCACCTCGGCCAGCGTCTCGCCGTCGGGCACACCGTCGCGCCAGATCAGCCAGCCGGGCCGGATCGCCTGTATCTGCGCCGGGGTCATGCCCTCGTAGGCGCCGTAGTGGAACTCCATCAGCGCGTCCCAGCTCCGCGCCCGGTCGCCGAAGCCGGCGAGTTCGCAGGTCTCGCGCGCGCGGGAGAGCGGGCTGGTGCGGACCTCGACGCCGGGCAGGCCGTCGAGAGGCGCCCGGTGGAGCCGCTCGCCGAGCAGCTTGGCGCCGCGCCGGCCCTCCTCCAGCAGCGGCACGTCGGTCCTGCCGGTGTGCTTGCCGGACAGCGACCACTGGGTCTGTCCGTGCCGGGCCAGCAGGATGCGCGGTGCCATGGAAGACCTTTCCGGAAGAAACCAGAGGCGGGACCCCACCATCATCGCGCACGCTGTGCGGGGGCAACCCGGGGGGCGATCTTTGCGTCTTTGAGGGCCGGGGACGCCTCCGAGGGGCGCGAAACGTACATCGTAGAGTGGTGCGACCGGTCAATCGGGTGCCGCGCGAGGAGAAGGGGGAGGGCGATCGGATGCCGCAGACCGAGTCACCAGGCATCGAGGTGGTCCCGCCGACCCGGCTGCGCTGGTGGACCGAGCTGCCGCTGATCCTCCTGGTGTACGCCTGCTACTCGGCGGGCCGGCTCCTCGTGCGGGGCGACGTCTCGACCGCCGTCGACCACGGCCTGGGCATCCTGCGCATCGAGAAGGCCCTGTATCTCAACGCCGAGCACCCGCTGAACCGGCTGTTCACGAGCGAGGCGTGGATCGGCGTCCCGGCCGACTTCTGGTACGCGTCGCTGCACTACCTGGTCACCCCGGCGATCCTGATATGGATCTTCAGGTCCCGCGCGGTGCACTACCGCGCCGCCCGCACCTGGCTGATGACCTCGACGTTCATCGGCCTGATCGGCTTCACCCTGCTGCCCACCTGCCCGCCCCGTCTGCTGTCGGCCGGGCACGGCTTCGTCGACACCATGGCCCAGTACAGCTCCTACGGCTGGTGGGGCGGCGAGGCGAGCGCCCCGCGCGGCCTGGGCGGCATGACGAACCAGTACGCGGCGATGCCCAGCCTGCACGTCGGCTGGTCGCTGTGGTGCGGTGTGATGCTGTGGCGGTACGGCGGGACGCGCCTGGCGAAGACGGCCGCCGTGGTCTACCCGCTGGTGACCACGATCGTGGTGATGGGCACCGCGAACCACTACTTCCTGGACGCGGTCGCGGGCGCGGCGGTGATGGTCGCCGGTCTGCTGCTGGCGCCGCTCGTGATGCGCGCCGCGGACCGGGTCAGGTCCCGTCTGCGGGCCCGTACCGCACCCGCCGCGGCGGACGCGGTGAGCGCACAGGCCTCGATTGTCAGTGGCGGATGCCAGACTTCGGCGGGTGAACGAATTCCACGGCAGCGCGAGTCCCGGTTCGGACCGGGACCCGAGCCGAGTGCCGCACCCTCGGAACCGGGGGGCGGCGCTCCGGCACCGGCTCGCTGAGCTGCGCGGGCCCGACACACCGGCCAAGGCGCTCGACGCGCGGGCCCTCGCGGCGCTCGCCGCGAACCCGGGCTGTGAGCGCCGCGCGATCCTCGACGGCGCCGGGGTGGACAAGACCCGGCTGGCCGACGCGCTCGGCTCGCCGTCCGCGTTCGGGCAGTCGCAGTTCGCCCTGACCCGCGGCAACGCGTTCGAGGCGCGGGTGAAGGCGGACGGCGGGGCGGAGCTGCTGCGGCTGGCGCACCGGAAGCTGGACCCGGAGGCCGAGCCGCCCGCGGCGGCGCGGGTGCCGGAGCTGACCGCGAGCGGCCCGGAGGGCCGGGCGGCGCGCACCGCGCTGGCGCTGCGGGAGGCCGTCGAGGCGGGCGGCTGGACGCTCCTGGACCATCCGATGCTGGCGCTGGACGTGGCCGGGTCGCCGGCGTTCCTGGAACCGGACGCGGTGATCGTGCACCCGGACGGCGCCTGGACGGTCGTGGAGATCAAGTCCTTCCCGATGCTGGACGGCTCCGCGGACCCGGCGAAGGTGGGCGCGGCGGCCCGCCAGGCGGCGGTGTACGTGCTGGCGCTGGAGGAGGTCGCGGCCCGGCTGACCCCGCCCCCGCGGGTGCGCCACCGGATTCTGCTGGTGTGCCCGAAGGACTTCTCGAACCTGGCCGCCGCGTCCGCGGTGGACGTGCGCAAGCAGCGCGCGGTGACCCGCCGCCAGCTGGCCCGCCTGACCCGGATCGAGGACATCGTCGACGCCCTTCCCGAGGGCACCTGCTTCTCCCCCGAGCTGCCGGCCGCCGATCTGACCGCCGCCGTCGAGGCGGTCCCTGCGGCGTACGCGCCCGAGTGCCTGTCCGCCTGCGAGCTGGCCTTCCACTGCCGTGACCGCTCCCGCGCGGCCGGCGCGGTGACCTCCCTGGGCCGCGCGGTCCGCGCCGAGCTGGGCGGGCTGACCACGGTCGGCGCGGTCCTGTCGGCGGCGCGCGGCGAGAGCGGCGATCCGGACGACCCGGCGGTGGCGGCCCTGCGACGGGCGGCCCGCCTGCGCGCGGAGGCCCTGGCCACGGCGTCCCCGGCGCACCCCACCGCCGGCCAGGAGGCCGCGACGTGCCGCTGACCACCACCGCGAGCCGGCCCCCGGCGTCCGCGCGCCCCGCCGTGCCCGCCCCGGAGGTGACCCCGTGTCCCTGATCTCCACCCTGGCCCGGCTGGAGGCCGTCGACACCGGACGTGCCCAGCCCGCCGCCACCGTCCGGCACCGGCATCTGTCCGAGCGGCCGCTGGTGTTCGTGCCGCTCACCACCTCCGGTGAGGCCGGAGCGCCGCTCGGCGCGCTGGTGGGCACCGACCGGGACGCGCCGCGGCTGCTGGTCGTGCCGCAGCCGCGCGACCGCGATCTGCGCTTCGGGTTCCTCGCCGAGCTGGCGGACGTCGTGCTGCCGTACGTCGACGCGTACACGGACGCCGTCGAGGCCGCCGAGCGCACCGAGACCGACCCGGAGACCGGCAAGCGGGTCAAGGTCGAGGTCGACCTGTGCGCGGACGCCCCGCAGCTGATCGTGCCGAGCCGCGCGGGCATCGACTTCGTCCGGCTGCTCGGCCGCTCGACGCGCTTTCGGCGTACGGCGGAGCAGGATCCGCAGACTCCGCATCCGGCGCCGCCGCGGGTGCCGTTGCTCGGCCGCTGGCTGACGCACTACGCCGAGCGGTCCCGGGTGCCGGGCTCCTCGCTGCTGCTGGCGCTGACGGATGTGCTGTCCCGGCACTGGGCGACCGGGCAGTCCGCGCTGGAGGACCAGCACCTGGGCGCGCTGCTGGCCTGGATCGACCCGCCGGAGCACAGCTCCGGCGGCGAGGCGGCGCTGCGGGCCGGACTGGCCCGGGACGCGGCGGGCCAGTTGCTGTGGCCGCCGGCCGGCCCGGCCACCGACCCGGCGTTCGACAACAAGCTGCTGGCCCCGGCGTTCGAGCGCTACGACCGCGCGCGCGGTGCCCTCGCCGCCGCCGAGGACGGTCTGGAGGCGGACGCCCGGCTCGGCGCGCTGACCGCCGCCGAGCGGGAGATCCGCGCCCTGGTGGAGAGCGTCACCCGGCCCACCTGGGACGCGGTGTGGCGGGGCCTGGACCTGCTGCGGGCGCTGCCGGTGGGCGCTCATGTCGAGGAGCGGTGGACGCGGGACCGCTGGTCGTTCACCGGCCACCGTGACCGCGTGGTGTCCGGCGAACCTCCGCAGCCGCGCCACGACGACGCGGTGACCGCGGCGAACAAGCTGGCGACGCGCGAGCGGGAGCAGGCCCGCCTGGAGGCGCAGGAGGCGCTCGACGACCCGCTGGTGATGGCGGGCCGGCGGCTGGCCGGGGAGGCGTTCGCGGGCGAGGTCGTCGAGGTGGAGATGGCGTACAGCGAGGGCAAGCGGCCCAGCCCGCGCCCGCTGGTGACGGTCCGCACCGACGACCGGCCGCACTTCGGCGAGCGCGCGAAGGTGTACCGCTCGCTGGGCGGCAAGCCGCAGGCGGCCGAGTTCGTGGCCGCCGAGCAGGAGGGCGCCCTGGTCGTCCTGCGGGTCCTCGACAAGATGGGCCGCGGCAAGGAGCCCGAGCCGGGTTCGGTGCCGGAGAAGGGCGACCGGATCTGCTACACGCTGTTCGAGCACGAGCAGCGGGGCGGGGCCAAGCTGCCCGACCCCGAGGACACCCCGTGGACGCATGGCGGCCCGCCCGGTGAGGAGCCCGCCCCCGAACCCGCCGACCCCATGACCGAGGAGGACGTCCTGTGACGGCCGAGGCCATCGTCGACCCCGGTGCCCCGTTCGGTTCCGGTGCCTCCTTCGACCCCGGCGCGGCCGCCGCGCGGGCCACCGAGGGGATCCTGCGGGACACCCTGCACGGCGCGGACCGCGGTGTCGTCGTCGACTCCCCGCCCGGCGCGGGCAAGTCCACCCTGGTCGTCCGCGCGGCCCTGGAACTCGCCGAGGCGGGGCGCCCGCTGATGGTGGTCGCGCAGACCAACGCCCAGGTCGACGACCTGGTGCTGCGGCTCGCCGAGAAGAGCCCCGAGCTGCCGGTCGGCCGGCTGCACAGCAGCGACGCCGACCCGTACGACAAGGCGCTCGACGAGCTGGAACACGTCCGTACGTCGGCGAAGGCGGCCGATCTCGCGGGGCTGCCGGTGGTGCTGTCGACCGCCGCCAAGTGGGCGCACGTCAAGGTCGACGCACCGTGGCGGCACGCCATCGTCGACGAGGCCTACCAGATGCGCTCGGACTCGCTGCTCGCCGTCGCCGGGCTGTTCGAGCGGGCGCTGTTCGTGGGCGACCCGGGGCAGCTGGACCCGTTCGCGATCGTCGGCAGCGAGCAGTGGGCCGGGTTGTCGTACGACCCGTCGGCCTCCGCAGTCAGCACGCTGCTCGCGCACAATCCGGGCCTGCCGCAGCACCGGCTGCCGGTCTCCTGGCGGCTGCCCGCCTCGGCCGCGCGGCTGGTCTCGGACGCCTTCTATCCGTACACGCCGTTCCGCAGCGGCACCGGCCACGGCGACCGGAGGCTGGCCTTCGCGGTGCCGTCGGACGGGTCGGGCCCGGACCGGGTGATCGACGAGGCGGCCGAGTCGGGCTGGGGCCTGCTGGAGCTGCCCGCGCGGCACACCCCGCGCACCGACCCGGAGGCGGTGCGGGCGGTGGCGGCGGTCGTGCGCCGGCTGCTGGACCGGGGCGGGGCGGCCACCTCGGAGCGGTCCGAGGACCCGGCGCCGCTGACCGCAGACCGGATCGCCGTCGGCACCGCCCACCGCGATCAGGCGGCGGCGGTCCGCGCGGCCCTCGCCGAGCTGGGCGTGAGCGAGGTCACGGTCGACACGGCGAACCGCCTCCAGGGCCGGGAGTACGACGTGACGGTCGTGCTGCACCCGCTGTCCGGCCGCCCCGACGCCACCGCCTTCCATCTGGAGACGGGCCGGTTGTGCGTGCTCGCCTCCCGCCACCGGCACGCCTGCATCGTGGTCTGCCGCGCGGGCGTCGGCGACCTGCTGGACGACTATCCGTCGACGGAACCGGTGCAGCTGGGGACGCTGGTGAAGTTCCCGGACGGCTGGGAGGCGAACCACGCGGTCCTGGCGCACCTCGCGGAGCACCGGGTCGGGTGGCGTCCCTGAACCGGCTCCGGCACACCGCCTGACGGGGACCGCGCGGGCCGCGCGGGCACCCCCCTGCCTCCGCCCGCGCACCCCCCTACCTCCGCCGACCAGGGAATGAACCACCCGTCGCCTCCCGTTGACGCCCATGACCCACCCCATGGCGACGAGCGCAGGAGGACCACCGTGGCGGCAGACGACAACCGGGACGCCGGCAACCGCAGCAGCGAGGACCACGGCATCCGAGGCACCGTCCACGGCTCCGCCCCCACCCCGCTGTCGGTCCTCGACCTGGTGACGGTGGGCGCCGGCAGCACCTCCGCCGACGCCCTGCGCACCAGCGTCGCGCTGTCCCGGCTCGCCGAGGCGCGCGGCTTCCACCGCTACTGGGTGGCCGAGCATCACTCCATGCCGGGTGTGGCCTCCTCCTCGCCCGCGGTGATCCTCGCCCACCTCGCCGCCCACACCGACCGCATTCGTCTCGGCTCGGGCGGTGTGATGCTGCCCAACCACGCCCCGCTGGTGATCGCCGAGCAGTTCGGCACGCTGGAGGCGATGGCCCCGGGCCGTGTCGACCTCGGCCTCGGCCGGGCCCCCGGCACGGACGGCGCGACCGCGGCCGCCCTGCGCCGCACCGACCGGCCGGACGAGGGCGCCGACGACTTCCCGCGGCTGCTCGCCGAGCTGAGCCGCTTCCTCGACGACGACTTCCCCGACGGCCACCCCTACCGCCGCATCCACGCCGTCCCCGGCCCGGTCCAGGGCACCTCCCCCGGCGGCGTCCAGTCCGCGCACCGCCCGCCGATCTGGCTGCTGGGCTCCTCCGGCTACAGCGCCCGCCTGGCCGGTCTGCTGGGGCTGCCGTTCGCGTTCGCCCATCACTTCTCGGCGCAGAACACCATTCCGGCGCTCGATCTGTACCGGGAGTCGTTCAAGCCGTCGGAGGTGCTGGCCGAGCCGTACGCGCTGATCGGTGTCTCGGCGCTCGCCGCCGACGAGGAGCGGGTGGCCCGGCGCGAGGTGAAGGCCGCGGTGCTGAGCATGGTCCGGCTGCGCACCGGTCGTCCCGGTCTGGTGCCGAGCCCGGAGGAGGCGGAGGCCTACGAGTTCAGCCCGATGGAGCGGGAGTTCGTCCAGCAGTGGAGCTCGAACATCATCCACGGCACCGCGGACGAGGTCCGCACCGGCCTCGACGACCTCCAGAAGCGCACCGGCGCCGACGAGCTGATGATCACCTCCAACACGCCGACGGGTGAGGTGCGGCTGCGCAGCTACGAGCTGGTCGCCGACGCCTACGGCTTGCCGGCCGCCTGACCCGCCGGGCAGGCCAGCAGCTCGGAGATACGATCCGCCGCGACCGGCCGGGAGTACAGCCAGCCCTGGCCGGTGTCGCAGCCGATCCGGCGCAGCCGCCCGGCCTGCGCGGAGGTCTCCACGCATTCGGCGGTCACGGTCAGCCCGAGCCGGTGGGCCAGCTGGATCATCGCCTCGACGATGACCTCGTCGGCCGGGCTGGCGTGCGCGCTCGCGTCCTCGTACTGGAAGCCGCGCACGAAGGACCCGTCCAGCTTCAGCACCGACACGGGCAGCCGGCTGAGGTAGGCGAGGTTGGAGTAGCCGGTCCCGAAGTCGTCGATGGCGATGCGCACTCCCATGTCGCTGAGGGCCTGGAGGGTGCGCAGCGGGCGGCCGGAGGAACCCATCACGGCGGACTCGGTCAGCTCCAGTTGGAGCAGGTGCGGGGCGAGGCCGGTCTCCGCGAGGGTCTGGGCGACCTCCGCGACCAGGTCGGAGTCCCACACCTGACGGACCGCCACGTTGACGCTGACGAAGATGGGCGGCTCGTCGGGGTGTTCGAGCTGCCAGCGGCGGGCCTGGCGGCAGGCGGTGGCGAGCACCCAGCGGCCGAGCGGGACGATCGCGCCCTCCTCCTCCGCCAGTCCGATGAACCGATTCGGCGTCAGGGTGCCGAACTGCGGGTGGTTCCAGCGCACCAGCGCCTCGACCCCGCTGAGCCGGCCGTCCGCCATGCCGACCAGCGGCTGGTACTCCAGGGTGAACTCGCCGCGGTCGATGGCCGGGCGGAGGGTGGAGGCGAGCGCCTGGCGGGTCATGCGGTGGGCGTTGCGCTCGGGGTCGAAGAGCGTCCAGCGGGCCTTGCCGTCGGCCTTGGCCCAGTACAGCGTGGTGTCGGCGGCCTGCATCAGCCCGGTCGCGGTGGTCCCGGCGGCCTGCCGTTCGACGACGCCGATGGAGGCGGAGACGCTGAGCCGCTGCCCGGAGAGGTCGAACGGGGCCTGGAGGGCGGTCAGTACGGACTCGGCGAGGTCGGCCAGTTGTTCGGTGCCGGTGGAGTCCTCGACGAGCAGCGCGAACTCGTCGCCGCCGAGCCGGGCGACCAGCGGCGCTCCCGAGCGGGCGTATCCGGCCTCCTCGGCGCAGCGGGTCAGCCGCTCGGCGACGGCGGCCAGCAGCCGGTCGCCGACCCGGTGGCCGAGGGTGTCGTTGATCGCCTTGAAGCCGTCCAGGTCCAGGTAGCACAGGCCGATCCGGCCGGTGCCGCCGCGGGTCCAGGACTCGGTGTCGAGGGCCGCGGAGAGGCGTTCGAAGAACAGGGTGCGGTTGGGCAGCCGGGTGACCGGGTCGTGCATCTGCAAGTGCCGTAGCTGCGCCTGGAGTTCGCGCCGGGCGCTGATGTCGGCGACGGACAGCAGCACGCCGGGCGCGCCTTCGGCGAGCGGGGCGGCGGTGACCTGCGCCCACACCGCGTGCCCGGCGGCGTGCTTCAGCCGGCGGGTGCAGCGCAGCTTGGCCTGCCGGCCGCGCAGCACCTCGCGGTAGGCGTGCCAGGTGCGGGGGTCGGAGTCGAGGTCGAGCAGGTCGGCGGCGACGCGTCCGACGAGTTCGGCGGGGGCGCCGCCGAAGAGGGCGGCGAGGGCGTCGTTGGCGGTGACGACCAGCCCGTCGCGGTCGACGACCGCCATGGCCAGCGGCGCGGCGAGGAAGGCGGTCCGGTGGAAGCCGGCGCCCGGCTCTCCCGCGAAGGCACCCGCCTCTCCCGCGAAGGCACCCGCCTCTCCCGCGAAGGCACCCGTCTCTCCCGCGAAGGCGCCGGCCTTTCCCGCGAGAGCGTTCGCGGCTCCCTCGGCGGCGACTCCCGCGGGCCCGTTCGCCATGTCCGCCGTGGCCGCCGTGGCCGCCGTCTCCGCCGCGGAGCCGGCCCCGCGTCCGCCCCTCACCGAGGCGTCCGCGACACCGTCGCCCCTGAGGGCGTCCGTACCACCCGACGCCTCGGGATTACTGTCTGTGACGGCCGGCCGGATGAGGTCTGCCGCGGGCGTCGGCCCTTTTGAGGTTCCGCTCACCGCTCGCTCCCGCAGTGCACTCGATCGCTGTCCGCGCAGGAAAGTGTGCCGATCATAGAGGGTGTCCTCCGGCCGTCGCAGCCACTGCCCGCCACACAGGACATACCCACTCTGAGGGCGGATCGTTTCTGCCCACCACTGGACGGGTTCGTCAAGCTCACGACCACTGGTGACGTTCTGTGAGCGCTTCGGGGGTGTCGCCGTTCGCTCCGCCCTCCCGCCTCACTCTTCCGGGCCAGACAAACAAGGCGCAGTACGACAATCTCCCACAGGCTGGTTGCGGTGTCCCTCCCCCACTGCCCGAGGGCGTGTGGGTACCCCACCGCATCCGGAGGTTCCTGTGCCGCGTCCGCTCCCGCGCCCCCGACTGCGCAGCACCGCGGCCGTGTTCACCACTCTGGCGGCACTCGCCGCGACCTCGCTCTTCACCGGCCCCTCGGTCGCCGAGCCGTTCGCGGCCTCGCCCTGCGCTCTGGCACGCACCGAGGCACACCACTCGGAGGGCCTGGACACCTGGAACGCGGCCTATCCCCGACCGACCCGCACCCTGAACGCGGTGATGGTGTTCCTGAGCTTCCCGGACTCCGAGCCGCTGACCACCCCGGCGGAACTGACCGCCGACCACTTCCCGGCCACGAGCCAGTACTTCGAGCAGGCCTCCTACGGCCGGTTCGCGCTGCGCCCCTATCCGCTGAGCAACTGGATCCGGATGCCGCGCCCGTCCACGGCGTACGCCATACAGCGCGACTGGAACGCCCCGAACCGGGCCGCCTATCTGCACGACGCCCTGGCCGCCACCGACGGGCAGGTCGACTTCTCGCTGTACGACGTCGTCTACTTCATCGCCGATCCGCATGCGCCCGGTGTGGACTCGGACGCCACCAAGGTGGTCAATCTGGACACCCCGCTGCGGGCCGACGGCAAGGACATCCGCCGGGTCGTCACCGTGTTCGAGAATCATCCGCCGGACCGGCTGGTCCTCGCCCATGAGACCGGCCATGTGTTCGATCTGCCGGATCTCTATCACCGCCCGATGGACGGCAAGGGCGACTGGGACACCCATGTCGGCGACTGGGACCTGATGGGCAGCCAGTTCGGACTGGCCCCGGATCTGTTCGGCTGGCACAAGTGGAAGCTGGGCTGGCTCGACGAGCGCCAGGTGGCCTGCGTGCCGGGCAGCGGGCCGGTCCGGCTGACGCTGGAGTCGCTGGGCGCGGGCCCCGGCGCACCGGTGATCGGGACCGCCGGGGTGCCGGTGTTCGGCACGGGGAACGGGACCAAGCTGGCGGTGGTGCGCACCGGACCCGAGAGCGTGATCGCCTTCGAGGCGCGGGGCGCGGTCGGCAACGACCGCAGCACCTGCCGGCAGGGCGTGCTGGTGTACCGGGTGCGCAGCGGCGCCGAGTCCGGTGGCGGCCCGGTCCAGGTGATCGACGCCCATCCGGCCACCGAGGCCTGCTGGGAGAACTCCGTCTACCCGCCGCTCGCCGACGCCCCGGTCGGCCCCGGCGAGCGCTTCACGGTGCCGGGCGAGGACGTCCGCGTCGAGGTGGAGGGGCGTACACCCTCGGGGGCGTGGACCGTCAAGATCTCGCCAGCTCGGGACGCCTGACGCGCGACATGGCCAGGGAAAGCGAAAGGGCGTTCTCGGAACCGAGAACGCCCAGGTCAGCGACCTAATCGCTAGTGCGCCGCCAGGGACTCGAACCCCGGACCCGCTGATTAAGAGTCAGCTGCTCTAACCAACTGAGCTAGCGGCGCCTGCTGACGTCGTAGACCTTAGCATCCTGCTCGGCGGGAGGAGAAATCGATATCCGCACTGCCGCCCGGACGGCCCGGACGGCCGCCCACAGCAGCACTTCCGGGCCCGGCAGCCAGGGGTGGCGGGTGTCCGGGGCGACGATCCAGCGGGACCCCGGCGAGGGGGTCTCGTCCGCCGGGCCGGTCGGCGCGGGGACCGTCACGGCGTCTCCGTTGCCGTGGCAGAGCAGTGGCGGGATCTCGTCGGTCCGGCCCTGGCCGCCCCACTCCTCCCACTCCATCAGCGAGGGCAGGCGCTGGGCCGTGCCGGGCGCCGCGAACAGCAGCGTCCGGCCCCGGAAGATCGCGACGGGACCGGAGCCCGGCCCCTCCTCCCACAGCCGGTCGAGCATCCGGCGCCCGAAGACCACCGGCGCGCTCACCACGTCGAAGACGGTGCCGCAGGGCAGGACGACCGGGGCGCCCGGCCGCTCGCCCCACAGCGCGAGGGTGCTGCGCGGATACGTGCCCGCCGAGGCGAGCCAGGCGGCGCCGTCGGTGGTGAGTGTGCTGCTGCTCATGCCACCCAGGTCTACCGGCTGTGCGCGAACCGTTTCCGTGGGTTGCCGGAAATGGGGACAGGAGAGGCGAGAGAGGGGTATCTTGCCCGCCTGGCATATGCCGTCGCGGATGATCAGACCGGGTCGGGCCCCCGCCCGTCCGCCCCGCGCAGCAGATCCCTGCCGAACTCGACCATCTTCTTGGCGTAGTCCTCGGTCCACTCGGCCCGGTCGGCGATGTCGGCGGCGGTGAGCCGGTCGAACCGGCGCGGATCGGCGAGCTGGGCGGCCGCCATCGCCTGGAACTCCACGGCCCGGTCCGCCGCCGCGCGGAAGGCGTGCGTCAGCTCGGTCGCCCGCGCCAGCAGGGCCCGCGGGTCGTCGATGGACTCCAGGTCGAAGAAGTGCTCCGGATCGGCGGCCGCCTCGGCGGGCTCGAAGAGCAGGGGCGCGGGGCGTAGCCGCGGTTCGTTGCGACGCGGCGTGGGCTCCGCCATGTCTGTGTCCTCCTCGTACGGTTCGGGTGGCCCGCCCCCCGGCATCCCGGCCGGGCCACCCTCCATTGTCCCCCGCCCGCGCAAGGAGGCCGTAAAGGAGGAACCGAAGCGAAACGGACGCGGGCCCGTGGCGGGTCCGGCGTGGTTCAGACCTGGACGATCGGTTCCCGGGTGAAGAGGGCGCCGAGGGCCGGCGCGTTCACGCGGCGGTCGGCCAGGCGCAGGGCCTCCCAGACGGTGACCTGGTTGGCGGTGAGCACGGGCTTGCCCAGCTCCTTCTCCAGGGCCGTGAGGTGCGAGGCGGTGTGCAGGGCGGTGTCCGGCAGCAGGACGGCGTCGGCGTCCGTGTGATCGGCCGTGCGGGCCAGCTCGAACAGTTCGGCCTCGCCCCAGCCGCCGACCTCGGCGGCGGTGACGATCCCGGAGCCGCGCACGGCGACCACCTCCAGGCCGCCCGCGCGCAGGAACTCGGCGAAGAGCACGGCGATGTCGTCCGGATAGGTGGCGCCGATCGCGACCCGCCGCGCCCCGATCTCGCCGCTCGCGTGGACGAAGCCGAAGGACGTCGAGGAGGCCGGCATCCCGGCGACGCGGGCGAGGCCGCGCACCTGGTCGTGGGCGCCGTCCCAGCCGTGCACGAAGCTGCCGCTGGTGCACGCGAACACCACCGCCTCGGCGCCGGAGAGCCGCAGCTGCTGGAGGCCCGCCGCCAGCCGCTCGGGCGAGCCCATCTCGCGCAGCGCGTCCTCGCGGTGGGCGTCCTCGCCGATGTCCGTGTGGACGAGGTCCACCCGGATGTCACTGCCCAGCAGCTGCTCGATTCGGGGATAGTCGTCCTCGGCCGAGTGGCCCGGGTAGAGGAATCCGAGTGCGGTCATGTCCAGCCTTCCTGCTGTTCTTCCGGCAGTGCGGGGGGCCACGCGCGCGCCGTCTCGTCCAGCAAAGCCTGATACGGCCCCACGGCTCGGGTACCCATTCGGCGCAGCGCCGCCCACACCGTCACCTGGTTGGCCGAGATGACCGGTATGCGCAGTTCGGCCTCCAGTTGGGCGATCACGTCGTAGGTGGGCAGGTTGGTGCAGCTGATGAACAGCGCGTCCGCGGTGGCGCGCCAGGCCGCGCGGTGGGCCATCTCGGCCACCTGCCGGTACGGAACCCGCCAGATGTGCCGGGTGAGCCCCATGCACGCGCAGCCGGTGACGGTGAGGCCCGCCTCGGCGACGTACTCCTCCAAGGCCCGGGTCACCGAGACCGTGTACGGGGTGACCAGGGCCACCCGGCGCGCGCCCAGCTCGGCCAGCGCCTCCAGGAGCGCGCCCGAGGTGGTCACGGCGGGCACCGCGCCGGCGCCGGTCATCGCCGCGCACATGGCCCGCTCCCCGGCGATGCCGCCGACGAAGCTGCCGGAGGCGCAGGCGTAGGCGACGGTCTCCGGGGCGACCGCGATCAGGGCGCGCACGGCGTCGGTCAGCGTCTCGTGCTCGCTGACCAGGCGGGCGAGGTCGAGGCTCACCTCGACCGGGACGTACGGGGTGCGGGTCAGATGCAGGGAGACGTCGTCGGGCACCCAGCGCCACAGCTCGCGGTCGAGCGCGAAGTCGAAGGGGGCGACGACACCGACGCCGCGCTGCGCGCGGGGTCCGCCGAGCGAGGAGAGCTCCATGGCAGCACCGGCCTCCCGGAAAGTCACGGGCTGATGGGCGGACACCCTCACTGGTGGCGACGCGGGAACAACGGACCGTAGGGGCGCCCGTGTTGACGACGGTAGGTTCGGGTGCGAGCGTGGTCAATCGGCGCATCTCAGACGCCCCGGTCCCGTCCGCCGCCCCCGGTCCCCCGCTCTGGAGAGACTGCCGCCCATGACCGACCCCACCCTCCTCGTCCTGGACGCCGACCCGCCGCCCCGCCTCGGCCGGCTCACCGGCCGGGCCCGGATCGTGCACACGGACGAGGCGGGTCTCGCGGCCCTGCTGCCGGCCGCCGACGCCCTGCTGGTGTGGGACTTCACCTCGCGGGCGGTACGGAAGGCCTGGCCGGGCGAGGGGCCCAGGCCGCGCTGGGTGCACACGGCGAGCGCGGGCGTCGACCATCTGATGGGCCCGGAGCTGGCCGCGTCGGACACGGTGGTGACCAATGCGCGCGGGATCTTCGAGCAGCCGATCGCCGAGTACGTGGCCGCGCTGGTGCTGGCGATGGCGAAGGACCTGCCCCGCACCTGGGAGTTGCAGCAGCGGGGCGAGTGGCGGCACCGGGAGTCTCGGCGGGTGGCCGGAACCCGTGCCGTCGTCGTGGGCTCGGGGCCGGTCGGGCGGGCCGTCGCCCGGGTGCTGAAGGCGCTCGACATCCGTACGGCGGTGGTCGGGCGCGTCCCGCGCACCGGGATCCACGGCCCCGAGGACCTGGACCGGCTGCTGGCACGGGCCGACTGGGTGGTGGCGGCGGCCCCGCTCACCGAGGACACCCGCGGCATGTTCGACGCCCGCCGGTTCGGCGTGCTCCAGCCGTCGGCGCGGTTCGTGAACGTGGGCCGGGGCGCGCTGGTGGACGAGGAGGCGCTGGCCGGGGCGCTGGCCAAGCGGTGGATCGCGGGCGCCGCGCTGGATGTGTTCGCGGCCGAACCGCTCGGTCCGGACAGTCCGCTGTGGCGGCTGCCGGGGCTGATCGTGTCGCCGCACATGAGCGGGGACACGGTGGGCTGGCGGGACGAGCTGGGCGCGCAGTTCGTGGAGCTGTACGAGCGCTGGGCGGCGGGCCGGCCGCTGTTCAACGTGGTCGACAAGGAGCGGGGCTACGTACCGGGGCACTGACTGTCAGGAGGCCGCATGGAGCTCACCGAGCTGACCGCCGTCCAGCTCGTGGACGGCTACCGCACCGGGGCGTTCAGCCCCGTCGAGGCGGTCCGGGCGGCGCTGGCGCGGGCGGCGGAGATCCAGCCGGCCGTCAACGCCTTCGTCCGGCTGACGGCCGACGAGGCGGAGGAGCGGGCGCGGGCGTCGGCGGAGCGCTGGCGGCGCGGGGAGCCGGCGGGGCTGCTGGACGGGGTGCCGGTGACGGTGAAGGACCTGCTGCTGATGCGCGGCCAGCCGACCCTGCGCGGGTCGCGGACCGTCGACGCGGGCGGCCCGTGGACCGAGGACGCGCCGTCGGTGGCCCGGCTGCGCGAGCACGGCGCGGTGTTCCTGGGCAAGACGACGACGCCGGAGTACGGCTGGAAGGGGGTCACCGACTCGCCGCTGACCGGTGTCACCCGCAATCCGCACGACCCGGCGCGCACCGCGGGCGGTTCCAGCGGCGGCAGCGCGGCCGCGGTGGCGCTCGGCGCGGGCCCGCTGTCGCTGGGCACGGACGGGGGCGGCAGTGTGCGCATCCCGGCCGCGTTCTGCGGAGTGTTCGGGCTGAAGCCGACGTACGGCAGGGTGCCGCTGTATCCGGCGAGCGCCTTCGGCACGCTGGCGCACGTCGGTCCGCTGACCCGGGACGCGGCGGACGCGGCGCTGCTGATGGATGTGATCGCGGCACCCGACGCCCGCGACTGGTCGGCGCTCGGCCCGGCGCCGGGCTCGTTCACGGCAGGGCTGGCCGGTGGGGTGCGGGGGCTGCGGGTGGCGTACTCGCCGTCGCTGGGCGGGCAGGTCGCGGTGGCTCCGGCGGTGGCCTCGGCGGTGCGGAGGGCGGTGGAGGGGCTGGCGGGGCTGGGCGCGTACGTGGAGGAGGCGGACCCCGATCTCACCGACCCGGTGGACGCCTTCCACACCCTGTGGTTCAGCGGCGCGGCCCGTCTCACCCAGCGGTTCGGCCCGCACCGGCGGGAGCTGCTCGATCCGGGGCTGCGCGAGATCTGCCGGGCCGGCGCCCGGTACAGCGCGCTGGACTATCTGGCCGCGGTGGACGTGCGGATGGACCTCGGCCGCCGGATGGGCCGCTTCCACCAGGCGTACGACCTGCTGGTCACGCCGACGCTGCCGCTCACCGCGTTCGAGGCGGGCGCGGAGGTGCCGAAGGGCTCGGGGCTGCGGCGGTGGACGGGGTGGACGCCGTTCACGTATCCCTTCAACCTGACCCAGCAGCCGGCCGCGTCCGTCCCGGTGGGCCGGGACGCCGCCGGGCTGCCGGTCGGGCTTCAGCTGGTGGCCGCCCGGCACCGGGACGATCTGGTGCTGCGGGCGGCGCACACGCTGTACGAGGCGGGGGTCACGCCCGTTTGAAGGCGAGGCTCTCCCCGGCCGCCCCGGTCCGCCACAGGTCGTTGCAGGCCTCGGCCATCTCCGCCAGCCCGTCGACGACCTCGCCCCACACCGTGCCCGGCACCCAGCCGACGTCTCCGTTGACCAGCAGGTTGTTGCGCTCGTAGAACAGGGCGAGGTCGACGACGGTGGCCTCGGGGCGCAGCTCCCGGTCGTAGCCGTGGGCCGCGTTGCCGAGCCGTGCCCCGGTGAAGGAGAAGTAGCAGAGGTCACCGGGAATCGGCGTGACCGTGGGGTTCTCCAGGGGTGGCTCCACGCCGGTGAGGGGCGGGAAGAGGGCGTAGATCTCGTTACGGGCGAACTTCGCGTGGTACGCGTCCCCGACGAGCGGCAGTGCCTCCCACACCGCCGAGCAGGTGAGCGGGGCGCGGTCGTCGAGGAGCCGTGCGGTGCACCGTACATCCCGTTTGTTCAGGGCGACTTCCACATAGCGATCTGCCATACCGCTGCGGGTGTCCGGCCGGTGACCCTTCACACCCGGAAAAACGGTGGCGTTTGCTTCTGGCATATGCCAGTGACCCAAGCCGCAGTTCGGAGGGGCACAATCTCGTCAACTGCCGCTCACTACAAGCCTCTTGCCGGTTATCGTGGAGGAGGCCCGATCCCCGGGTCACGGCACATTGACTGAGCGCGCAGGGGGAACACCGTGGCGCTGAAGCACGAGCCGACCGCGCCGTACCACTCGGCCCAGGACGCCCTCCGCGTCCTGGAGACGGTGGCACGGCACTCCACCGGTGTCACCGACACCGAGATCGCCCGACACACCGGCCTCGGCACGGAGCGGCTGACCACCCTCCTGCGGATGCTGCGTCGCGAGGGCTACGTCGAGCAGGTGACCGAAGGGGCGTACGTCACCGGCGCGGCCCTCGCCCGCCTCGGTTCCGCGCACGGCCATGACCAGGCCCTGCGCGACCACCTCCAGCACACCCTGGACCGGCTGCGCGACTCCGTGGGCGCGGCGGTCTACATCAGCCGGTACGTCGACGGCGAGGTCCGGGTCACCCAGTACGCGGCCGGTCCGGCGACGCCCGCGGTGAACGAGTGGGTGGACTTCCGCTACTCGGCGCACGCCACCGCGGTCGGCAAGAGCCTGCTGGGCCAGCTCGACCACAACGGCCGCCGCGACCATCTGTCCCGGCACAAGATGGCCCGGCTCACCTCGCGCACGATCACCAGCGACAAGCTGCTGCTCTCCCGTCTGGAGTCGCAGCCGCCGACGGTGCCGGTCCTGGACCTCCAGGAGTACGCGGTCGGCACGGTCTGCGCGGCCGTCCCGATCACCGCGGGCTCGGCGGTGGGCTGCCTGGCGCTGTCCCTGCCGGTCGAGCACGCCCACCGGCTGCGGCAGGCCGCGGACGCCCTGAACCGGAACGCGGCACCGGTGCTGCTGTCCCTGGCGATCTAGAAGGACCCGCCTGGTCCTCGGGTGGTCGGAAGCACCCCCGAGGACCAGGTAGTATTTTCTTCGTCGCCGGCCGCGAGAAGCGGAAGGCGGGAGTCATGCGCCGCTAGCTCAGTTGGTTAGAGCAGCTGACTCTTAATCAGCGGGTCCGGGGTTCGAGTCCCTGGCGGCGCACAGAAGAGGGGCCCCTCGCGAGAGCGAGGGGCCCTTCGCGTTGTCCGGGCGTCTCAGAAGGTGACGTCCGAGCAGGCGTAGAACGCGTTGGCCGTGTCGGCGATCGTCCACACCGCCACGATCACGTGCCGTCCGCTGAGCCCGGACGGCAGCGTGCCGCTGTGCGAGAGGGTCGACGGCGGGCGCTGGCCGCCGTACGGCACCGTGAGGAACGGGGTCAGGTTGAGGTCGGAGCGGGCCAGATTGTGGTTCTGGTTCCAGCCCGGCTTGGTGATGTAGTACTTGAAGTCCGTCGTGGCGTGCATCGCCGTGAACTGCCACCGGAAGGTGTAGCTCTGGCCGCCGCTGACCTTGGTGGCCGGCCAGGCGCCGCCCGAGGGGGTCTTCGGGCTGTCGAGCTGGGCGAACGGCGTGTTGTTGCCGGAGCAGATCCGGCCGTCGGCGGGCCCGGAGGCGGGGAAGCCCTTGGGGCCCTCGACGCTCTGCGGCTCCCACTGGATGTTGCCGCAGTTGGTGACGGTGCCGTTCTGGCACAGCTTCTGCCTGCTGATGGGGAGGTCGGTGTAGCCGTGGCCGCTGGCGCCGCCGGAGGAGAGCACCAGGGCTCCGGTCGTCGCCAGTCCCACCGCGGCCGCGGACAACTTGGTCTTCGTGCGCATACTGCCGCTCCTGTGAACGTGGGGGAGGTTCGATGAGCCGTGCGGAGTAGGTCTAGACCAAGCCTCAGATTATTGCCGTTAGTTGAACATGTCCATACCAATCACGGGCCGGCTTCGTTCCGGCCCGCGCAGAACGCCACCGTCAAGTCCTTGACGAGCGCCTTGCGTTCGTAGTCGTCCAGCTCGACCAGCCCCCGCATGGTCAGCCGGGTCACGGTGTCCTCCACCGAGTCGACCACCGAGGTCAGCACGCTCGCCCGCTGCTGGGCGTCGAGCGCGGCGATCCGGCGCCGGTGCATCGCGGCGGCCACCTCCGGCGCGTACTCGACCCGCACCGGCTGCACCGAGAACACCTCCAGGCCCACCGGTGCCGTGTCGGCCGCCACCAGCCGGGTCAGGGTCTCCGCGGACGCCGCCACCGACCCCGGCGCACCGCCGCCCGGCACCTCCACCGGCACCCGGGCCAGCGCCGCCTCCACGCACTCGCGCAGATAGGTCTCGTGGTCCTCCACCCCGAGCACGGCCCGCGCGGTGTCCCGCACCCGCCACGCCACCAGCACCACCACCCGCAGCGCCACCCCGCTCCCGTCCGCCGCGGGCATCGGCTCGCTGCGCCAGTGCCGCAGGCGCACGTCGACCCGGCGGCGCAGCAGCAGCGGATTCACCCACAGCAGGCCGGTGCGCCGGACGGTCCCGCGGTACCGTCCGAACAGCCCGAGCACCCAGGCCCGCCCGGTCCACCCGCGGGCCAGCCCGCCGAAGCCGAACAGCCCCAGCGCCCCGGCCCCGGCGTACGCCGCCCATTGCGCGGGACCGAGCCCGGCCGCCGAGCCGGGCAGCCCCAGCGCCTCGGCGGCGAGCGGCGGCAAGGTGCCCGCCCACCAGGAGGTGGCGAGCGCGCCCGCCACCCCCGCCGTGCCGGCGAGCACGCCCACGGCACCGGGCAGCACCCGGGCCGGCCGCTCGCTCAGCTCCGGGTCGACCTCCGGCACCGACCGGGCCCGCACCGGCACCGGACGGCGCAGGCGCGGCTGCTCACCGGTGCCCTGCCGGCGGTTCACCACGGCGGGCCGCAGCGGCACCGACACGTCGGGGTCGTCGCGGAAGAGCAGATGGACGGGGATCTCGGTGGTCGACTCGTTCTGGATCAGCCGCGCCGGGCGGGACGAGCCGCCGTCGGGGCCATCGGGTTCGGGCGTCTGTGAAGGGGTCGTAGAAGAGGTCGTACTCATGCGTGCCTCCAGCCTCCGCGCCAGATGCGTCACAACAGGGGTTACGAGGGCCGGGCCCCCGGTCACGAGAAGAGCCGCCGCCAGGTCTCCGGCCCCGGGTAGCCGTCCGCGGCGCCGCCGCGCCAGCCCTGGGCGCGCTGGAAGGCCTCGACCGCTCGCCGGTCCGCCTCGCTCCAGCGCGGTCCCGGCCCGCTCGTGTAGTGCGTGCCGAACCCTTTCCGCACGAGCTGCCCGCCGAGCAGCGTGACGTGCTGGTTGTTCGCCCCCGGCCGGAACATCCCCCGGCCCGGGAAGGCGGGGACCTCGGCCGGCGGCCCGGACGCGGGCGCGCCGGCCGATCCGGCCCGGACGTCCTTGCCCTTGCCCGTGGTCAGCAGCGCCCAGGTGCCGGGACCGGGCAGGCCGTCGGCGTTCTTGCCGGTCCAGCCCTGGGCGAGCTGGAAGGCCTGGGTCGCCCGCCGGTCGGCGTCGCTCCAGCGCGGGCCGGGACCCGCCGTGTAGTAGCGGCCGGCGCCGCGCGCCACCAGCATCCGGCCGAGCCGGGTGACGTACTGGTTGTTCGCGCCGGGGCCGAAGTACGCCGCTCCCGGGAATAGGGCCGCGGCCGCGCCGCCCGCCGGGGGCCCGCCCGCGGTGGGCACCTTCAGCCCCTTGTAGCGGTAGGGGACGTAGGCGTCGGAGTGGGTCCAGTAGCCGTAGGGGGTGGTCTGGCGGCGGGCGTGCGGGCGGGTCGCCTCGTAGGCCGTGTAGGAGGAGTGGGTGCGGTCGGTCCAGCCGCCGAAGATCACCACGTGCGAGCCGCGCTGCGGGTCCGCCGGGTTGTGGAACAGCAGGATGTCGCCGGGCTGGAGCTGGTCCTTGGTGATCCGCACCCCGTACTGGTGGAGGGTGCCGGTCCACTCGTTGCCCGGCAGGTTCCAGGCCATGGAGACGAAGCCCGAGCAGTCCTGCCGGTACCCGTCCGGCCGGTACCGGGTCATGCTGTACGGCACCTTCGCGGCGACCCAGGTGCCGGCCCGCCGGATGATCTCGTCACGGGTGGTCGCGGGCGGCTTCACCGGGATCTGCGCCGGGGCCGGCCGGCCTGCCGGGCCGTGCAGCGGAGAGGTGCCGCCTTGCGGGGTGACAGGCTCGTCACCTGCGGGAACGCCGGGACGCTCGGGGGCGTGCGGAGCGGCCAGGGCGGGGGCTGTATGGCCGCAGGCGATCACCGCGGAGGCCGCCGCGGTGATCGCCAGGGCTCGGTGGGGGACGGGACGGGGACCGGCCGGGGAGTCCGGGAGGGTCCGCCGCCGCTGGACGCAGCCGGGGCAGTCGCAGTCGCTCACGGGATCGAATTCCTCGAAGACCGGAGCCTCCATGCGATTCCCCTCACACTCCAGATGGAAATGTCCAGGCTTGTGCACATTGATCAGTTTCTCAACCGTCGTCGGGGTGCGCATGCTGACGGTCCGAATGATGTACGGCGCCGGTCCGGGACCCGCTGGGGCGCGGCGGGTGGTCGGAGGCACTCCCGGAGGTCATGTAGAGTTGTCGACGTCAGCAGGCGCCGCTAGCTCAGTTGGTTAGAGCAGCTGACTCTTAATCAGCGGGTCCGGGGTTCGAGTCCCTGGCGGCGCACAGACACAGAAGGCCCCTCGCGGTGAGCGGGGGGCTTTCTCGTTGCGCGCGCGACGGACTCCGTCATTCGCACCCATGATCGAAACACGGGTGTGCACTACTGGTCCCAAGCGCACCAAGAGCAGCCAACTTGCGTCCCAATGAGCGCGTATAGCCGGTAAATACCGTGTATCGCGTCTTGCGATCATGCTGAACGGCGTAGAACCCTGGTTTCCAAGAGGCTGCGGATACGCGCCAATTGGGGGGCACAAGGAACCGGTTGCCGAATGTTGCGGGGAATAGGGGGCCCCGTTCATGAAGCGATGCCGAGGGGGGCATCATGCAACCGGAAGCGCGCAGTTCCATGTCTATAGGGTGTGTGGACGATGTGGTGACTGCGGCGCACCACTGACACGTCTGCGAGGGTCGAGGGGGACCGGAGCAGGCGAAGGAACCGACAGACACGCGGCGAGCCCGCGTGTGGGGGGATGACTCATGACGTCGACGCCGACGGGCGCCCGGCAGAACCACGACCCGTCACAAACCACCCAGCTCAGGGTGCCGGGGCAAGCGATGAGCACCACGGGAACCTTCCGCCGGATCAAGAAGACGCTTCCGAGGTACGACTACGAGCACTACAGCCGGCTGGCGGGTCCCCTCACCCAGCCCGATCCGAACAAGCCGTACAAGGTGCAGTACCGCTCCCTGATCTCCCAGGAGCCGCACCGGATACGGGTCGCCCTGATGCTGGCCGCCGCGCCCGTGCTCTCCCTGGTCCTGCTGTTCTGGCTGCTCCAGCCGGAGCACTGGACCGAGCGCGACTACCCGGCGTACGACTTCCTGCCGGCGCTCGACGTCGTGATGCTGGTCTCGATCGGTCTGATCGAGTTCTTCCGCTGCATGAACGTGCTGTCCAACGCGCACGCCACGCTGGTCGCCCGCGACCCGATCCCGGTGGTCCCGGAGACCGGCACCAGGGTCGCCTTCCTCACCTCCTTCGTGCCCGGCAAGGAGCCGCTGGAGATGGTGACGAAGACCCTGGAGGCGGCCGTGAAGCTGCGCCACCGGGGCCTCATGCACGTCTGGCTGCTCGACGAGGGCGACGACCCGGAGGTCAAGGAGGTCTGCGCCCGGCTCGGCGTGCACCACTTCTCCCGCAAGGGCATCGCGAAGTGGAACCAGGCCAAGGGCCCGCACCGCGCCAAGACCAAGCACGGCAACTACAACGCCTGGCTCGACGCGCACGGCGACGACTACGACTTCTTCGCCTCCGTCGACACCGACCACGTGCCGCTGCCCAACTATCTGGAGCGGATGCTCGGCTTCTTCCGCGACCCGGACGTCGGCTTCGTCATCGGCCCGCAGGTGTACGGCAACTACGACAACTTCGTCACCAAGGCCGCCGAGTCGCAGCAGTTCCTCTTCCACGCGCTGATCCAGCGCGCCGGCAACAAGTACGGCTCCCCGATGTTCGTGGGCACCTCCAACGCCGTGCGCATCAAGGCCCTCAAGCAGATCGGCGGCCTGTACGACTCGATCACCGAGGACATGGCGACCGGTTTCGAGATCCACCGCCACAAGAACCCGGCGACGGGCCGCAAGTGGCGCTCGGTCTACACCCCGGACGTGCTCGCCGTCGGTGAGGGCCCCAGCGCCTGGACGGACTTCTTCACCCAGCAGATGCGCTGGTCGCGAGGGACGTACGAGACGATCCTCAAGCAGTACTGGAAGGGCTGGTACTCGCTGCCGCCGAGCAAGCTCTTCAACTACACGATGATGATCATCTTCTACCCGATGTCGGCCCTCAACTGGATCCTGGCCGCGCTGAGCTGCGCGCTGTTCCTGGGCCTGGGCGCCTCGGGTGTGAACATCGACCCCACCGTGTGGCTGATGCTCTACGGCAACGCCTCCGCGCTCCAGATCGGCCTCTACATCTGGAACCGCCGCCACAACGTCTCGCCGCACGAGCCGGAGGGCTCCGGCGGTGTGGCCGGCATGGTGATGTCCGCGCTGTCGGCGCCGCTGTACGCCAAGGCGCTGATCGACTCCGCGCTGCGCCGCAAGAGCAAGTTCGTGGTCACCCCCAAGGGCGACTCGGCCAGCCCGGACCGCTGGTTCGGCACCTTCCGGTACCACTGGTACTTCATCCTGATCTTCGCCGCGTCCATCACCGCCGGCCTGGTCCTCGGCCACGCCCACCCCGCGATGATCATCTGGGCCACCTTCGCCCTGCTGATCACCGCCACCCCGATCTTCGCCTGGCGGCACGGGCTGCGGCAGGAGAAGAAGCGCCCCGCGGCCCACGCGGCCACGAACGCGCCGGCCGCCTCAGGTGCCGCCGCTCACGCGCCGGAGCCGCAGGACGCGGTACCGGCCGCCGCGGCCCAGCTGCCGGCGCAGTACGCTCCGCACGCCCCGCAGCAGCGGCCCACCTGGGCCGCGGCGCACGGGGGCCCGGACGCGGCAGCGGGCGCGGGCAACGACCAGACCATGCAGATCGCCCTTGGTGGACTTGGGGGACGTAAGGAATGAACGACCGTGCCGGCCGCCGCCGCGCCCGTCGACTCGCGATAGGCACGGCGGTGGTAGTCGCGCTGGCCGGGATGAACGGGCCGTGGCTCTACCGCTTCGGGACCGAGAAGTACCACCAGTACCAAATCAACCGACCCGAGTACAAAGCGGAGAACGGCCTCTGGAAGATCGTCGACTTCCCCGAGGAGTACCGGCAGAACACCATCCACGCCGCGCTGCTGCGCACCGGGAAGGTGCTGCTCGTCGCCGGGTCCGGCAACAACCAGGACAACTTCGACGCGAAGAAGTTCGACACCCGGGTCTGGGACCCGGTCAAGAACACCATCAAGAAGGTGCCGACGCCCAACGACCTGTTCTGCACCGGTCACACCCAGCTGGCCAACGGCAATCTGCTGATCGCGGGCGGGACCAAGCGGTACGAGAAGCTCAAGGGTGACGTCACCAAGGCCGGCGGCCTGATGATCGTCCACAACGAGAACCCGGACAAGCCGATCACGCTGCCCGCCGGCACCAAGTTCACCGGCAAGGAGAACGGCAGGACGTTCGTCTCCAAGGACCCGGTGCTGGTGCCGCGCGCCAAGAAGGTGTTCGACCCGGCGACCGGCAGGTTCCTGCGCAACGACCCCGGTCTCGGCCGGATCTACGTCGAGGCGCAGAAGAGCGGCGCCAAGTACGAGACCGGCACCGAGGACAACTACCGCATTCAGGGCCTGAGCGGTGCCGACGCCCGCAACACCTACGGCATCGCGCAGAAGCTCGCCCTGGACAAGAAGGACTTCCAGGGCATCCGCGACGCCTACGAGTTCGATGTGGTCGCCGAGAAGTACATCAAGGTCGACCCGATGAAGGAGGCCCGCTGGTACCCGACGCTCACCACTCTGAGCGACGGGAAGATCCTCAGCGTCTCCGGGCTCGACGACATCGGGCAGCTGGTTCCGGGCAAGAACGAGGTGTACGACCCGAAGACCAAGAAGTGGACGTACACCAACAAGATCCGGCAGTTCCCGACCTATCCGGCGCTGTTCCTGATGCAGAACGGGAAGGTCTTCTACTCCGGTTCCAACGCCGGCTACGGGCCTGACGACGTCGGGCGCGACCCGGGCGTCTGGGACGTGGACACCAACAAGTTCACCAAGATCCCGGGGCTCAGCGACGCCGACCGGATGGAGACGTCCGGGACCGTGCTGCTGCCGCCCGCGCAGGACGAGAAGTACATGGTGATCGGCGGCGGTGGCGTCGGCGAGTCCAAGCTGTCGAGCGAGAAGACGCGGATCGTCGATCTGAAGGCGGACAGCCCGCGGTTCACGGACGGGCCGTCGATGGACAAGGGGACGCGGTATCCGCAGGCGTCGGTCCTGCCGGACGACAGTGTGCTGGTGTCCGGCGGTTCCGAGGACTACCGCGGGCGCGGCGACTCCAACATCCTGGAGGCGCGGCTCTACCAGCCCGCGAGCAACAGCTTCCAGCGGGTCGCCGATCCGCTGGTCGGGCGGAACTACCACTCCGGTTCGATCCTGCTGCCGGACGGTTCGGTGATGTTCTTCGGGTCCGACTCGCTCTACGCGGACAAGGCGAACACCAAGCCGGGCGAGTTCGAGCAGCGGATCGAGATCTACAAGCCGCCGTATCTGTTCCGGGGTTCGCGGCCGTCGCTGTCCGGCGGACCGCAGACCATCGAGCGCGGCGAGTCGGGCACCTTCACTTCGCAGCACGCGTCGTCGATCAAGAAGGTGCGGCTGATCCGGCCGAGCGCGTCGACCCATGTCACGGACGTCGACCAGCGCTCGATCGCCCTGGACTTCAAGACGTCCGGGGACAAGATCACGGTGACGGTGCCGAAGAACCGGAATCTGGTGCAGTCCGGCTGGTACATGCTGTTCGTCGACGACGATCAGGGCACGCCGTCCGAGGCGCAGTGGGTCCAGGTGCCGTAGCGCCCCCGCGAGCCGGCGGCCGGGCGCGGGAGCGCTGCGAGGTGTCGCAGCGCTCCCGCGCCCTATGCCTTGGACGCCTTGGCCAGCTTCAGCGCGTACTCCGGCCACCACTCGCCCGCCTTCGGGCCGCCCTTGCACTCGCCGTCCGACTCTCCCGGGCGCTTGACCCAGAGGTAGGCGTCGACGAGGGGGTCGGCCGTCTTGGTGGTGGGGGTCTCGCCGAGGGCGCGGCCCGGCGGGTTGCACCAGCGCTCACCGGGGTCGCCCTCGGTGTAGGGGCCCTTGCCGTTGCGGCTGGTGTCGATCACGAACGGCTTGCCGCCGACCTTCGCCGACAGCTCCTTGCCGTACGCGACGGAGTCCTCGGTGGAGTAGAAGTTGGAGACGTTGACCGAGAAGCCGTCGGCCTCGGCGACGCCCGCCCACCGGAGCGGCTCGAAGATCTGGTCGGGGTGGCCCCAGCCGGCGTTGCCCGCGTCCAGGTAGACCTTGGTGCTCTTCAGTGACTTCAGCTTGCCGATCGCGTACTTGAGGAGGTCGTAGCGCTCCTCGTGGTACTCGTCCGGGGTGCAGCCGTCGACCAGGTGCAGGACCGCGTCCGGCTCCAGGACGACCGTGGCCGCGCGGTCGCCGATGCCCTGGGCGACGCCGTCGATCCAGCTCCGGTAGGCGTTGCCGTCGGCGGCGCCGCCGCCGGAGTACTGGCCGCAGTCGCGGTGCGGGATGTTGTAGAGCACCAGCAGGGCCGTGCGGTCGGCCTTGTCCGCGGCCTCGGTGAAGCCGCGCGCCTCCTCCTCGGGGCTCTCCGGGCTGATCCACTCGCCGGTCGGCTGCTGCGCGATCTTGCGGATCTGCTCCGCCTCGGCCTTCTTGCCGGCCTTCTGGTAGTCGGCGACCTGCGAGGCCGCGTTGCCGTCCGGATTGACCCAGAACGGGGCGATGTTCTTGGGCTGCTGGGTGATGTCGGCGTTGGCCGCATCACTTCCGTCGGATTCGTCCTTGCCACCGGAGGAGCATCCCGCGATCAGCAGTGCCGCCCCCAGCACCACCGCGGTAGCCCGCACTCCGGCCGCCCCCCTGCTGCCGTACATCCAACTCCCCCTCGGGCGCACTGTTCCAAGGCTCAATCCTGACATACCTCGGCGAGGCGGGTCAGAGGCCCGCCCCGGTGAGGTAGGCGGAGACGACGACGTTGGCGGTGTAGCTGCCGTCGGCGCGGTCGAAGCTGCCGCCGCAGGTGATGAGCCGCAGCTCGGCCCGGCCCTGCTTGCGCGGCCCGTACGCCTGCTGGGCGTCGAAGTGGTCGCGGGTGAGGACCTGGATGTCGTCGACGGTGAACTCGGCCACCTTGCCGTCGTCCCGGACCACCCGGATCGTCTGCCCGGCGCGCAGCGCGCTGAGCTTGTAGAAGACGGCCGGCCGGGTCTCGGTGTCGACATGACCCACCATCAGCGCGGTGCCGGCCGCGCCGGGCGCGGCACCGGCCGAGTACCAGCCGACGACGCCCGGCTGGTCGTACGGCGGCGGGTCGACCGCGCCGTGGCGGTCGAGACCGCGGGCCACGACCGGCGCCTGGATGCCGAGTCCGGGGATGTCGATGCGCTGCGGCAGCGCCGCGCCGAGCGGGGTGCCGGCGGGCGGCAGCCGGACGTCCGGAGGACGTCCGACCGCCGCCATGTCACCGGTCTTCGGCCCGGATATCCCGTGCCGCACATCGGTCACCTCACGGCCCCACAGCCACAGGCCGAGCAGCAGTACCGCCCAGGTCAGGCCGGTGATGAACCGGCCGGTGCCGGCGGAGCGTTCGTGTTCGGACATGCGCGTCAGTCCGCCCCGCGGGTCCGGCGGGCGCTGCGCCGTACGACGACGACGGCGGCGCCGAGCGCCAGGAGCAGCCCGGTGACCGCCTGGGCGGCGCCGGGGCCGGTGCCGCTGGCGTCGACCGTGGCGATGTGCGCGGTGCCGCCGCCGCCCGCGCGGACCGGGGCGGTCGGCGAGGCGGGGGCGCTGGGCCGGGCGGCGCCGGCGGAGCCACCGGAGCCGACGGTGAGGACGCCCTTCAGGGACTTGTCCCCGCAGGTGACCTCGACGTCGTACCGGCCCGTGCGGGCCGTGGAGCGGATCCTCGTCTCTCCGCCGAGGGTGCCGTCGGCGCCGGTGAGCCTGGCGTCGGCGACGAAGGCGTCCGAGGCGGCGGTTCCGGTCCGGCCGGCGCAGCCGGTCACCCGCAGGGCGAGGTCGCCGCCCGGGGCCGGGGCCGACGGCGTGACCTGTACACCGCTGCCCTCCGCCGCTTGGGCCGCCGCCGGGGTGAGCGCGGCGGCCACGGTCAGGACCGCGGTACTGACAGTGAGTCGCAGTGAACTCATCGTGAACCTCCAGACATCTGGAGACTCCCCCGCGCGAGGCGGTTCCGCATCCTCAATGGGGCCCGGACTGCTCCGAACGGGTGTGCTTCGCCGTCCGGGTGGTTTAGATCCGCTCCACGAGATCCGCGATCGAGTCCACGACCTGCGACGGCCGGTACGGGAAGTCCTCGACCTGCCTGGGCTGGGTGAGCCCGGTCAGCACCAGGAACGTCTGCATGCCGGCCTCGATCCCGGCCAGTACGTCGGTGTCCATCCGGTCGCCGATCATGGCGCTGGTCTCGGAGTGGGCGCCGATCGCGTTCAGGCCGGTGCGCATCATCAGCGGGTTCGGCTTGCCGGCGAAGTACGGCTTGCGGCCGGTCGCCTTGGTGATCAGCGCGGCGACCGCGCCGGTGGCGGGCAGCGGGCCCTCGGTGGAGGGGCCGGTCTCGTCGGGGTTGGTGCAGATGAAGCGGGCCCCGCCGTTGATCAGCCGGACCGCCTTGGTCATCGCCTCGAAGGAGTAGGTGCGGGTCTCGCCGAGGACCACGTAGTCCGGGTCGTGGTCGGTGAGGATGTAGCCGATGTCGTGCAGCGCGGTGGTCAGGCCCGCCTCGCCGAGGACGTACGCGGAGCCGCCCGGACGCTGGTCGTCGAGGAACTTGGCGGTGGCGAGCGCCGAGGTCCAGATGTTCTCGATCGGCACCTCCAGGCCCATGCGGTTCAGCCGGGCGTGCAGGTCGCGCGGGGTGTAGATCGAGTTGTTGGTGAGCACCAGGAAGGGCTTGCCGGACTCGCGCAGCTTCTTGATGAAGGCGTCGGCGCCGGGGATCGGTACGCCCTCGTGGATCAGTACACCGTCCATGTCGGTGAGCCACGACTCGATGGGCCTGCGGTCTGCCATGTGCTGCAACTCCTGGCGTACGTGCGGATGTACTGGGGGCGCCGGAACCACGGCGTGCCGACGCCCCCAGCCTAGTCAGGAGTGGCTCGATCCGACCCCGTCGATCATCGGGCGCTTCGCGCGCTCGGGTGCCGGAGGTCAGGAGCGCCTGCGGGCGCGGAACAGGACGGCGCCCGCCAGCAGCAGGACGGCGGTGGCGGCGAGGCCGCCGCGGGCGAGCGGGGTGAGGCCGGTGACGGCGAGCTCCTCGGGGCGGCCGGGGCGGGTGATCTCGTCGCGCGGGGTGGCCGAGGCGGCCGGGTCGGCCGTCCCCGGGGTGGCCGCTGCCGAGGCCTCGGGGTCCGGGGCCGCCTCGGTGGTGGCGTCGGTGTCGGTGTCGGCATCGCTGTCGCTGTCGGCCTCGGGGTGCGCGGTGCGGCCCGGCTCGGCGTCGATGTGGAAGCGGTAGTCGTTGGACTGGCCGATCCATTCGCCGTCGTCGTCGCGGCGCTGGACGACGGCCGCGGCGGCGGTCACGCGGTTCACCACGGCGTCCGAGGTGAGCGCGAGCCGCACCTTCACGCTGACGGTCTCGCGCGGGCCGATGGTGAAGCCGGCGAAGCCGTCGTCGAAGGCGCCGACGAGTTCGTCGGCCTCGGTGGCCTCGAAGCGGACCGGGCGCGGTGGCTCGCCGGAGCCGTCGTAGAACTCCAGGCGCGGCTGGGAGGGCTTGAGGGCCCGTTCCTCGTCGACGAGGACGATCACCGGGTGGACGCCGGTGCACGGGCGGTCGGTGGTGTTGGTGAGGTCGACGTACCAGGTGCCGAAGCCGCCACCGGCCGCGTAGGCGTCGGGGCCGCCGTGGATGCGGGTGGTGAGCGGGAACGCCCGGGCGTCGGAAGCGGCACAGGCGGGAGCCGCGGCCGGGTCCGGATCCGCGTGGGCCGGAGCCTGGGCGGCGGCGAGGGCGGCGGCTGCTGCGAGGCAGAGCGGGACGAGGGGGCGCTGGCGCGGTCTCGAAAACAGTCGCATGAACACATGACCATGCCGGTCCGGGCCCGATCCCCGGGCCCGCCGCTCCGCACGGGGTGGGGAAGTGCGCTCGGATGGCGGAGGGGCTGGGGAGTCAGCGGGGGCTTGCGCGGTACGCGGGGCCGGGGCCTGCGCGGTACTCGGTGCGGGGCTTGCGCGGTACGCGGGGCCGGGGCCTGCGCGGTACTCGGTGCGGGGCTTGCGCGGTACGCGGGGCCGGGGCCTGCGCCGTCGTCGGTGCTGGAGTCTGCGCGGCACGCGGCGCCGGGGCCCGCGCCGTGGCCGGTGCTGGAGCCTGCGCGGCACCCGGTGCCAGCGCCCCCGCCGCGCTCACCCCTCCGCCCGTCCGAACAGCGGGGCCAGCAGGAGTTGGGCCGCGCCTTCCGCGACGCCTCGTTCGCCGCCGGGGGCGAGGCGGACCGGGATCGGGGCCGCGCCCTCGCGGCGGGCGCGGGCGTCGAGGACGGCGGCGACCCCGCGGACGTAGGCGTCCGGCGCGGCGGTGACCGTGCGGCCGCCGAGCAGGACCAGGTCGATGTCGAGCAGACCGGCCAGGTTGGCGGCGCCCGCGCCGAGCACCCGCGCCGCCTCGTCGGCGTCGCCGTCGGCCACCGCGGCCAGGCACAGCGCCTCGATGCAGCCGCGTCCGCCGCAGGTGCAGGGCGGTCCGTCGAGCTGGATCACCTGGTGCCCGAACTCCCCGGCCCCGGTGCGCGCGCCCCGGTGCACGCTCCCGCCGATCACCAGTCCGGCGCCCAGGCCCGTACCGAGGTGCAGATAGGCGAACGACCCGGCGTCCGCGCCGACCTCCTCGCCCACCGCGAGGCCGAGCGCCGCCGCGTTGGTGTCCTTGTCGACGACGACCGGCATCCCCAGCCGCCGCGCCAGCGCGTCCCGCAGCGGGAAGCCGTCCCACTCGGGGAACCCGGTGACCCGGTGCAGCACGCCCCGGGTGTGGTCGAGCGGGCCGGGGAGGGCCACGCCCACGCCGAGGACGGTGCGGACGGGCGCGGTGGGCAGCTCCGCGACCTCCCGCGCCACCCCCGCGACGACGGCCTCCGCGCCCGCGCCGAGGTCCAGTGGTGCCCGGCGCTGCGCGGCCACCGTTCCGGTGAGGTCGACCAGGACGACCCGCAGCTCGTCCCGGTCGAGGTGGACGCCCACCGCGTGTCCCGCGCCCGGCACCAGCCGCAGGACGGTGCGCGGCTTGCCGCCGGTGGAGGCGCGCCGGCCGGCCTCCGCGGCCAGTCCGTCGGCCCGCAGCCGGGCGGTGATCTTGCTGACGGCCTGCGGGGTGAGGCCGGTCCGCTCGGCCAGCTCCAGCCGGCTGATGCCCTCCTCCCCCGCCTTCCGCAGCAGGTCGAGCACGAGCGCGGTGTTGTGGCTGCGCAGCGCGAGCAGGTTCGCGCCGCCCGTTCCCGCCGCCGCCACATGGGTCCTGTTCACCCGCCCATTCTCTCCCGCGCTTGCACTTTGGCAACAGCGTTGCGAAAGTGGAGCCATGACGACTGGCACCTCAGGCACCCCCCTCCGCGCGGGCCTCATCGGCTACGGCCTCGCGGGATCCGTCTTCCACGCCCCGCTGATCGCCACCACCGAGGGCCTCACCCTCGACACGGTGGTCACCGCCAACCCGGAGCGGCAGCAGCAGGCCCGCACCGAGCACCCGGGCGTCCGGGTCGCCGCGACGCCGGACGAGCTGTTCGACCGCGCCGACGAGCTGGACCTGATCGTCATCGCGTCCCCGAACAAGACGCACGTCCCGCTCGCCACCACCGCTCTGAAGGCCGGTCTGCCGGTCGTCGTCGACAAGCCGGTCGCGGGCACCGCCGCCGAGGCCCGCGAGCTGGCCGCCCTGGCCGAGGAGCGCGGCCTGCTGCTGTCGGTCTTCCAGAACCGCCGCTGGGACAACGACTTCCTGACGCTGCGCAAGCTGCTGGCCGAGGGCGAGCTGGGCGACGTATGGCGCTTCGAGTCCCGCTTCGAGCGGTGGCGGCCGCAGCCGAAGGGCGGCTGGCGCGAGTCCGGCGACCCGGCGGAGATCGGAGGTCTGCTGTACGACCTCGGCAGCCATGTCGTCGACCAGGCCCTGGTCCTGTTCGGCCCCGCCACCCAGGTGTACGCGGAGGCGGACGTCCGCCGCGCCGGCGCGCAGACCGACGACGACACCTTCATCGCGCTCACGCACGCGAGCGGGGTCCGCTCCCACCTGTACGTCTCGGCCACGACCGCGCAACTCGGCCCGCGCTTCCGGGTGCTGGGCTCGCGGGCGGGCTATGTGAAGTACGGCCTGGACCCGCAGGAGGCGGCCCTGCGCGAGGGGCGGCGCCCGAGTGACGGCTGGGGCACGGAGCCCGAGTCGCTGTGGGGCCGGGTCGGTTCCGGCGAGTCCCCGGCGACCGGCGGCGGCCGGCCCGAGCCGACCCTGCCGGGCGACTACCCCGCGTACTACGCGGCGGTGGCCCGCGCCCTGCTGACGGGCGGCCCCAACCCGGTGACCGCCCTGGAGGCGGCCGCCGCCCTCGACGTACTGGAAGCGGCCCGCCGTTCGGCCCGAGACGGAGTGACGGTGACCCTGTGACGCACCCTCAGAAGCACACCTCGCACACCTCGCACACCACGCCCGCGATGACTCCCAGGATCGCGCCCGAGCTGACCCCGAGCATCGAGGAGCTGGAGGCCCAGGAACGCCGCCTGGTCTTCACCCGGTTCACTCCGGACGACGCCTGGGAGCTGGGTTCCCTCCTCGTCCGGCTGGCCCGGGAGCGCCAGGCCCCGGTCGCCATCGACATCCACCGCGCCGGCCAGCAGCTCTTCCATGCCGCGCTGACCGGCGCCACGCCCGACAACGACGCCTGGATCGGCCGCAAGCGCCGGGTGGTGGAGCGCTACGGCTCCTCCTCCTACCTGGTCGGCGCCCGCTTCCGGGCCAAGGGCAGCACCTTCGAGGACTCCTCCCGCCTGGACCCGGACGTGTACGCCGCGCACGGCGGCTCCTTCCCGATCACCGTCGAGGGCGTCGGTGTGATCGGAGCGGTCACGGTGTCCGGGCTGCCGCAGCTTCAGGACCACCGGCTCGTGGTGGAGGCCCTGGAGCAGTTCCTCGACAACTGAGCCGCGCCCGCCCGGAAATGCCGCCGGACGGGGAATGACCGGCCCGATCCCTCCGGTTGCCACAGCAGTGACCGAGCACGGACACCACTGCCGCAGCACGCCGGAGGGATCACACGGATGAGCACACCCCTGAAGGAGAAGTACGGCCGGTACGGCATCTGGAGCGTCGGCCTGCGCGCGGAGGACCCGGCGGGCGCCGGTGAACGGGCCGAGGCCGCCGCCGAGTTGGAGGAGCTGGGCTACGGCGCCCTGTGGCTGGGCGGCAACAGCGCCGCGCGGCACGCCGCCCCGCTCCTCGAGGCCACCGCCACGCTCACCGTCGGCACCAGCATCCAGAGCATCTGGCAGTACGAGGCCGCCGAGAGCGCGGCCGCCTTCGCCGAGCTGGAGTCGGCGCACCCGGGCCGGTTCGTGCTGGGCCTCGGGGTGAGCCACGCCAAGCTGGCGGCGCAGTACCGGCGGCCGTACTCGGCCCTGGTCGCGTACCTGGACGCCCTGGACGCGGCGGGCGTACCGGCGCACCGCCGGGCGCTGGCGGCGCTGGGGCCGAAGACGGTGGAGCTGTCTCGCGACCGCGCGGCGGGCGCGATCCCGTACCTGGTGACGCCGGAGTACACGGCGTGGGCGCGGGACACGCTGGGGGAGGGGCCGCTGCTGGCACCGGAGTTGAAGGTGGTCCTGGAATCCGATCCGGACCGGGCCCGTGCCCTGGCCCGCGAGGTCATCGCCTTCTACCTCACCCTCCCCAACTACACCGGCAACTTCCTCCGTCACGGCTTCACCGAGGACGACCTGGCGGACGGCGGCAGCGACCGGCTGATCGACGCGGTGTTCGCGTGGGGCGGGGAGAAGGAGATCCGCGCCCGCGTCGACGCGTTCGTCGAGGCGGGCGCGGACCATGTGGCCCTTCAGGTGATCACGGGCGCCGACCGGGAGGCGCTGCCGCGGGAGGAGTGGCGCAGGCTGGCGGCCCTGCTGGGCTGAGCCGCGCGACTGACCGGAGCGCCGGCTGCCGGGCCGTAGCCGGCGGCCTACTCCCCTGAGCCGGCCTACTGGCCGAAGTCGGCCTGCCGGGCCGTAGCCGGCGGCCTACTCCCCTGAGTCAACCTGCCGGGGCTGAGCCGGGCGGGCTTTACGCCCCTGGCGTGAGCCGGGCGGTCCGGCGTCACGCGCCTGGCCCGAGCCGGGCGCGCCGACATCACACGCCTCGCCGAGCCGGGCGGGCAGGCGGGCGGGCTTCACGCGCCCGGGCTGAACCGGGCGCGCCGACATCACACGCCTGGCCCGAGCCCGGGCGGGCGGGCCTCACACCCCTCACCCGAGCCGGGCGGGCGCGCCTCACGCGCTCTTGAGCTCCTGCCGCTGCCGCCCGAGCCCCTCGATCTCCAGCTCGACGACGTCGCCGGGCCGGAGGTAGGGCTTGGGCTCGGGCTGCCCGAAGGCCACTCCCGCGGGCGTACCGGTGTTGATGACGTCCCCGGGGTAGAGCGTCATGAAGTGCGACAGGTACCGCACGACCTCGCCCACGGAGAAGATCTGCTCGGCGGTCGTCCCGTCCTGCTTGAGCTCGCCGTTCACCCACAGCCTGAGGCCGAGCTTCTGCGGGTCGGGCACCTCGTCCGCGGTCACCAGCCACGGCCCGAGCGGGTTGAACGTCTCGCAGTTCTTCCCCTTGTCCCAGGTGCCGCCGCGGTCCATCTGGTACTCGCGCTCGGACACGTCGTGCGCGACCGCGTACCCCGCGACATGGGTGAGCGCGTCCTCCGCGGAGTCCAGGTAGCGGGCGGTGCGGCCGATGACGATGGCCAGCTCGACCTCCCAGTCGGTCTTCGTCGACCCGCGCGGCACGAGGACGGTGTCGTTCGGCCCGACGACGGTGTCCGCGGCCTTCAGGAAGACCACCGGCTCGGCGGGCGGCTGGGCGCCGGTCTCCCGGGCGTGGTCGTGGTAGTTCAGCCCGATGCACACGACCTTGCCGATCCCGCCGACCGGCGCGCCGATCCGCACCTCGGCACCGTCCAGCACGGGCAGCTCCCCGGCGTCGGCGGCGGCGCGGACGCGGGCCAGCGCCGCGTCGTCGGCGAGCAGCGCCCCGTCGATGTCCGGCACGACCGAGGAGAGGTCCCGCAGGTTCCCCTCGGCGTCGAGCAGCGCGGGCCGCTCGGCCCCGGCCGTACCGACTCGCAGCAGCTTCATGATCACAATCTCCCTCGATCGCGGCAGCCCGCCGGGGGCGCGACCTGGGTGCGGCGGCCACAGCCATCGGAGGACTGGTCGATCCTCCAAGGTCCAGGTCCAGTCCGCAAGACCCCGTTCACGTACTGGACCCAGCCCCTCGCGCGCAGGTCAGCGGTACAGCGCGGCCCGCTCGACGGCGCTCCACGTCGTACTGGTCACCACGTAGAGCGCGGCGGCCAGCGGCACCACCGCCACGGTGATCAGCGTGAAGAACGACATGAACGGCATGACCTTGGTGATCGCCCCCATCCCCGGCACCGGCTGCTCGGGATCGGCCGCCGGCACGATCCGGTTCGCGGCCATCATGATCTTCGTACGCCGGTAGTTGAACGCGGCGACGGCCGTGACGAGCACGAACAGCGCGAGGTACACCAGTCCCGCCTCGCCGAAGAGACCGGCGCCGGTCAGCGCGTCGGCCCAGCGGTCGCCGAGCGGGGCGGCGAGCAGCTGGTGGCCGAGCAGCTCGTTGGCCTCGCCGCCGATCGTCGAGTTGGAGAAGAGGTGGTAGAGGAGGAAGAAGGCCGGCAGCTGGAACAGCCCGGGCAGGCATCCGGCCAGCGGCGACACCTTCTCCTCCCGGTGCAGCTCCAGCACCGCCCGCTGCAACCGCTCGGGGTCCTTGCCGTGCTTCTTGCGCAGCTCGGCGATCTGCGGCTGGAGCCGGGTCCGCGCCTTCTGCCCGCGGGCGGCGGCCCGCGACAGCGGATGCACCAGGAGCCGTACGAGCGCGGTGAACAGGACGATCGCGGCGGCGGCCGCGGAGCCGTGGAAGAGCGGCTGGAGCAGATCGGCGAGCTGCTCGACCAGGTTGGCGAAAACGGACATGAGTGAGTGAGCCCTCCGGGGTCTCGTCGTGCCGGGATGTGCCGGTTGAACCGGCAGGCGTGCCGAGATGGCAGCGGCGGCATGACGACCCGAGCGCAGGGGTCAGGGGTGACGCGCGGTGTGACCGCCCTACGCGAAGGTCGCCGGGAGGGCCCGCCCAGGCGCCCTGGGACGCGTACGTCCACGGGCGTCGGGATCACGTTGGGGCAGGAAGGCCGTACGGCGGTCCCGGTCGCGGATCGCCGTCCGTACCCGTGTCCGGGGCACGGCGGGCGCGCAGCGCGCGGCGATCAGCGAGCAGACGGCCAGCGCGGAGCCGGCCGCGGCGGTCGCGGCCAGCGCGACGGTCGCCGAGAGGCTGCCGGCGTCGAGCAGCACGACCTCCAGGAAGAGGAAGAACAGCACGGCGGTGGGGCGCAGGTTGGACCAGGCCTGGACCATCGGTGTTCCTCCTTCCTGATGCGTACGTCATGACGGTTATACCTCAGCGGTGTGACATGGCGGCGTGGCCACTTTCGCCATGGGTTTGAGAAAGCCCTGTCAAAACCCTCGACAAGCCCGGCCGCCCGCCCCGATGCTTCCTGACGGTCGACCTGACCGTGAACGAGCCATGCCACGCCATGCACCCCTGCCCCGTGCCATGCCTAGCCAATGCACGCCATGCACGCCATGCCACGACGACGGACGGTGAGACAGCCATGATCCGACGCAGGACCCTGCTCGCGGCCACCGGCGGCGCGCTGCTGGGAAGCACCCTCGGCACGGGCACCGCGCACGCGGACGCGACCATCGCCGTGAACCCCGCCACGACCTACGGCACCTGGGAGGGCTGGGGCACCTCCCTGGCCTGGTGGGCCAACGTCTTCGGCGCACGGGACGACTTCGCCGACCTGTTCTTCACCACCAAGTCGGTCGCCTACGACGGCCGCACCCTGCCCGGCCTCGGCCTGAACATCGCCCGCTACAACCTGGGCGCGTGCAGCTGGAACGCCGTGAACGGCGAGACGATGGCCGAGTCGCCGAACATCCCCGCGTTCAAGCAGATCGAGGGCTTCTGGCAGGACTGGAACAACGAGGACCCTTCCTCCGCGGCCTGGGACTGGACCGCCGACGCCAGCCAGCGCGCGATGCTGGTGAAGGCGGCCCAGCGCGGCGCGACGACCGAGCTCTTCGCCAATTCGCCGATGTGGTGGATGTGCGTCAACCACAACCCGTCGGGCGCGGCGGACGGCGGCAACAACCTCCAGAGCTGGAACCACCGCCAGCACGCCTCCCACCTGGCCGCGGTGGCCCTGAGGGCGCGATCGCAGTGGGGCGTGAACTTCGCCACGGTGGACCCGTTCAACGAGCCCGCGGCCGGCTGGTGGACGGCGACCGGCACCCAGGAGGGCTGCCACATGGACCCGGCCGTCCAGGCGGCCGTACTGCCGCACCTGCGCAGCGAACTGGACAAGCGCGGCCTGACCTCGGTCCGCATCTCGGCATCGGACGAGACGAGCTACGACGCGGCCCGCTCCACCTGGGCCTCCTTCGGCGCGTCGACGAAGGCGCTGGTGTCGCAGGTCAACGTGCACGGCTACCAGGGCTCGGGCGGCCGGCGGGACCTTCTGTACACGGATGTGGTGACGACCTCCGGCAAGAAGCTGTGGAACTCCGAGACGGGCGACGGCGACGGCACCGGCCTGACCATGGCCTCGAACCTCTGCTACGACTTCCGCTGGCTGCACCCCACGGCGTGGTGCTACTGGCAGGCCATGGACCCGACGGCGGGCTGGGCGATGATCGCCTACGACGCGGCCACCTTGCAGCCGACCACGATCCAGCCGAAATACTACGTGATGGCCCAGTTCAGCCGCCACATCCGCCCCGGGATGACCATCCTCGACACGGGCGTCAGCTATGCGGCGGCCGCCCTGGACCGTACGGCGAAACGCCTGGTCATCGTGGCGGTGAACACCTCGGCCGCCGCCCAGACCCTGACCTTCGACCTCTCCCGCTTCACCACGGTCACCGGCGGCACCGGCGGCCTGGTGCCCCGCTGGAACACGGTGACGTCCGGCGGCGACCAGTACCGGTCGTACGCGGACACCCGTCTGAACGGCAAGACGGTGAGCGTGGCGTTCGCGGCCGGGGCGGTGCAGACGTTGCAGGTGGACGGGGTGACCGTGTGAGGGTGGTGGATACCTCACCCTTGTCGGCGCCGGGCAGTACGGTGTCATCCATGCGCCCCGACACGCCCGCCGAAAACGTCGACCACCACGCCGAAGCGGCCCGCCTGGAGCGAACCGCCGGCCTGTACCCCGAGGACGCCGAAGCCCTGCTGCTGCGCGCCGCGGCCCACCGGGAACTGTCCGGCGACCGCCCCACGGCCACCGCGCTCTACGACCGCCTGCTCGGCTCGGCCGGCACGCTGGACAACCCCCACCTCGTCCGGGCCCTCAAGGCCGCGAACCTCTGGGAGTACGGCCACGAGGCGGAGGCCCGCGCGATCATCGAGGGCATCAGGGTGGCCGCGCCGCGTGACCCGGCCCCGTGGGTGATCGTCGCCGAGGCCCTGGAGTCGCACGACGAGCTGGAGACGGCGCAGGAAGCCCTGACGGAAGCGGCGACCCTGCTGCTGACACCGGCCGCGGAACCCCCGTACGCCACCCACCCGATCCTCTTCGCCCGCCACCGCATCCGCCGGATGCAGGGCCTGCCGCACGACGAGTGGGACACGTTGGCGGACACCCTCCACTCGCTCCCCGTCAGCCTGGACGAACTGCACGACCCGAAGCGAGTCTGGTCCCTGGGCTCGGAGAACCCGGCGGAACTGAAGGCGGAGATCTCCCGCCTCCAGGCGGAACTCGGCGCCTACCGCGAGGCGCTGTCCCGCCCCTTCCCGGTCGCGATCCTCCACTGGCCGGCGGCCGAGCTGTCGGAACTGCTGGCGGCGTACCCGGAGCTGGCGGCGGAGTACCCCTCCCACGAGGAACACCTGTCGACCATAGAGTCGGCCCTCCGAGAACTCGCCGGCTCCGGCACCCCCAACCTCGGCATCGTCACCGGCACGGTCCCGTCCTACGAGGCCTTCGCCGCCTCAGAGGGCACACCCCCGTCGGACGCGACCCTGCTCCCCCAGTACGCAACGACCCTCGCGGCCCGGGGCCGGGCAGTCGCCTGGCCGCCGGAGCGGGGGGAGGGGTGTTGGTGTGGGGCGGGGCGGGGTTATGGGGAGTGTCACGGGGCCGCCTAGAGGCGTCGCTGAGAGGGCGGAAGTTATTCACATCTGGGGGGAAGATAAGTGACGATTCCTGACGACCGCACTGCGAGTGCCACCGGCTACCTCAAAGCCCTGCAATCGCTACGTGTGGACAAGAGTTCAGGGGAACCTGCGCTGCACCAACCGATCGTGCTGCTGTGGGCTATGGGGAGGGCGCGTCGACGCGAAGCGCGCCTCACTCCTTGGCGTGACTCCGAGCAGAGACTGCGTAGCCTCCTGGAACGCTACGGGCGCCCCAATTCGACACCGGATCCTCAGTACCTGTTTACTGCGCTCCACCGGTCAGAAGTCTGGAAACTAGAAGGCGTACAAGGAGAAGTTCCTCAGGCGCGAGGATCTTCGCTGAAGAAGTGGCTCGAAGAGCATAATCCGAGCGGTGGACTCGAGTCACACCTTTACGAACTCATAGCGAGCGACGAAACGTTTCGCGACCAAGCCGCGTACACGTTGATGCAACAGTACTTTCCACACGAGGACTGGCAGGAAATCCTCGTAAATGTAGGGCTACAAGCAGAGCCATTCGACGGCTTTGGGCACCCACCCTGCGT
The DNA here is from genome assembly GCF_040298625.1 of Streptomyces sp. NPDC001532. Classification (NCBI taxonomy): domain Bacteria; kingdom Bacillati; phylum Actinomycetota; class Actinomycetes; order Kitasatosporales; family Streptomycetaceae; genus Streptomyces; species Streptomyces sp. NPDC001532. The sequence continues at coordinate 459,934 of NZ_JBEPAL010000001.1, forward strand.
TCCCATAGGCGCCACTTTCGAAGATCGCAAGTCGTTGGCCGCCGCCAATGTGCACCGGCCGAGACAGGCTGGGATTTGGGGAAGGCAAGAAGAGGAAGCAAAGTCCATTGTCGTTTCGGGAGGCTACCCAGATGACGAAGATTACGGCGACACGATCATTTATACCGGGCAGGGCGGCCAGACAGAAGGGCGCCATACGCATGACCAGGAACTCACCCGCGGGAACGCGGCACTAGTCAACAGCATGTCATCTGGGCGCCCAGTGCGTGTCATTCGTGGCGCTGTCCGGAATTCCGAACACGCGCCACAGTCAGGGTTGCGCTACGACGGCCTGTATCAGGTAGAGGACTGCTGGTCACAACCGGGTGTTTCGAATTTCCTCGTATGGCGTTACCGTTTGAGAGCCATAGAGACCCTTCGCAACGACCTACCGATACGGACACTTCGCAGTCGACCCAGTCAAACCGCTCCGCCTCCGGCGGGCAACCCGGCACCTCGCCGGCGCAGCACTGAAGTACAACGGGTAATCCGGAGTACTGCGACATCAAACTGGGTCAAGCAGGTCCACCAGCACACGTGTCAAGTCTGCGGCCTGCGCATCGAGACCCCTACGGGGGCATACGCCGAAGCCGCCCACATACGCCCTCTGGGGACTCCACATGATGGGCCGGATGAACCCATCAATATCTTGTGCTTGTGCCCGAACCACCATGTGTCTTTTGACTTCGGAATGATAGTCATCGAGCCAGATCTCACGGTCATCGATAGAAGCACTGGACAACGCTCCCGCCTGCGAACGATATCCGGGCACACAATCTCGGAACAACACCTTGCCTACCATCGCGAACATCACGCATTTTGAGCGCCGTGATGCTACTCACCCTCAAGCGAGCCGATGCTCCCAACGAAAAGTTGGGACTTCCTCGATGAAGTAGTAGTGCGACCACCTCGTGATGCACATCCTTACCGCCTCGATGCTGGGTCGCATTGCGTCATCCCAGGAAATAAGGGTTCTCTCCAGGATGTCCCAAAGGCCAACCGGACCACCCTGTCGAACCGTCCACCCCCCGGTGTCGTCCTCCGTGAAGGCGGCGAAGGACTCCCGGTCGGTGTCGAAGAGGTACAGCAGCTGCGTGCCGTCTCCGGCCCTGGCTCGGACGAGTTGGGCGCCCGGCACTGCCAATTGAGTGAGGAAGGCCGGCATCCAGTCCTCCAGAAGGGTCGGGGGCAGCTTGGTGGGGCGCTCGGTGTCGGCGTAGGCGGTTCTGGCGGAGAGGTCTCCGGCCACGGGAGCCAGGGCCTGTGAGCGGGCCTGCATAAATGAGGCACGGCCGATGATGCGGCCCTCGGCCGTGCCGTCCTCGCTCACCGTGACCTTTGCCAGACCGGTGCCGTACGGCCAGGAACCGATGGTGGCGAGGATGATGCCGCCTGGCTTGGTCTGGCGGATCCAGGTGTAGGGGATGCGGCGTACGGCGCAGGTGGCGACGATCCGGTCGTACGGCGCGCGAAGCGGATGGCCGAGAAGGCCGTCGCCGGTCACCGTCCAGGTGGAGAAGCCGATCTCCTCCAGGGCCGCGTCCGCGCGGGCGGCCACCTGCTGGTCCACCTCGACCGTGGTGACATTGTCCTCGCCGAGACGGTGACAGAGCAGGGCGGTGGAGTAGCCGGTGCCGGTGCCGATCTCCAAGACGTTGTGTCCGTCGGCCACCTCCAGGTCTTCGAGCATGCCGACCACGGTCATGGGTGTGGTGGAGGAAGAGGTGGGGACGCCGGTCACCGGCTCGGCCGTCCGGTCCGCGGTCAGTCGGCCGTCCAACTGGGTGGCCAGTGAGCGGTCGCTGTAGGCGATGTCCAGCCACGTCTCAGAGGCCGTGCCCAGGGCTGTCACCGGGCGCCAGTGTCCGCGCTCGGCCGGCAGGAACACCCCTGGATTGAGGAAGAGTTCGCGCGGGACCGCCTCGACCGCCGCCTGCCACCTCGGGTCCTTCAGAACGTTGGCCGCCACCAGTCGGTCAGCGAGCGCGCGTCGGTACGGGGCACTCTCAGGCAACAGCATCGGTTTCTCCATCGGCGAGCAGGTCGGCGAACGCGGCCGACATCTCCAAACCTGTCTCCTCCTCCAGCCAGGCCCACTGGCCATTGGGGTTCAGCTCCAGCCAGTGAGCCTCACCGTCACGGTCCAGGGCCAGGTCGAACGACCCAGAGGCCAGACCGTAGTGCTCCAGGTGGGCTGACAGGGCCATCGCCAGGCGATCCGGCAGGTCCACCACGTCGTAGGCGAGCCCGCTGTAGTCCTTGCGCCAGTCGAGGAGTTCGGAGTCGATTCGGACGGCGAAAACCCGACGCCCGACGATCAGCACCCGCAGATCCGCCACCTTGTCGACGCGCCTGGAAGAGATGGGGTGCGACACGCACCGTATCGTCCAGATCCTCCTTATGGACCGGCTCGGTCCATAAGGTGAGGTTGACGCCGTCGCGTTCGTACGGTGTCCAGCGCAGCGCCTTGTGGATCACCTGTCCGTGCTCGCGGATGAAGCGGCGCGCCTCGTCCGGGTCGTTCGTCACCAGCGTCGGCGGTACTCGTAGGCCCAGCGCGCGGGCCGCCGCGAGCTGCGCCGGTTTGTAGTCCGCGGCTGCATTTCTGAGCGGGTGGTTGACCCACTGGCGGCGGCGTAGGGCGTAGAGGACGCCGCCGAGCCCGTAGCGGACCTGGGCTGCGGCGAACCGTGCGTCCGCAGGCGGAAGATGGTCGAATGTCGGCCATGCGGGGCGGCGCCAGTAGATCGCTCGCACGTCGTCCAGTTCGACGGTTCGCGACGAGGTACGCAGCTCTCCTGTCATCGAGCCCGTGGAGGAGTCGACGCGACCAGAGACGGACACGTCCACGCCGATCTCAGCCGGGTTGAAGCGGACCACCGGAACCCCTCGCCGGTTGAGGTGGCCGATCACCATGTCCGCGGTGACGTCGTGCGGCTCGGTGGCCACCAGTACGGATCCTTTCTCGGTCACGGCAATCAGTCCTGCTGGTCGTCCTGGTCGTGACCCTGGTCGGGTTGCGAGTCGAGGTTGGTGGCCGTCGAGGTCTCGGTGCCGGAGCTGGTGCCGTGCTTACCCATCTCGACCACCTCGCCCTGGTTGTTCCGGAAGATACCGGTCTGGGTCGTCGGGTCGATGGTGACGGTGACGTACGGCAGCTTCCGCGTCGTGGGGTAGGGGGCCAGGCGACCGATGCCCCAGGGACGCACGGGCGTGAGGTCGGGCAGGGTGTCGTGTGTGGGCATGTTGTCTCCTCGGGCAGCCGTCGGGATGGGATGTGCCGTCGCTTCGTGCAATGCCACTTGGGTCAGAAGGTCACCCAGGTCGCCCTTGCGGGTGCGGAGCTGGATCGCACGTTCCTCGCGAAACGCATCACAGACGGGGCAGCCGTCTCTCACCGGCTGCGGTTCTCTACAGCGAGGAACGCCTCCGTGCACCGCGCGAGGTTCACCAGGTACTGCCAAGCCGTGTACGGGCTCGGCTCACCCTTCGGCATCTCCGCCAGGAGCCGGCTGCCGAGGCGGCGCATCACGCGCATCGCCTCCCGATCGTCGTTCTCGAACTCCGCGAGGAGGGAGCGAAGAATCTTGGTGACGGCCTCGGTTCGCTGCAACGTGCCGGCGAGCGACGGAACATCGAGGCGAGGGCGGACGATGGGGCGGATCTCGGCAAGGATCTGGCTGCGGTCGGGCTGATGGGCACTGCTCTGTCGGATCACCGTCTCCACGACTGACTCCAGGTGTGTGTTCGTCCTGTGACAGTCAGTAAACGGGTACGCCTGGGCCGATCGGCAGGAAATTCCGGGATCGAACAGTCCGCGACCGACCGGAAAAACTGACCCGGTCTTTACACGCCGCAGAATGTGGAGCACTGGCCCCCGTTACGGTGGACACGTGCCAGCCGCCAATCAGCAGCTCACCCGACGCATGCACGAACTTGGCCTCACGCAGGAGGAATTGGCCGAGGCCATGAACACGGTAATCGAACAGGTCACCGGTAAGCCCGGCACTGTCTCCGTCCGCACGATCCACAACCTGACGTCCGGCAGGACGCGGTGGCCGCAGGCGAAGCAACGGATGGCGTTGGAAGCGGTGTTCGGGTGCACCGCGACAGAGCTGGGGTTCTTACCGCACGCCAGGTCCGCGGTCGATCACCCGATGCCCGAAGTTCAGCACCATGAGGAGGAGCCTGTGCTCCGCCGAAGCTTTCTCACCACGACCTCCCTCGCCGCCCTCGCTCCTGCCGCCGTTGGGGCCGCAAGCACCTCGGGCCGGGTCGGCCAGGCCGATGTGAACCGGCTCGCCGCCCAGTTCGCACTGATCGTCGCCCACGACAACAAGGCCGGCGGAACTCATCAGGTCGAACAGGACGCGATCGGCTGGGCCCAGCGTGCGCTGCACCTTCAGAGGACGAGGCCCGCCTCCCAACAGGTACGGGGCCGGCTCTACGGGCTGGCCGCGGCTTTTACCGGCTCGGCGTTGTGGGCCGCCATCGACGGCGGTCGCCTGGACCAGGCCAAGGGGCACCTGAACGAGGCTGTCGCCCTCGCCGGCCTTTCCGGCGACACCTCAATGCAGTTCCGCATCTGGGGTCATGCCGGAGCTCTGTACCGGCATCTGGGCCAGTACACGAGCGCTCTCGCAGCCGACGAAGCCGCCAAGCGCACCAGAGCGGCCCGGAACCCCCTCTACGCCTCGCTGGTCCAGGCCCGGACAGCCGTTCACCACGCCGACCTGCACGATCGCCAGGCGACCCTGCGGTGCCTCGGACTCGCTGAGACGGCCTTAAGCCGGGCGGACGCCGAAGCGCCCCGTCCGACGTGGCTGAGGTTCTACGACTCAGCCGAGTTCCATCTTCTCGCCCTGACCGCCACCACCACACTCGGCCTGTGGGAGGAGGCGGAGGCTCATGCCCATCGCACGCTTGCGAGCCTTCGTCCGGAGATGAAGCGCAACCGGGCTCTCACCTTGGCTTACCTCGCCCACGCCCAGCTCGGCCAGCATGAGCCGGAGCTCGCGGTCGCCACCGCACACAGGATCCCCGCCCAGGCCCGGCACGGACGCACCGCCCGCCTCCTGAACGCCTTCGGGCACCGACTGCACACTCTTGCGCCCCATGCCCCCGCCACCCGTGACTGGTTTGAGAAGGAGCTTCTGTGAGTCTGGAGCTGCGGCACTACACCGAGGTCGAGCCGGTGCGGCAGACCATCGTGGATATTCATGTCGAAGTGCGACAGAGGGATCTGGGTCTCACTGCGCCCTTCTACTCAGCTGAGCGCTTTGACGAACGGCTGTCGGGGCACAGCTCGGTCGCCGGGTGGGAGGCAGTGATCGCCTACGACGGTAACGAGGCCGCCGGATTCGCCTACGCCACACCCCTCGGGCCCAGTACGCGCTGGTGGACAGCCATGACGACCGCACTGCCGGACGGGTACACGACCGAGACCGGCAAGCGCACGCTGGCCATTAACGAGATCGTGGTCCGACGGCCCTGGCGCGGCACCGGACTTGCGCAGCGGATCCACGAGGAACTACTCGCGGGCCGAGGTGAGGAGCGCGTCACTCTGCTCGTCAATCCAAAGGCCGGAGACGGCAAGGTGCAGGCCCTCTATGAGCGTTGGGGTTACGAAAAGATCGGCGAACAGCAGCCGTTCGCGGACTCTCCCGTGTTCGCCTCGATGATTCGGGAGCCCTTGCTCTAAGGGTGGTCGACCGACCCCTGACGTGCCCGGGCGGCAGCTCGATCGGAGGGAACGAGTTGCGTGCTGCTGTGGCGATCCCGTTGCCGGAGGTGTGGGTTCCGCCACTGACCCCGTGGCGTTCGGGTGCTGGACTCCGGGGATGTTCCTGCTGGTGCTGCTTCTCCTCGTGGTCGTGGTGGTCGCCGTTTTCGGGTTTGTCGGGTACGGCGGGCAGACGCTCGCCGCGAGTCGGCCGTGGGAAGACGACGTGCCGGGGATGGTGCGTGGGCTCGCCTCGCTGGCTGCGGCCGGTGCGTTGGTGGTGTACGGGCTGGGGCTGCTCGGGGTCGGTGGGGCGTTGCTGGGGGCGGATGACAGCGGGACCGACTCCTCGCCGGTGCAGGCCTGCCGTACGCCGGGGTGGTGGGAGCGGCAGCAGGCCGGGGTCGAGATCGTCGGGTATCACGTCAGCTGGGTGCCGGTCGGGTTCGTGTGTGAGACCAGCGACGGGGGTTCCTACGGCAACGGGGATGTGCCGGGGTTCGTGAACCCCCTGGTCGCCGGGTTCGGGCTCGTCGCCTTCGGCGGTGCCCTCTCCTCCGTGCACCTCGGGTCGCGGCGGAACCCGTAGGTTCCGCTACCGCGGTGTCAGCTGGGGCCGGCCGAACAGCAGGGCCCAGCCGTGGGGGAGTTGGGCGAGGACTCGGGTCAGCAGGGCCTCGCCGAGCAGGGGTGGGAGAGCGGTGAGGACGGAGGTGACGTCCCAGCGGGCCGTCGCCGGGGTCGCGCCCTCCATGCGGGTGGCCACCGAGTCCACGAACTCCGCGGCAGTCAGGGGGCGGGGCAGTGGGATCTCGGAGGCCAGTGTCGCTGCCGCCTCGGTGGGGAGGGCTCTGGCCAAGGCCACGCGTTCCTCTCCGGTGACGTGGCCGCCGAGGGCCGAGAGGACCGTGCGGGTGATGCGTTCCGCCTCCGCTCGGGTGCGGTACTGGCCCGCTTCCCGCACCGCGTCCAGCAGCTCCTGCCAGCCCCGGCTGGCCATCGTCGTCTTCGTCGTCGGTGTCGTCGATGTCGTCGGTGTCGTCGGTGTCGACGTCGGCAAGGTCGTCGTCGTCATCTCTCTTCGGTTTTCTCCTTCCCGTCCGCCGAGTTCACCGGCGGGCCGACCCGCGGGCCGTCGGCCCACGACGGCCGCGGGTCGCTGTTCCTTCGTCCGTGGGGTCGGCCGCTCAGCTGCTCAGCTGCTTGCGGTCGCCGCGGTCGCCGCCCGTGATCTGGATGCGGCGCGGCTTGGCCGCCTCGGCCACCGGGATGCGCAGCGTCAGGACGCCGGCCTCGTACGAGGCGTCGATGCGCTCCGTGTCCAGGGTGTCGCCCAGGAAGAGCTGGCGCGTGAAGGTGCCGGCGGGGCGCTCGGAGGCGATCAGTTCGGCACCCTCGGGGGCCGGGGAACGGCGCTCGGCGCGGACGCTCAGGATGTTGCGTTCGACGTCCAGTTCGATCGTCTCGGGGTCGATGCCGGGCAGGTCGAAGTGGACGACGAAGTCGTCCCCCGACCGGTAGGCGTCCATCGGCATCGCGGCCGGACGGGCGGCGGTGTTGAACACCTGCTGCGCGAGACGGTCGAGGTCGCGGAAGGGGTCGGTGCGCATGAGCATCACAGCTCACTCCTTTCTCCAGACGCTGACGCTACTGCGTGCGATGCGCTACGCCTTCTTATATAGCTCCGGAGAGGAAAGTTGACAAGCTCCGGCTCAGGTTCGGGTCGGCGGGCCGGGCGCGCGTAGGGTCGGACGCATGGCAGACATCCCCAGCTCCCTCGTCGCCGCAGGCGGACTCGTCGGCGGCTACGGCGTCGCCCGCTGGACCGGGAAGCGGCAGCTCGGCGGGGCCGTACTGGCCGTGGCCGGGGCCGCCGCGGCGCAGCAGTGGCGGCGGCGGGCCGGCGGCAAGGCCGCGGGCGCGCTCACCGTCGCGTACGTCGCCGCCTTCGCCGGGTCCCATCCGCTGGCCAAGAAGGTGGGCGCCTGGCCCGCCGTCCTCGGCGTGGCCGGCGCCGTCGGCCTCGCCTCCTGGGCCGTCGCCGACCGGCGGACGGCCGACTGAAGGGCCCCTGTCACTGGCCCCTGTCACTGGTCCGTACGGAACGCCCTCCGGTACCCCTGCGGACTCGTTCCGACCACCCGCCGGAAGCGTTCCCGGAACGCCGTCGGCGAGCCGAAGCCGCACTGCCCGGCGATCCGTTCCACCGGGTACGACGTCGTCTCCAGCAGGTACTGGGCGCGGCGCACCCGTGCCCGGTGCAGCCACTGCAACGGCGTCGTCCCGGTCTGCTCGCGGAAGCGGCGGTTGAGCGTACGGGTGCTCATGCCCGCGTGCGCCGCGATGTCGTCCAGTGACAGGTCGCGGTGGCAGTTGTCCTCCAGCCAGCTCAGCAGCGGCTCGAAGGCGGCCCCGGACGGCGCCGGCGGGGTGTCGTGGACGATGAACTGGGCCTGGCCGCCCTCCCGTTCCAGCGGCATCACGGACATCCGGGCGGCGTGCGCGGCGACCGCCGAGCCGTGGTCCTTGCGGATCATGTGCAGGCACATGTCCAGGGCCGCCGCCGCGCCCGCCGAGGTCAGGAACTGGCCGTTGTCGACGTAGAGCACGTTCGGGTCGACCGTCACCTCGGGGTAGCGCGCCGCCAGGTCCGGTGCGGCGATCCAGTGCGTGGTGGCGCGCAGTCCGTCCAGCAGGCCCGTCGCCGCGAGGAGGAACGCGCCCACGCAGACGGAGGCGATCCGGGTGCCGTCGGCCGCCGCGGCGCGCAGGGCCTCCGCGACGCCCGGCGGCAGCGGGTCCGGGGGTTCCTCCACGCCGGGCAGGATGATCGTGTCCGCCTCCGCCAGCGCGTCGAGGCCGTACGGCGCCCGGAGCGTGAACCGGCCCGCGTTCACCTCCTCCCGATCGGAGCAGACCCGCACCCGGTACGCCTCACGGCCGTCCGGCAGCCGCGCCCAGCCGAAGGCGTCGATCGGCGTGGAGAGGTCGAAGGGGATCACCCGGTCCAGGGCCAGTACGGCGACGGTGTGCATGGCGGGATCGTAGGCGTACGACCGGTTGCCGCCAACCGGATCGGCAGGGCTCCGACCTGGCTCCCACCTGGCTCCCGGACGCCCTCCCCGCACGCCCTCCCGTGCGCTCGGGCGCGGAGGCGTCGCGGCTCAGCGCGCTGGCGAGAATCCGTTGGGCCCTGGCACTATCGCCACTTCTGCGCGATCAACGGGCCCGTCTACCGTCACCGCCGTGACCAAGTTCCTTCTCGCCGTCCATGTCATCGCCGCGATCGTCGCGATCGGGCCCGTCACCGTCGCCGCCAGCATGTTCCCGCCCGCCGCGCGCCGGGCGCTGGCCTCGCCGGACGACCCCCGGGCGAGCGAGACCGTGCGACTGCTGCACCGCATCTGCCGGGTGTACGCCACGATCGGCGTCGTCGTCCCGGTGTTCGGGTTCGCCACCGCGAGCAGCATGGGCGTGCTCGGCGACGCCTGGCTGATCGTGTCCATCGCGCTCACCGCGCTCGCGGCGGTGGTACTGGTCGCGCTGGTGCTGCCGCGGCAGAGCGCGCTGCTGGAAGGGGCCGAAGGGGTCGAAGGGGCCGTCGGCGGTTCGCGCGAGGCGACCGTGCGGCTCGCCATGTTCACCGGGGTGTTCAACCTGCTGTGGGCTGCGGTGACGGTGTTGATGATCATCCGGCCGGGGTCCACCACAGGCGCGTAGTCCGCCACAGGCGCGTACTCCGCCACAGGCGCGTACTCCGCCACAGGCGCGTACTCCGCCACAGGCGCGTACTCCGCCACAGGCGCGTACTCCGCCACCGGCGCGTGGCCCCCGACCGGCCCATCGTCTCCCGCCCAGTCGCTACGGCGTCGCCGTCCCCGACCGTACGCCCGCCGGGGTCGCCGTCTCCGGGGTCGCCGACAGCGGCTGCGCGATGTCCTCCAGCGAGCGGCGTTCCGCCTTCACCGCCAGGAACGCCGCCACCAGGCCGGCTGCGCACATCAGGCCGGCGCCGATCTGGAAGGCGAGGACGGTGTCGCCGACCACGCCGGACTCGGTGAGGTCGGCGAAGAGCAGCGGGCCGCTGATGCCGCCGGCGGCGGTGCCGAGGGCGTAGAAGAAGGCGATGGCCATCGCGCGGGTCTCCATCGGGAAGATCTCGGAGACCGTCAGGTACGCGCTGGAGGCGCCCGCGGAGGCGAAGAACAGCACGACGCACCAGCAGGCCGTCATGGTGGTGGCGGTCAGCGAGCCGCGGTCGAAGAGCCAGGCCGTGCCGAAGAGCAGGATGCCCGACAGCAGGTACGTCGAGGAGATCATGATGCGGCGGCCGACCGTGTCGAAGAGCTTGCCGAGGAGCAGCGGGCCGAGGAAGTTGCCGGCCGCGATGACGGCGAAGTAGTAGCCGGTGTGGCCGGTCGGCACGTCGAAGAAGGTGATGAGGATGGTGCCGAAGCCGAAGGTGATGGCGTTGTAGAGGAACGCCTGGCCGATGAAGAGGGACAGGCCGAGGACCGCGCGGCGGGGGTACTTGCCGAAGACGGTCTTGGCGATGAGACCGAAGCCGATGCTCTTGCGCTGGTGGATGGTGATCTCACCGGCCGGTGGCGGCAGCTGCTCGCCCTTCTCCTGCTCGATCTCCCGTTCGACGCCGGTGACCAGCTCGTCGGCCTGGTCGCCCTGGCCGTGGATGAACTGCCAGCGCGGGCTCTCCGGGACGTGCCGCCGGACCAGCAGGATGACCAGGCCGAGGACCACACCGAGGGCGAAGCTCAGCCGCCAGCCGAGGTCCTTGGGGAAGATGGCGGTGTCCAGCATCACGATGGACAGCAGCGAGCCGCCGATCGCGCCCAGCCAGTAGCTGCCGTTGATGATCAGGTCGACGCGGCCCCGGTACTTCGACGGGATCAGCTCGTCGATCGCGGAGTTGATGGCCGCGTACTCGCCGCCGATGCCGAAGCCGGTGAGGAACCGGAAGAGGAAGAACCACCAGGTCTCGAAGGACAGCGCGGTCATCGCGGTCGCCGCCAGGTACACGACCAACGTGACCATGAACAGCTTCTTGCGGCCGTAGCGGTCGGTCAGCCAGCCGAAGAACAGCGCGCCCGAGCAGGCGCCCGCGACATAGAGCGCGGCGGCCAGGCCGGTGATCTGCGCGGAGGTGATGTCGAGGCCGCTGCCGTCCTCGGCGATGCGGCCGGCGACGTTGCCGACGATGGTGACTTCGAGACCGTCCAGGATCCAGACGGTGCCGAGGCCGATGACGATCATCCAATGCCATCGTGACCAGGGCAATCTGTCCAGGCGGGCGGGGACGGCGGTGGTGACGGTACCGTCGGACACGGGCTCCTCCTCGTCGAGACAGCCGACCTGTGCCGCGGCTTTCGGGAGCGGACCCTCCGGAGGCGGACTTCCGGAGACGGGCCCTCCGGAAACGGACCTTCCGGAATCAGCCGCGGCAGTTCCAGTCGAGTGCCCCGCGTCTGGCGCTCGTACGCCTGGTCAGGCCCCCAGCGCCCGCGCCACCGTGTAGATCAGCAGGCCCGCCAGGGAGCCCACCACCGTGCCGTTGATCCGGATGAACTGGAGGTCACGGCCGATGTGCGCCTCGATCTTGCGGGTGGTGTGCCCGGCGTCCCAGCTCGCCACGGTGTCGGTGATCAGGGAGGTGATCTCCTTGCGGTACGTCGTCACGACGTGCACCGCCGCGCCCTCGATCCAGCCGTCCACCTTGTTCTGGTGCCTGGTGTCCACCGCGAGCCGGGCCCCCAGGGACAGCAGGGAGGCCCGCACCCGCAGCCGCAGCTCGCTGCGCTCGTCCTCCGCCGCGGCGACGATCATGGACCGTACGGCGCTCCAGGTGGAGGCGATCAGGTCCTGCACCTCGCCGCGGCCCAGCACCTCGCCCTTGAGCCGCTCCACGCGGGCCCGGGTGTCGGTGTCGGACTGGAGGTCGGTGGCGAAGTCGGTGAGGAAGCGGTCCAGGGCGCCGCGGGCCGGGTGGGTGGGCATGTCCCGCATCTCGGCGCAGAACCGCAGCAGCTCCTTGTAGACCCGCTCGCCGACCTTCCGGTCGACGAACCGCGGCGTCCAGCCGGGCGCGCCGCCCTGCACCGCGTCCATCACGGAGTCGCCGTGCAGCACCAGCCAGTCGTGGGCGCGGGTCACCACCAGGTCGACGACGCGTTTGTGGCCGCCGTCCGCGACGACCCGCTCCAGCATCTTCCCGATGCCGGGCCCGATCTCCTGGGCCTCGGCGCGCCGGGTGATCGCCTCGCCGACCACGGCCTGCACGTCGGAGTCGCGCAGCACGGTCAGGGCGCCGCGCAGCGCGGTCGCCAGCTCCGCCGTGACCCGGTCGGCGTTGGCGGGTTCGGCCAGCCAGGTGCCGAGCCGGCTGCCGATGCCGACGGCGCGCAGCCGCTGCCGTACGACCTCCTCGGAGAGGAAGTTCTCGCCGACGAACTCGCCGAGCGAGACGCCCAGCTGGTCCTTCTTGCTGGGGATGATCGCGGTGTGCGGGATGGGCAGGCCGAGCGGGTGGCGGAAGAGCGCGGTGACGGCGAACCAGTCGGCGAGCGCGCCGACCATGCCGGCCTCGGCGGCCGCCGCGACGTAGCCCGCCCAGGCGCCGGCGCCGTGGTGGGAGGCGACCTCGGCGAGGACGTAGACCAGCGCCACGAAGAGCAGCAGGCCGGCCGCGGTGAGTTTCATCCGGCGCACGCCGCGCTGCTTCTCCTCGTCGGCGGCGCTGAAGGTGTTCATGGTGCGGGCGGCGGAGGCGGGGACCCGTCCGGCGGCCCGCGCCGCCCGGCCCGAGGCGTCCGGTGCGTGCGAGGCGTCCGGGGCCGCCGCCGCGTCCGGTGCCTCCGGGGCAGCCGCTGCGTCCGGCGCTCCGGGCACTCCCGTCGCTCCGGTCGCTCCCGGCACCTCCGGTACTTCCGGTTTCGTACGATCCATCCGCTCCACCCGTTCCCGTTGCCCCGCTATGACATTGTCCCTTCCTGAGCGACTCCTGGAACGAATCGAGAGTTCCCGGCGTCTGACCGATCGGGGAAGCGCATGGGAGAACGCCGAGGGCCCAATGGGGGGCTGGTTCAACTTCCCCCCGCCTTATGACGCATCATGAGGTGATCACATCGGAGCCTCGGGGGCTCCGCGCGCCCGAGGAGACCCACACCCGCATGACCAGGCGTCACGGTTATGCCCTGCTCGCTGCGATCACCGCCTTGATCGTGGCCCTTTCCACCGCCATCTACGTCGGCGTCTCGTCCGACGACGGCGCCGCCCAGCAGACCGTCGCCGCGGGGCGGCCGCCACGCAACTCCGCCGCACCCGCCTCCACCGGCACCTGGGTCGGCTCCTGGTCGGCCTCCCCGGCGGCGGCGGAGCCCGGCACGGAGACCACGGGCCTCGCGAACCGGTCGGTGCGCAACGTCGTCCACGCGGGCGTCGGTGGTACGAGTGCCCGCATCACGCTGTCCAATCTCTACGGCCAGCGCCCGCTGACCATCACCCACGCCTCCCTCGCCCTCGCCGCCGCCGACGACAGCGCGGCGGCCCTGCCGGAGAGCATGCGGCGGCTGACCTTCAACGGCGGCGACACCACGGTGATCGTCCCGGCGGGCGGGCAGGTCGTCAGCGACGCCGTCCGCCTGCGCATCCCGCACGACAGCGACGTGCTCGTCACCACCTACTCCCCCACCTCCTCCGGCGCCGTCACCTACCACCCGCACGCCCGCCAGATCTCCTACGCCGCCGAGGGCGACCTCGCCGAGGACGTCACCGGCACCGGCTTCACCGAGCAGGTCGAGTACTGGCGCTACCTCACCGCGCTGGACGTGCTGAGCAACGAGTCCGACGGCACGGTCGTCGTCCTCGGCGACTCCCTCACGGACGGCATCACCTCCACCGAGGGCGCCAACCGCCGCTGGACGGACGTCCTTTCGCAGCGGATCCGGGCGGCGCTGGCGGCCGGCCAGGACGTGCCGCGCTACAGCGTCGTCAACCAGGGCATCAGCGGCAACCGCGTCCTCGACGACGGCCTCGGCCGCCCCGCGGACAACCCCAGCGGCCTCAACCGCTTCGCCCGCGACGTCCTCGCCCGCACCAACGTCAAGGTCGTCGTCATCGACCTCGGCGTCAACGACATCCTGCGCAACCCGGAGCTCGCCGACCCGGACGCCGTCCTCGACGGCCTGCGCACCCTGGTCCGGCAGGCCCACGCCCGCGGCATCAAAGTCATCGGGGCCACCCTGATGCCCTTCCACGGCCACCGCGGCTACACGGACGCCCGCGAGGCCGTACGCCAGCGGATCAACGCGGAGATCCGCTCCGGCACGGTCTACGACGCGGTCGCCGACTTCGACCAGGCGCTGCGCGACCCGGCCGACCCGCGCCGGCTGCGCGCCGACTACGACTCCGGCGACCACCTCCACCCCAGCGACGCGGGCTACGAGCGGATGGCGGAGTCCTTCGACCTGACATCCCTGGCGGGCGCGGCCCCGGCCCGGCTGTAGAGACACCCGGCGGCCCAGCCGCCGCGCGGCTCTGTCCCGGCGGCTCAGCCGCCGCGGCTCTGTCCCGGAGACTCGGCCTCTGCGGCCCTATCTCGGCGGCCCGATCCTGGCGGCCCAGCTGCTGCGGCCCGATCTCTGCGGCTCGAACCTGGCGGCTCAGCCCCGGCAGCCCGATCTCTGCGACTCGAACCTGGCGGCTCAGCCCCGGCAGCCCGATCTTTGCGGCTCCAACCTGGCGGCTCAGCCCCGGCGGCCCGATCTCTGCGGCTCAGCCCCGGCCGCTCGCCCCGGCAGCTGACGCCCCGCCGCTCGGCCCCGGCGGCTCAGCCCCGGCGGGTCAACACCCGGCGGCCCGATCCCGGCCGCTCGACCCCGGCGGCTCAGCCCCGGCCGCTTGACCTGCGGGCATGCCACGGCCCGGCTTTCAGGAACACCCGGCCCCTCGATGCCTGCGGCTCAACCCCGGCCGCTCACCCCGCGGGCATGCGTGCCGCCCGGGGCGGCACGGGTGGGCGCGGGCGGCACCCCGCCGGCGCCGGGTCGCGCAGCCCGCCCTCGGCCGGCCACACGCCGGGCACGAGCCGACCGACCCCCACACCAGGCACGAGCCGACCGACCCCAGGCACAGTGCAACGCCGGGTGCGAGCCCGGCCCCGATCACCGCATCGCCCGCCCCGCCCCCAGCCCGGCGCTCACTCCTCCAGTTCGTCCCGGCCCGTCCTCCGCTCCAGCTTCTCCTGCCGGCGTTCCTCCTTCAGGCGTCGGCGCTCGGCGCGGGTCGGCTTGCGCTCGACGCCGACGCCGCCCCAGAAGGCGAACCCGGAGATGATCACCCGAGGCGCGCCGGGGTCCCCCGGGACGCCCTCCTCGCGGTGGTCGAAGCCGCCCATGATGCCGATGCCGCGCACCACGACCTCGACGCCGGGCGGCACCACGACGTTCATCCCGCCCATGATCGCCACGCAGTTGATGCGGACCTCGGCGGCCGCGAAGTCCGCCTCCCGCAAATCCAGCTCCCCGCCGCCCCAGAAGGCGAAGGCGGTGAAGCGCCGCGGCACGGTCCACCGTCCCTTGCGCTGGAACCCGGACATCACGGCGACCGCGCCCGTCGACGACCCCTCGCCGCCGACGATCCGCGCGGCCCAACCCGCGCCGCCCGCCGCGTCCTTCGCCGGGGAGAGAGGGGGGACGGCCACGCCCGCGACCGGCAGATCGCGGGTGATCGGCGCCAGTTCCCCGTAGGTCCGGGCCCGGTACGTGGCGTCCAGCCGTTCCTCGAACTCCGCCATGTCCAGCCGCCCCTCGGCGACGGCGTCCCGCAGGACCTCGGCGACCCGTTCACGATCGGCGTCGGAAGCGCGCAGCTCAGGAACATCGTCGGTCATACCCAGCAGCCTACGGACTCGCCGCGGCCCGCACTACGCGCTCGCCCGCTCCGTCGGCGGTTCGGGGACGTCCCTCAGGCTGTGCAGCATCTTCGCGATCACGGCCTCGATGTCCGGCTCCCGCACCGACAGATCGACCAGCGGGTACTCCGCGGCGATCCGCGCCACCAGCGGCGCCGCCGACTGGGCGGCCGGGAAGGCGAGCCACTGC
This sequence comes from Streptomyces sp. NPDC001532, assembly GCF_040298625.1. Classification (NCBI taxonomy): domain Bacteria; kingdom Bacillati; phylum Actinomycetota; class Actinomycetes; order Kitasatosporales; family Streptomycetaceae; genus Streptomyces; species Streptomyces sp. NPDC001532. The sequence continues at coordinate 475,810 of NZ_JBEPAL010000001.1, forward strand.
CGGGGCCCCTCCACGCGCACCACCCGGGCGGGCGCGGGCGCGTCGATCGGCGGGAGTTCCCGCTCCAGGTCCACCACCAGGGTCCGTTCGCTCTCGCCCACCTCGTGCAGCCCGGTGAGCGGGCCGTCGTACATCAGCCGCCCGTGGTCGATGACCATCACGCGCGAGCACAGCTGCTCGATGTCCTGGAGGTCGTGCGTGGTCAGCAGCACGGTCGTGCCCCGCTCGGCGTTCAACTCCCGCAGGAAGTCGCGCACTCTGGCCTTGGAGACGACGTCCAGGCCGATCGTCGGCTCGTCCAGGTACAGCACCTCGGGATCGTGCAGCAGCGCCGCCGCGATGTCTCCGCGCATCCGCTGCCCCAGCGACAGCTGCCGCACCGGCACGTCCAGCAGCTCGCCGAGTTCCAGGAGTTCGACGCAGCGGTCGAGGTTGGCGCGGTAACGGGCGTCGGGGATGCGGTACATGCGATGCATCAGCCGGTACGAGTCGATCAGCGGCAGGTCCCACCACAGCGTGGTCCGCTGCCCGAACACCACCCCGATCCGGTGCGCCAGCCGTGACCGCTCCCGGGCCGGGTCGATGCCGGCGACCCGCAGCCGGCCGCCGCTCGGCGTCAGGATGCCGGTCAGCATCTTGATCGTCGTCGACTTGCCCGCGCCGTTCGGCCCGATGTAGCCGACCATCTCGCCGCGCGGCACGGTGAAGGAGATCGAGTCGACGGCCCGCACCCGGTGCCGCTCCCGCTTCAGGAAGCCGGTCTTCCTGCGCACGTCGAAGACCTTCTCGACCCGGTCGAGTTCGATGAAACGCTCGTCCATCCTTCGCCTCTCAGCTCCCCGTGCTCCGATAGGTGCGCAGCCCCGCCCGCCACGCCACCCCCGCCAGCGCCCCGCACGCCACCGCCACCAGCGGCGGGGTGAACGCCATCCACCACGGCAGCCCGAGCGGGTACGGCTGGTCCAGGACGTACGCGGCCGGCAGCCAGTTGACGAAGGCCAGCGGCAGCACGAAGGTCACCCCGCGCACCAGTTCCTTGCCGAAGATCGTCGGCGGGTACTGGAGCAGGGTGGTGCCGCCGTAGGTGAACGCGTTCTGCGCCTCCGACGCGTCCTGCGCCACGAACTGGAACGCCGCGCCCGCCACGAACACCGCGCAGAAGATCCCCGCGCCGCTGACCAGCATCACCGGCATCAGCAGCAGCTTCGGTGGTGTCCAGTCGATGTCCACGGTCACCAGCGCGTACGTCAGGACCAGCGCGCCCTGGGTGATCCGGCCCAGGCGGCGCAGCCCGAAGCGGTCGGCGGCGACCTGGGCGAGCACCGGCGCGGGCCGCACCAGCAGGGTGTCCAGGGTGCCGTCGCGCACCCTGCGGCCCAGCCGGTCCATGGAGCCGATCGCCAGGTCGGCGAGGCCGAAGGAGACGCTGGACAGGCCGTAGAGGAAGGCCACCTCGGGCAGTGCGTAGCCGCCGAGCGCGTCCACCCGGGTGAACATCAGCAGGATCGCCACGAAGTCGAGCGCGGTCGCCGCGAAGTTGCCGACGGTGGTCATCACGAAGGACGCCCGGTAGGCCATCGTGGAGCGGATCCACATCGCGGTGATCATCCGGTAGGCGCGCAGCCCGTCGAGCACCCGGTTCCGCGCCCCCGCGCCCTCCCAGGCAGCCATCTCCGCGTCCGCACTCGCACTCGCACTCGCACTCGCACTCGCACTCGCACTAGCACTAGCACTAGCACTAGCACTAGAACTCGCGTTCACGCTCTCAGCCACCCTGCACCACCACCCGCCGCGTCGCCGCCGACTGCACCAGCCGCCCCGCCGCCAGCAGCACCACCGCCCAGCCCGCCTGCACGGCGAACGTCGGCAGCGGCTCCGCCCGCCCGAGCAGCACGTCCGCGGGCGCCTGGAGCAGCGACGACCACGGCAGCGCCCGTACGACCTCCCCCAGCGCGCCCGGGAACACGTTCAGCGGCAGCAGCATCCCCGAGCAGAAGAACCCGGCGAGCCACGCCATCTGCACCACACCGGTGCCGTCCATCAGCCAGAACGCGCTCAGCGCCACCAGGTACCGGATGCCGAAGCCGACCACCGTGCCGAGCGCCACGGCGACCAGGAAGGCCAGCCAGGTCCGCACATCACCCGGCAGGGCGACGTCGAAGAACAGCGCCCCGAATCCGAACGGCACCACCCCGCGCCCCAGCAGCTGGAAGGCGGCCCGGCCCAGATCGGAGGCCAGCCACCACAGTTGGAGATCCGCCGGCCGGTACAGATCGATGGCGACATCACCCGTACGGATGCGCTCCATCAGCTCGTCCTCGAAGCCACCGCCCCCGATGGCGACGGCCGCCAGCAGGGCCTGTCCGAGCCACACATAGGTGACCGCCTGCGCCTGGTCGTACCCGCCGAGCTGCGGTCTTTCGTCCCACAGGGCGAGGTAGGTGTAGACGAGGATCAGCCCGAAGACGGTGTTGGTGAACACCCCGGCGACCGTCGCCGCCCGGTACGTCGCGTACCGTCGGAAAGCCCCCGCTGCGACGGCGACGTACAACCGTCCCGCACCCACGCCAACCGCCCTCCAGGCCCGCCCGACACGAAGCGCAGGAGCCTAGCGGGCGCCCGACCGGGGCTGCCAGGCAATTTCCGGCGGGACTCGTGCGGCATTCCGGGAACGGAACGCCCGGTGCGTGAGTCTTCATCGGGGGGCACTACAACCGAAGACGTACGAGGCGTACGGAGACGTACGCGGCGAAACAGGAGTCCGTGCACGACATGAGCGACGAGCCGCAGGCGCAGGCGCAGGCGCAGCAGCCGAACGAGGGCGGGGCGGGGGGCGAGCCGGCGGGCGGCAAGGCCGGACGGCCGCGGCGCACCGGCTGGCGCCGGATCGTCCCGACCTGGCGGATGGTGCTCGGCACCTTCGTGATCGGCCTGCTGCTGCTGGGCGGCCTGTTCTTCCTCGGCTACTCCCTGGTGAAGATCCCCCCGGCCAACGCCCTCGCGATCAAGCAGAGCAACGTCTACCTCTACGCCGACGGCTCCCAGCTCGCCCGTGACGGCGAGGTGAACCGGGAGAACGTCACCATCGGCCAGATCTCCAAGGACGCCCGGTACGCGGTGCTGGCCGCCGAGGACCGCGACTTCTACTCCGAGTCCGCGGTCGACCCCAAGGCGATGCTGCGCGCCGCCTGGAACACCGCCACCGGCAAGGGCAAGCAGTCCGGCTCCACGATCACCCAGCAGTACGTCAAGAACTACTACCTGGCCCAGGAGCAGACCCTCACCCGCAAGGCCAAGGAGTTCTTCATCGCGATCAAGCTGGACCGCGAGACGTCCAAGGACGACATCCTCCAGGGCTACCTCAACACCAGCTACTTCGGCCGCAACGCCTACGGCATCCAGGCCGCCGCGCAGGCCTACTACGGCGTCGACGCCGACGACCTCGACGCCGCCAAGGGCGCCTACCTCGCCGCGCTGCTCAACGCGCCCAGCGAGTACGACGTCGTCGCCCACCCGGAGAACCGCAAGGCCGCCGAGGCCCGCTGGAACTACGTCCTCGACGGCATGGTCAAGGAGGGCTGGCTCGGCGCCTCCGAGCGGGCCGGCGCGAGGTTCCCGATGCCGAAGGAGACCACCGTCTCCACCGGGATGTCCGGCCAGCGCGGCTACGTCGTCCGCATCGTCCGGGACCACCTGATCGACAACGGCGTCGTCGACGAGGAGTCCCTCGACGCCGGCGGCTACCGCATCACCACCACCCTGCAGAAGCCCAAGCAGGACGCCTTCGTGAAGGCCGTCGACGACCAGCTGATGGACGAGCTGGACAAGAAGAACAACAAGGTCGACACCTACGTCCGCGCGGGCGGCGCCGCCGTCGACCCGCAGACGGGCAAGGTCCTCGCGATGTACAACGGCATCGACTACGTGAAGCAGTACACGCCGAACGCCACCCGCCGCGACTTCCAGGTCGGCTCCACCTTCAAGCCGTTCGTCTTCACCTCGGCCGTCGAGAACGACTCCACCACCCAGGACGGCCGGCCCATCACCCCGAACACGATCTACGACGGCACCAGCGAACGCCCCGTCCAGGGCTGGGACGGCGGCCACTACGCCCCCGAGAACGAGGACTACGTCGACTACGGCGACATCTCCGTCCGCGAGGCCACCGACAAGTCCGTGAACTCGGTGTACGCGCAGATGGCCGTCGACGTCGGCTCCGACAAGGTCAAGCAGACCGCGATCGACCTCGGCCTGCCCTCCGACACCCCCGATCTGCACGCCGGCCCCTCCATCGCGCTCGGCACCGCGACCGCCAGCGTCCTCGACATGGCCGAGGCCTACGCGACCCTCGCCAACCACGGCGAGCACGGCACGTACACGATGGTCGAGAAGGTGACCAAGGACGGCGTCGAGATCCAGCTGCCCGCCCGCAAGACCCACCAGGCGATCAGCCGCGCCGCCGCCGACACCACCACCTCGGTCCTGCAGAGCGTCGTCGAGAATGGCACCGCGACCGCCGCGCAGGCCGCCGGCCGCCCCGCCGCCGGCAAGACCGGCACCGCCGAGAAGGACACCGCCGCCTGGTTCGCCGGCTACACCCCGGACCTGGCCACCGTCGTCGCCGTGATGGGCCAGGACCCGGTCACCGCCGAGCACAAGCCGCTGTACGGCGCGATGGGCCTGCCCCGCATCAACGGCGGCGGCGCGCCCGCGGAGATCTGGGCCCAGTTCACCAAGGACGCCCTCAAGGGCACCCCGGCCACCGAGTTCAACCTGGAGCTCCAGGACGGCGCCGAGGACTGGGTGTACCCGAGCGTCCCGCCGGCCTCCGAGAGCCCCGACACCGGCGAGAGCGAGGACCCCACCGACGAGCCGGAGCCCTCCGAGAAGCCCGAGGAGCCCTCGCAGAGCCCCACGGACGGCGGCACCCAGGGCGGCACGACCACCGGCGCCACCACCGGCGACACCACGACGGGCGGAACCGCGGACGGCGGCACCACCGACGGCGGCACCACGACGGGCGGCACCACGGACGGCGGCACGACGGACGGCGGCACCACCGACGGCGGCACGACGGACGGCGGCACCACCGGCGCCATCGTGGGGACGACGGCGGGCACGACGACGAGCGGGCGCCGCGAGTGACGTGGTGGCCGGGTGGGGCTCAGTGGCCGGACGTCGCCTTGAGCCCCACCACGGCCACCAGCAGCAGGCAGACGAAGAAGATCCGCGCGGCGGTCGCCGGCTCCCCCAGCACCACCATGCCGAGCACCGCCGACCCGGCGGCCCCGATCCCCACCCACACGCCGTAGGCCGTGCCGATGGGGAGGGAACGGGCCGCGTAGGACAGCAGCAGCATGCTGGCGACGATGCCGGCGCCGGTGAACAGGCTGGGGACGAGCCGGGTGAAACCGTCGGTGAACTTCATCCCGATCGACCAGCCGACCTCCAGCAGACCGGCGACGATCAGCAGAACCCAGGCCATGAGGCACCTCCGAAAAGACATGTCGCTTCAGCGGGGTGCGTCGTCTTTGCGTTCGGTGCCCGGTACGGCGCGTCTCGTCGGGCTGGGTGCTTCCCAAGCTAGCAAAACGGCACGGAAAAGGGCCGGTGACGATGGTCACCGGCCCTTCTCACCACGGATCCACAGGCAGCTCTACAGGTACAGCCCCGTCGAGTCCTCGGACCCCTCGAACCGGTCCGCGGCCACGGCGTGCAGGTCCCGCTCGCGCATCAGCACGTACGCGACCCCGCGCACCTCGACCTCGGCACGGTCCTCCGGGTCGTACAGCACCCGGTCGCCGGCCTCCACCGACCGCACGTTCTGCCCCACCGCGACGACCTCCGCCCAGGCCAGCCGGCGGCCCACGGCGGCCGTGGCGGGGATCAGGATGCCGCCACCGGAACGCCGCTCGCCCTCGCTGGTGTCCTGCCGTACGAGCACGCGGTCGTGCAGCATCCGGATGGGCAGCTTGTCGGGATGGGTGCTCTGGTCGTCTCTCTTGGCGCTCACGCTTTCGAACCTACCTGTCCTGCCTCAGCCCCTGCGCCGCCGGGTGCCGAGGACGAGCAGCCCCACGACACCCACGGCGACCAGCGCCACGGGCACCACGCGCTCCAGCCGCGGGGCGCCCTCGTCATTCACGAACGACGCCCTGACGTCCGTCACCACGCGGTTGACCTGGACGTACGCTCGACCGAGCGTGTGATCGATGTTCGATACGACCCTGGCCTTGGCGTCACCGACGATGGTCTTCGGATGCACCCGCACCCCGATCTCGTCGAGCGTCTCGGCCAGCACCTCTCGGCGACGCTTGATGTCCGCCTCGATCTGCGCCGGGGTTCTGGTGTCCGACGTGTCCGCCACCGTACGGCCTCCGAAGTCTGCGATTGCCTTGTTCCGGACAGTCTGTCAGCTCAACGGCTCACCGCACCGTCAGCACCCCCGGTTAGGCTTGCCGGATGAGCGAGCGACTTCAGCCCGGGGACGATGCCCCCGCCTTCACCCTGCCCGACGCCGACGGCAACGAGGTGTCCCTGGCCGACCACAAGGGCCGCAAGGTCATCGTCTACTTCTACCCGGCCGCCCTCACCCCCGGCTGCACCAAGCAGGCCTGCGACTTCACCGACAACCTGGAGCTGCTGGCCGGCGCGGGGTACGACGTCATCGGCGTCTCCCCGGACAAGCCCGAGAAGCTCGCCAAGTTCCGCGAGCAGGAGTCCCTCAAGGTGACCCTCCTGGCCGACCCGGACAAGCAGGTCCTGGAGGCCTACGGCGCCTACGGCGAGAAGAAGCTCTACGGCAAGACCGTCGTCGGCGTCATCCGCTCCACGGTCGTCGTCGACGAGCACGGCAAGGTGGAGCGGGCCCTGTACAACGTCAAGGCGACCGGCCACGTCGCCAAGATCATCAAGGATCTGGGCGTCTGACCCACCCCCCCCCCGACGGCCAGGCGTGACCGCTCGCGTTCCGGATCGTCGATCCGTACGAGTGGGGAACGCTTGGTCGATCGGGGGGTGGTATGGGCGACACGGACAAGTACGCTCGCGAGCTGCTGACGGCAGCCGTGGGCGATTCGCACACGTGGAACGAGCTGATGCGGCGCCTGGGCCTCAAGCCCAGCGGCGGACAGCGCCGAGTGCTCCAGCAGAAGGGCGCCGCGCACGGCATCGACACCAGCCACTTCAAGCAGAGCGGCTGGGGCAGCCGATCACTCTCCAGATCGACCACATCGACGGCAACTGGCTGGACAACCGCGCCGAGAACCTGCGCTACCTCTGCCCGAACTGCCACGCGCTGACGGCCACATGGTGCCGCAGGAAGTCCCGGCACGCCGGGGGCGGGCGTCCCCGTACACTGTGGTCACCAAGCGGCACGGCATAGACACATGTCCGCTTCGGGGCGGTCGTGGCGAAATAGGCGATACGCGCGGGTTTTAGGTGCCCGTGGGAGAAATCCCGTGTGGGTTCGAGTCCCACCGACCGCACTCGCCTGACGAGGGCTCGGCAACGCACTGTGCGAACCGAGCCCTTCGCTCGTTCCTCGCCGCCTCAGTCCCCCAGCAGCTCCCGCACCACCGGCACCAGTTCTCTGAACGCCTTGCCCCGGTGGCTGATCGCGTTCTTCTCCTGCGGGGTCAGTTCCGCGCAGGTGCGGGTCTCGCCCTCGGGCTGGAGGATCGGGTCGTAGCCGAAGCCGCCGGTGCCGGCCGGAGTGTGGCGCAGGGTGCCGCGGAGGCGGCCCTCGACGACGCGTTCGGTGCCGTCGGGCAGGGCGAGGGCGGCGGCGCAGGCGAAGTGGGCGGCGCGGTGCTCGTCGGCGATGTCGGAGAGCTGGGCGAGCAGCAGATCGAGGTTGGCCTTGTCGTCGCCGTGGCGGCCGGCCCAGCGGGCGGAGAAGATGCCGGGCGCGCCGCCGAGGACGTCGACGCAGAGGCCGGAGTCGTCGGCGACCGCGGGCAGGCCGGTGGCGCGGGCGAGGGCGTGGGCCTTGAGCAGCGCGTTCTCGGCGAAGGTGACGCCGGTTTCCTTGACGTCGGGGATGTCGGGGTAGGCGTCCGCGCCGACGAGGTCGTGCGGCAGACCTGCGTCGGCGAGGATCGCCCTCAGTTCGGTGATCTTTCCGGCGTTGCGGGTGGCGAGGATCAGGCGGGTCATGCCGATCAGTATCCAAGGCCGGCCGGCGGTGGTCTTACGAGGTGCAGACCTTCGTCAGTTCGCCGGCCGCGTCGGTGACGCCGCTGATGTCGGGCGTGGCGTCGCCGTTCTCGACGGCGGTGGTGACGTCGGTCAGGGCGCGCCGGAGGTCGGCGGTGGCCTTGTCGAGGTCGGCGTCGCCGGTCTCGCTGTCGATGCGGTCGAGGCTGTCCCCGATGGCGTCGACGGCTTCGCGGGTCTGCGTGGGGTCGTTGGCCGCGTTGTCGACGGCCTGCTGGAGGTCGGTCACGGCATCGGCGACGGCGTCGGCGGTCTCGACGCAGTCGAGCGCCTTGTTGACGGCGTCGCAGCCGGTGGTGAGTCCGAGCGTCAGCCCGACGGCGGCCACGGCGGTGGCGATGACGGTACGGCGACGGCGGCGACGGCTCACGGCCATGGTTCTGGGTCCCTCCCCTGACGCAGGCCCTGGGGCCTGTAACTGGCCGGGCGCACGGGGTTGATCCCGTGCGCCCGTGTCTGTCTAGACGCGGTGGCGGTCGGCGTGGTTGCCCGCTCCGGCACCGCGATTTGGCGTGTCCTTTACTTTCCGAGGACGGTGTCGAGCGCGGTGCGCTGGAGCGCGGCGAGCTCGGTGCAGCCGTCGACGGCGAGGTCGAGGAGGGCGTTCAGCTCGTCGCGGGCGAACGGCTCGGCCTCGGCGGTGCCCTGGACCTCGACGAAGCGGCCGTCGCCGGTGCAGACGACGTTCATGTCGGTCTCGGCGCGCACGTCCTCCTCGTAGCAGAGGTCGAGCAGCGGGACGCCGCCGACGATGCCGACGGAGACGGCGCTGACGGTGCCGGTGAGGGGCTGGCGGTTGGCCTTGATCAGCTTGCGGCCCTGGGCCCAGGAGACGGCGTCGGCGAGGGCGACGTAGGCGCCGGTGATGGCGGCGGTGCGGGTGCCGCCGTCGGCCTGGAGGACGTCGCAGTCCAGGACGATCGTGTTCTCGCCGAGGGCCTTGTAGTCGATGACGGCGCGCAGGGAGCGGCCGATGAGGCGGGAGATCTCGTGGGTGCGGCCGCCGATCTTGCCGCGGACGGACTCGCGGTCGCCGCGGGTGTTGGTGGAGCGGGGCAGCATCGCGTACTCGGCGGTGACCCAGCCCTCGCCGCTGCCCTTGCGCCAGCGCGGGACGCCTTCGGTGAAGGAGGCGGTGCAGAGGACCTTCGTGTCGCCGAAGGAGACGAGGACGGAGCCCTCGGCGTGCTTGCTCCAGCCGCGCTCGATGGTGACCGGGCGGAGCTGTTCGGGGGTGCGGCCGTCGATTCGAGACATGGGGTGAGCCTAGCCGCATATGGAAGGGGCCCTTCCCGGATGGGGAAGGGCCCGTTCACGGGTGAGCGGGGCTCACATCAGGTCTTCGATCTCCGCGGCGATCGGGTCGGCGTCGGTGCCGATGACGACCTGGATGGCGGTGCCCATCTTGACGACGCCGTGGGCGCCGGCGCTCTTCAGCGCCGCATCGTCGACCAGCGAGCCGTCGCCGACCTCGACCCGAAGGCGGGTGATGCAGCCTTCGATCTCCTCGATGTTGTCGATGCCGCCGAGCCCGGCGACGATCTTCTCAGCCTTGCTGGCCATGTTCCTTCTCCCTGGTCTGACCTGATGCGTGCCGCTTTGTCGCAGTAACCCACAGTCGGCCCAACTTCGCGAGCGTTTCGACCGCGAGGGCCGCAGGATGACGTCACGGCAACACATTCGTCCATGACTGGTCTACACCACCTGACAGACGGTCGCCAAACCGCCCGGAAGGACGCCCATGAGCGCCGACGCCGTCAGTCCCGCCCGCGCCCGCTGGAACACCCTCTTCGGAGGCCTCCAGAAGATGGGCCGCAGCCTGCAGCTCCCGATCGCCGTGCTGCCGGCCGCGGGCATCCTCAACCGGCTGGGGCAGCCGGACGTCTTCGGTGACGAGGGCCTGGGCTGGACCGATGTGGCCAAGGTGATGGACGGCGCGGGCGGTGCGCTGCTGGACAGCTCGCTCGGGCTGCCGCTGCTGTTCTGCATCGGGGTGGCCATCGGCATGGCGAAGAAGGCGGACGGCTCGACCGCGCTCGCCGCCGTGGCCGGCTTCCTCGTCTACTACAACGTGCTGCGGCAGTTCCCGGAGGACTGCGAGGGCCAGGCGGAGGCGGTGGAGACCGGCTGCCGGGTGGCCGACGGGACGGTGGAGGCGTTCACCTACCAGAACCCGGGCGTGTTCGGCGGCATCGTCATGGGTCTGCTGGCCGCGTACTTCTGGGCCCGGTACCACCGCACCAAGCTGGTCGACTGGCTCGGCTTCTTCAACGGCCGCCGACTGGTGCCGATCATCATGGCGTTCGTCGCGATCGCGTTCGCGGCGCTCTGCCTGTGGGTGTGGCCGCCGATCGGCCGGGGGCTGGAGAGCTTCAGCGACTGGCTGAGCGACCTGGACGCCTGGGGCGCCGGCGTCTTCGGCATCGCCAACCGCGCGCTGCTGGTGATCGGCCTGCACCAGTTCCTGAACGTGCCCATCTGGTTCCAGTTCGGCACGTACACCACGCCGGACGGCGAGGAGGTGCACGGCGACATCAACATGTTCCTGGCGGGCGACCCGGACGCCGGTCAGTTCACCTCGGGCTTCTTCCCGATCATGATGTTCGCGCTGCCGGCGGCGGCGCTGGCCATCACGCACTGCGCGCGTCCGAACCGGCGCAAGGAGGTGGGCGGCCTGATGCTGTCGGTGGCGCTGACCTCCTTCGTCACCGGCATCACGGAGCCCCTCGAATACTCGTTCCTGTTCGTCGCGCCGGTGCTGTACGCGATCCACGCGGTCCTCACGGGTGCCTCGATGGCGGTGACCTGGGCGCTGGGCGCGCACGACGGGTTCACCTTCTCCGCGGGCCTGATCGACTACATCATCAACTGGAACCTGGCGACGAAGCCGTGGCTGATCATCCCGATCGGGCTGGGGTTCGCGGCGCTGTACTACGCGATCTTCCGCTTCGCGATCACGAAGTTCGACCTGAAGACCCCGGGCCGGGAACCGGAGGAGGAGGTCGAGGACGTCACGAAGGTCTGACGTCACGCCCGAACGACCTGAGCGAAGGGCCCTCTTGGACTGCCTGTCCGGGGGCCCTTCGCCGTGCTCGGAGCCGAGGGCTGAGCCGGGTTCTGAGCTGGGCCTGAGCCGGTACTCGCGGTAGCGGATCAGTCGCGGAATCGCGGGTTCCTTACACGTCCTTCATCGTGCTACAACAGGTCTACACCACTGAGTGGTGTAGACCACCACCCGATGGAGGAAGTCTATGAGCACCGCCACGTCGACGGCGGCCCCCACAAAGAAGTGGGGATCCGGCCTGTTCCAGGGCCTCCAGAAGATCGGCCGCAGCCTCCAGCTCCCGATCGCCGTCCTGCCGGCGGCCGGCATCCTGCTGCGACTCGGCCAGCCCGACGTCTTCGGCAAGGACGGCCTGGGCTGGGGCAAGGTGGCGGATGTGTTCGCCACCGCGGGTGACGCCGTCTTCGCGAACCTGCCTCTCCTGTTCTGCGTCGGCATCGCCATCGGATTCGCCAAGAAGGCCGACGGCTCGACCGCCCTCGCCGCGCTGGTGGGCTTCCTCGTCTACAAGAACGTGCTGACCGCGTTCCCGATCACCGAGGCGAAGGTCACCAAGGGTGCCGACGTCGCCGCCACCTACAACGACCCCAAGGTCTTCGGCGGCATCATCATGGGTCTGATAGCCGCGGTCGTCTGGCAGCGGTTCCACCGCACCAAGCTTCCCGACTGGCTGGGCTTCTTCAACGGCCGCCGCCTCGTGCCGATCCTGATGGCCTTCATCGGCACCGCCGTCGGTGTCCTCTTCGGTCTGGTCTGGGAGCCCATCGGCGGCCTCATCACCGACTTCGGCGAGTGGATGACCGGCCTCGGCGCGGTCGGCGCGGGCATCTTCGGCGCGATCAACCGAGCGCTGCTGCCCGTGGGCATGCACCAGTTCGTCAACACGGTGGCCTGGCAGGAGATCGGTTCCTTCAAGGACTCCGCCGGTGCCGTCTGGCACGGTGACCTGCCGCGCTTCTTCCACGGCGACCCGACCGCCGGTCAGTTCATGACGGGCTTCTTCCCGATCATGATGTTCGCCCTCCCGGCCGCCGCGCTGGCCATCACGCACTGCGCCCGTCCCGAGCGGCGCAAGGCCGTCGGCGGCATGATGCTCTCCCTCGCGCTGACCTCGTTCGTCACCGGCATCACCGAACCGATCGAGTTCGCGTTCATGTTCATCGCGCCGGTGCTGTACGTCATCCACGCGATCCTGACCGCCATCTCGATGGCCGTCACCTGGGCGCTGGGCGTGCACCACGGCTTCAGCTTCTCGGCCGGCGCGATCGACTACTTCCTCAACTGGAACCTGGCCACCAAGCCATGGATGATCATCCCGATCGGTCTGGCCTTCGCCGCCATCTACTACGTGACCTTCCGCTTCGCGATCATCAGGTTCAACCTCACCACCCCGGGCCGCGAGCCCGAGGAGGAGGTCGAGGACCTCACGAAGGCGTGAGCCTCGCCTGGACCCCCGAAGGCCCCGGAACGCAGGTTCCGGGGCCTTCGTCGTGCCGTCGTGCCGTCGCCGTCGTGCCGTCGTCGGCGTGCCGTCGTCGGCGGGCCGGGTGGGGTCAGATCTCGTACGACCTGCCCGGCACCGCCAGCTCCACCGGTCCGGCGTAGACCGTGCGCGCGTCGGTCAGGTTGACCTGGGGGTCGGTCCACGGGGGGATGTGGGTGAGGACCAGGCGGCGGGCGCCGGCGCGGGTCGCGGTCTCGCCCGCCTCGCGGCCGTTGAGGTGGAGGTCCGGGATGTCCTCCTTGCCGTGGGTGAACGCCGCCTCGCACAGGAACAGGTCGCTGTCGCGGGCGAGTTCGTCCAGGGCCGGGGTGACACCGGTGTCGCCGGAGTACGTCAGGGAGCGGCCGGCGTGCTCGACGCGGATGCCGTAGGCCTCGACGGGGTGCGCGACCCGTTCGGTGTGCACCGTGAACGGGCCGATCTCGTAGGTGGAGGGCTTGACCGTGTGGAAGTCGAAGACCTCGCTCATCGACGAGGCGGACGGGGTGTCGGCGTAGGCGGTGGTGAGGCGGTGTTCGGTGCCCTCGGGGCCGTAGACGGGGATCGGCTCGCAGCGGCCGCCGTCGTGCCGGTAGTAGCGCGCCACGAAGTAGGCGCACATGTCGATGCAGTGGTCGGCGTGCAGATGGCTGAGGAAGATCGCGTCGAGGTCGTAGAGACCGCAGTGGCGCTGCAACTCGCCCAGGGCGCCGTTGCCCATGTCGAGGAGCAGCCGGAAGCCGTCGGCCTCTACGAGGTAGCTCGAGCAGGCCGATTCCGCGGACGGGAACGACCCCGAGCAGCCGACGACGGTGAGCTTCATGAAGCAGAAACCTCCGCTGGCGGGTGTGAGAGACGGGGGTCGTGCGGTCCGTCGAGCGTAAGGCGCAAAACCTCCGGTCGCTCCTCCGGCAGTGGCCGTTGTGGGCGAACTCACCTGTGCTGTCACCGGTTCGGCTGGACGTGGGGCGCGTGCGGCGCGGGATACGGCGCGCGGGCGCGATCGCGCGCCGGTGGCGTCGTCGGTAACGTCGTCGTGTGGACACGTCCTGGTGGCTGGCGCTCGCGGCGGTGGTACTGCTCGTGCTCGTCGCCGTGCTCGTCGAGGGCTGGGGCCGGCGCCGTCCCGAGGGCCGGCGGCTCAGGCCGCCGGGCCGGGCGGAGGCGGTGCGGCCGCGGCCGGCGGAGATCTGGTGGGCGGATGTGCCCTACGAGGACCGGCCGGGCGCCAAGGACCGGCCGTGTCTGGTGCTGTCCGTGCGCGGGCGGCGGGCCACGGTCGCGAAGATCACCAGCAAGTACCGGGACGAGCGGTCCGGGGTGATCCCGCTGCCGCCGGGCGCGGTGGGCGACAACCGGGGCCGGGCGAGCTTCCTGGAGACGGACGAGCTGCGGGTGGTCCGGTTCGGGGACTTCCGGCGGCGGGTGGGTGTGGTGGACCCGGTCCTCTGGGACCAGGTCCGTCACCTGACCGGCTAGCCGCCGCGGCGCGGGGGGCCGCTCAGGCCCAGAGCTGCCCGTGCAGCGTCTCGATGGCTTCCTCGGTGGTCGCCGCCGTGTAGACGCCGGTCGACAGATACTTCCAGCCGCCGTCGGCCACGATGAACACGATGTCCGCGCTCTCGCCCGCCTTGACGGCCTTCTTGCCGACGCCGATCGCCGCGTGCAGGGCGGCGCCGGTGGAGACGCCCGCGAAGATGCCCTCCTGCTGGAGGAGTTCACGGGTGCGGGTCACCGCGTCGGCGGAGCCGACGGAGAAGCGGGTGGTGAGCACGGACGCGTCGTACAGCTCCGGCACGAAGCCCTCGTCGAGGTTGCGCAGGCCGTACACCAGGTCGTCGTAGCGCGGCTCGGCGGCGACGACCTTGACGTCCGGCTTGTGCTCGCGCAGGTAGCGGCCGACGCCCATCAGGGTGCCGGTGGTGCCGAGGCCCGCGACGAAGTGGGTGATCGACGGCAGGTCGGCGAGGATCTCCGGGCCGGTGGTGGCGTAGTGCGCGCCCGCGTTGTCCGGGTTGCCGTACTGGTAGAGCATCACCCAGTCGGGGTGCTCGGCGGCCAGTTCCTTGGCGACCCGTACGGCGGTGTTGGAGCCGCCCGCGGCCGGTGAGGAGATGATCTCGGCGCCCCACATGCCGAGCAGGTCCCGGCGTTCCTGGGAGGTGTTCTCCGGCATCACGCAGACCATGCGGTAGCCCTTGAGCTTGGCCGCCATGGCGAGGGAGATGCCGGTGTTGCCGGAGGTGGGCTCCAGGATGGTGCAGCCCGGGGTGAGCCGGCCGTCCTTCTCCGCCTGCTCGATCATGTGCAGGGCGGGGCGGTCCTTGACGGAGCCGGTCGGGTTGCGGTCCTCCAGCTTGGCCCAGATCCGGACGTCGGCGGACGGCGACAGCCGCGGCAGGCACACCAGGGGGGTGTTGCCGACCGCGGCCAGCGGGGAGTCGTAGCGCATCGCTGCTCAGGCCATGCCGCCGGCCACGGCCGGCAGGATCGTGACGTTGTCGCCGTCGGAGAGCTTGGTGTTGATGCCGTCGAGGAAGCGGACGTCCTCGTCGTTCAGGTACACGTTCACGAACCGGCGCAGCTGGCCGCCGTCCACGATCCGGGCCTGGATGCCCGCATGCCGGGTCTCCAGGTCGGCGAACAGCTCGGTGAGGGTGTCGCCGCTGCCCTCCACCGCCTTCTGACCGTCGGTGTACTGGCGGAGGATGGTGGGGATGCGGACCTCGATGGCCATGGCAAGGGGCTCCTGTCGGAAAAATGGGGCTCTGGTCGGTGGGCGCACGATCGGGGTACCCCAGGCTTTCGGCACTGGGGAGCGCCGCGGCACACGGCCGTACGGCGGCAGCGCGGTGTCAACAGATGGCGCTGTTCAGCCTGCACAGGTCGACGTGCAGCCGCGCCACGAGCAGTGTGCCCGGCGCCTTGTCGCTCACGTCGAGGAGAACCATGGGCTCATCGTATCGATTCCCGGTCCGGTTCCCGGAATGTGATCTCAGATGGTGGATGAATTCTGACCGAATTGCGGGCAGTGCCGGTCAGTAGGCCTCCACGACCCGGACCTCCTCCTCCGTGACCTCGCCCTCGACGATCCGGAACGAGCGGAACTGGAACTCCCCGAGGCCGTCGGTGTCGGCGGTGGAGACCAGGACGTAGTGGGCGCCGGGCTCGTTGGCGTAGGAGATGTCGGTGCGCGAGGGGTGGGCCTCGGTCGCGGTGTGGGAGTGGTAGATGACCACCGGCTCCTCGTCGCGGTCGTCCATCTCCCGGTAGAGCTTGAGCAGGTCGCCGGAGTCGAACTCGTAGAAGGTCGGCGACATCGCCGCGTTCAGCATCGGGATGAAGCGCTCGGGGCGGTCCGAGCCCGCCGGGCCCGCCACCACGCCGCACGCCTCGTCCGGGTGGTCCTTGCGCGCGTGGGCGACGATCTGGTCGTACAGGGCCTGGGTGATGGTCAGCATGTCCGTCAGGATAAGCAGAAGGGCCGTTCCGTACCGAGGGTTGGTACGGAACGGCCCATATGCCGGACGCCCTGAGCGGCAGCCGGAGGGGGCGCCACGAGTGCTCCCTCCGGCTGGACGTCCTGTGTGGTGGTCAGCCCACCTTCTCCAGCTCCGTGTCGCGGCGCTGGGTGACCTCGGGGTTGCGGGTCTTCAGCACGGCCCAGCCGATGCCGAGGGCGACCGCCCAGCCCGCCATCACGTACAGGCAGATGCGGGAGTCGGCGTCGTAGGCGATGAGGCCGGTGACGAAGAGCAGGAAGGCGATGGCGACGTAGGAGCACTTGGCGCCGCCCGGTGCCGGGAAGGACGAGGCGGGCAGCCGGCCCGCGTCGACCGCACGGCGGTACAGGACGTGGCTGATCAGGATCATCAGCCAGGTCCAGATGCCGGCCGCGGTGGCGACGGAGGTGACGTAGCCGAAGGCCTTCTCCGGGACGATGTAGTTCAGGACCACGCCGATGCCCATGAAGAGCACCGAGACGAGGATGCCGAACGCGGGCGTCTTGGTCGACGACAGCTTCTTGAAGGCCGCCGGGGCCTCACCGCTCTCCGCCAGGTTCCGCAGCATGCGGCCTGTGGAGTACATGCCGGAGTTGCAGGACGACAGGGCGGCGGTCAGCACGACGAAGTTGACGATGGCGGCGCCGGCCGGGATGCCGATCTTCGCGAAGGCGGCGACGAACGGGCTCACGCCGGGCGCGAACTCGGTCCACTTCACCACGCACAGGATGACGGTGAGGGCGCCGACGTAGAACAGCGCGATACGCCACGGCAGGGTGTTGATCGCCTTGGGGAGGGTCTTCTCCGGGTTCTCCGACTCGCCGGCCGTGACGCCGACCAGCTCGACCGCGAGGTAGGCGAACATGACGCCCTGGAGGGTCATCAGGGACGAGCCGACGCCGTTCGGGAAGAAGCCGTCGAAGGCCCACAGGTTGGAGACGGCGGCGGTGTCGCCGGCCGAGCTGAAGCCGAAGGTGAGGACACCCAGGCCGATGACGATCATGCCGATCAGCGCGGTGACCTTGACCATGGAGAACCAGAACTCCAGCTCACCGAAGAGCTTCACGGAGATCAGGTTGACGCCGAAGAGGATCACCAGGAAGGCCAGGGCGGTGACCCACCGCGGGATGTCCGGGAACCAGTAGTTGACGTAGATCGCGGCGGCCGTGAGCTCGGCCATGCCGGTGACGACCCACATCAGCCAGTACGTCCAGCCGGTGAAGTAGCCGAAGAACGGGCCCAGGAACTCCCGGGAGTACTCCGCGAAGGAGCCCGAGACGGGACGGTAGAGCAGCAGCTCGCCCAGTGCCCGCATGATGAAGAAGATGATGACGCCCGCGAGGGCGTACATGAAGATCAGGCTGGGACCTGCCTTGGCGATGTTCGCCCCGGCACCCAGGAAGAGGCCGACGCCGATGGCGCCGCCGATGGCGATCATCTGGACCTGGCGGCTGCCGAGTCCCCGCTCGTACCCCTCTTCGGAGGTGTTCTCCTTGTCGACCTGCACAGAGGTCATGTGTGGTGCGCCTTTCTCCATACCGACCCAGGCCTCTCGTCGGCCTCGGATCGGGTCACGATCCCCCCGGATTGATGGAGCTGAGCGGGATTCGCGAACCCGCTCGTGCCTGGCCGACGGTCGTCGGCTCGGTGGCGCACCCGACGGAACATGGGTGGTGTTCGCCGGGCGGTCGTGAAGATTTATCACGGCCGCAACAGTGATCACCCGTCCGACATGTGGCGCACGGCACAGGGAGAACCGGACAAAGGGCGCACGAGTGGGACATAGGCCACCACAGCGGTGACAGGATCGTTATCCGGATTTGAGCGTCCGCTGAGCGAACGCCCGATCCGATCAAACAGGGAGAAAGCGACGCCGTGTCACGGCATCAGCGTCGAGACCAGCGTCTCCTGGAGCCCGCCCAGCCACAGATAGGCCATCACCATCGGCTTGCGCGCGTCCTCGTCCGGCAGCCGGTAGAGCAGGTCGGAGTCGTCCTCGTCGGTGATCTCCAGCCGGGAGCCGATGGCGAGGCGCAGGTCGTTGAGGGCGCCGAGCCACTGCCGGGACTCCTGCGGGGACAGCTTCAGCACCGCCCCGCCGTCACCGGCGGAGGTCAGCCCGTCCAGGGAGCGGATCACCGCGAGGGCGTTCTCGCGCTTGCCGGCCCGCAGGTCGTTCTCGGTGTAGCGGCGGAACTCGGCCGAGTACTCCTTCCGCTCCTCGGCCTCCTTCGGGCCGGGCGCGCCCTCGGGGTCGATGTAGGCGTCCGGGAAGAGGCGGCGCAGCACCGGGTCGGAGGGCGGTTCGCTCGGGCCCTCGGCGAACAGCTCGGCGAGCGGGTCGTCGGGCGCGTCCTCGGCGGGTCCTGGCCCGATCAGCTCCAGGAGCTGGACGGCGAGCGAGCGGATGATGGAGATCTCGACGTCGTCGAGGGCGACGGCCGCGCCGCCGCCGGGGAGCGGTTCGAAGGTTCCTGGCATGGAGGCGATTCGCTACTTCCGACCGGCTACTTGCGGTCCTGCTGGAGGGTGGCCCACAGGCCGTAGCCGTGCATGGCCTGCACGTCGCGTTCCATCTCCTCGCGGCTACCGCTGGAGACGACCGCCCGGCCCTTGTGGTGGACATCGAGCATGAGCTTGGTGGCCTTGTCCTTGGAGTAGCCGAAGTACGTCTGGAAGACGTACGTCACATAGCTCATGAGGTTGACCGGGTCGTTGTGGACGATCGTGACCCAGGGGACGTCCGGCTCGGGGACGGCAGAGACCTCCTCCGCCGACTCGGTGCGTTCGATCTCGATGGGAGCGGCTGACGTCACATGACCATGCTGCCACGCGGACCAGAAATCGTCACACTGACGAAATAGGAGTAGCATCCTTTGCCATGAACACAGCGGACCTTGGGCTGCCGGATGAAGAAGAGCGTGAAGCGCTTCCTCGGAAGGGTGGTGGTGGGCGACGGGTGGGTGTTCCCTCGACGGCGCTCTTCACGGACCAGTACGAGCTGACGATGCTCCAGGCGGCCCTGCGGGCGGGTACCGCCGATCGGCGGAGCGTGTTCGAGGTCTTCACCCGGCGGCTGCCCGAAGGGCGCCGGTACGGCGTGGTCGCGGGCACCGGTCGGGTGCTGGACGCCGTGGAGAACTTCCGCTTCGACGAGGACGTCCTCGCCTTCCTGCGCGAGCGCGGCATCCTCGGCGAGGAGACCCTCCGATGGCTCGCCGGGTACCGCTTCGGCGGGGACATCTGGGGCTACCCGGAGGGCGAGGTGTACTTCCCGGGCTCACCGATCCTGCGGGTCGAGGGCAGCTTCGCCGAGTGCGTGCTGCTGGAGACGGTGATCCTCTCCATCCTCAACCACGACTCGGCGATCGCCGCGGCCGCCTCCCGGATGTCCTCGGCCGCCGACGGCCGCCCGCTGATCGAGATGGGCGCCCGCCGCACCCACGAGCTGTCCGCCGTCGCCGCCGCCCGCGCCGCCTACGTCGGCGGCTTCGCCTCGACCTCGGACCTGGCGGCCGGCTTCCGCTACGGCATCCCCACCGTCGGCACCTCCGCGCACGCCTTCACCCTGCTGCACGACCGCGAGCGCGACGCCTTCCAGGCCCAGGTGGACTCCATGGGCCGCGGCACGACCCTGCTGGTGGACACCTACGACGTCGCCGAGGCGGTCCGCACGGCGGTGGAGGTGGCCGGTCCCGAGCTGGGCGCGGTGCGGATCGACTCCGGCGATCTGCTGCTGGTCGCGCACCGGGTGCGGCAGCAGCTGGACGCGCTGGGCGCCACCGGCACCCGGATCATCGTCACCTCGGACCTCGACGAGTACGCCATCGCCTCCCTCGCGGCGGCGCCGGTGGACGCGTACGGCGTCGGAACGCAGCTGGTCACCGGCTCCGGGCATCCGACCTGCTCGATGGTCTACAAGCTGGTCGCCCGTGCCGAGTCCGCCGACCCGGCGGCCCCGCTGGTGCCGGTGGCGAAGAAGTCCAGCAGTGGCAAGACCTCCGTCGGCGGCCGCAAGTGGGCCGCTCGGCGGCTCGACGCGGAGGGCGTCGCCGAGGCCGAGGTGATCGGCACCGGACCGGTGCCAAACGCGCTGGCCGAACGGCAGCTGCTGGTCGAGCTGGTCAAGGGCGGTCAGGTGGTCGCACGGGAGCCGCTGGACGCCCCGCGGGAGCGGCACGCGGCGGCCCGGGCCAATCTGCCGCTGTCCGCCACCCAGCTCTCGCGCGGGGAACCCGTCCTTCCGACGGAATACCTGCACGCGGAGACGGGCAGCCGACCGGGGGCGGCCCCGTACGCCCCCTGACGCCCCCTCCCGCACCGGGGCCGAAGTCTCTAGGCTCGGAAGTTCATCCCGAGACGGGACCGCGACCGACCCCGAGCCCTCGTGACCGCCCCGGTGCCACACCCGAGAACCCATAGCCGAAGGACACCGACCATGCGCCGCGCCTTGATCGTCGTAGACGTGCAGAACGACTTCTGCGAGGGGGGCAGCCTCCCGGTGGCCGGAGGTGCCGACGTGGCCGCCGCGATCACCGAGCTGATCGGGCAGGCTCCCGCCGGATACCGGCACGTGGTGGCCACCCGCGACCACCACATCGCGCCCGGCGGCCACTTCGCGGACGAGCCCGACTTCGTGCACTCCTGGCCCGCGCACTGCGTCGCGGGCACCGAGGGGGTCGGCTTCCACCCGAACTTCGCGCCCGCGGTCGCCTCCGGTGCGATCGACGCGGTCTTCGACAAGGGCGCGTACTCGGCCGCGTACAGCGGTTTCGAGGGGACCGACGAGAACGGGGTGGCGCTCGCCGAGTGGCTGCGGGAGCGGGGCATCGACGAGGTCGACGTGGTCGGCATCGCCACCGACCACTGTGTGCGGGCGACCGCCCTGGACGCGGCGCGCGAGGGCTTCCGCACCCAGGTCCTGCTGGATCTGACCGCGGCGGTGTCCGAGGACACCGCCGAGCGGGCGCTGGAGGAGCTGCGCGAGGCGGGCGTGGAACTGACCGGCAAGCCGGTCGTCCAGTAGCCCGCCGCCGCGCGGACGGGTCAGGTCTGGGCGGTGGGCCGGCGCAGCAGTGCCCGGATGGGATGCCACAGCTCGGTGATCACGACACCGTTGTCGGGGGCCGTACGCCATATCAGGCCGTCGGGGTGGTGCAGGACCGCGGTGATCTCGTCCGGGGTCGGCGGGGCCGCGTTGCCCCGCAGGTAGACCGCCCGCAGCCCCAGGTTGCGCAGCCTGGTCAGGGCGCGCGCCCGGTTCTGGGCGTGGACGAGGACCCGTACCCCGGAGGGGTCGCCCCCACCCGGGCCGGCGGCGGGGCTGGGCAGGTTCAGCGCCACCACCACCGTGCCGTTCGGCAGTTTGCAGAAACCTCCTGCGGCCATGCGGTCATCCCCCCGTGTCAGCCGGTGTCAATAAGAGAACCACAGCACGCACCTAAACACGATCGGCGGCGACCCGCCAAGGGGTTGCCGCCGATACGCTTCTGAGCTGGGGAAACGCTGACTACTTCAGCGCGGGGCCGACCTCGACCTTGATCGTGGAGCCGTCCAGGGCCTCCTGGACGATCTTGATCTTGGTGTTGGTGTCAGTGATCTTCACGCCGGCCGTCGGGGTCGCCTCGTCGTAGTAGGCGCTGGTGTGGTCGTTGAAGATTGGCACCCCCTTCGACGACGGGACACGGGTCACGGCGTCCGCCTTGTGCAGGGTGAGGGCGTCCGTGCGGTACAGGCTGAACGGCGAGTCGAAGGCCTGGATGCGGTTGCGCATCAGCGTGCCGTCGGACCACTTCAGCGGCGCCGGGTGGGAGTCCACCGGCAGCAGCAGGCCGACGCCCGGGTGCTCGCTGGTGTTGTTGTTGGTCTGCGAGGTGTCCCACTTCCAGATCAACAGGCCGTTCTGGTACGGGTAGTGCTCCACCCAGTCCGGGCGGACCGCGGAACCGAAGTTGTACGGGCCGACCGCGAGGGTCTTGTCGTACGAGACGTACTGCCGGTTCTCGGCCAGGTAGTACTGCGCGTACTCCTTGGTGAAGGAGGCGCCGACGCGGGTGAAGCCGGTC
The DNA here is from genome assembly GCF_040298625.1 of Streptomyces sp. NPDC001532. Taxonomy (NCBI): domain Bacteria; kingdom Bacillati; phylum Actinomycetota; class Actinomycetes; order Kitasatosporales; family Streptomycetaceae; genus Streptomyces; species Streptomyces sp. NPDC001532. The sequence continues at coordinate 498,142 of NZ_JBEPAL010000001.1, forward strand.
GCCTTCCAGGCGGCGTCCTCGGTCTCGGCGCCGTCCGTGAACAGCGCGGTGCCGTCGGCGGTGACGGCGACGTTGTCGGCCGTGAAGCCCTTCATCGCCAGGCCGCCGTCGGTGGAGTAGCGGAACCGCAGGTCGATCTTCCTGCCCGCGTACGCGTCGAGCGAGTACGCCAGCTTCTTCCAGCCGTCGACCGTGCCGGTCAGGGCCGGGTTGCCGCTGCCGTCCCGCGGGACCGGGTTGCCGTCCACCGTGCCGTCGAGGGCGGTCCAGTTCGCGCCGCCGTCGGTGGAGACCTCCGCGTAGAGGAAGTCGTAGCCGCTCTCGATCTCGTACCAGCCGTCGAGGGTGAGGGCCGCCGAGGTCTTGCCGGTGAGGTCGACCGAACGGGCCAGCGTGTTCTTCAGGTTGTTGGCGCTGCCGCTCCACCACTGCGTGGCGCCCTGGGCCGGGGTGACGATCTCGGTGGTGACCGCCTTCTGCGGCAGCTCGACCACGAGGCCCTGCGCGTTCTTGGTGTTGTACTCGGCGACGCCCAGCTTGTGCTTCGACTTCTTCCCGGCCTTCGCCGTGTCGTAGTCGAGCCAGCCCAGCTGGAGCTTGTCCCAGGCGGTCATGTCGCCGGGCAGGTCACCGATGGTGTCCTTGCCGGTGCCGAGCCAGGAGCCGGAGGACATCAGGGTCCAGAACCCGGTGGAGTTCTCGCCGCCCTGGGTGTCGTAGTGGTCCGGCAGGCCGAGGTCGTGGCCGTACTCGTGGGCGAAGACGCCGAGTCCGCCGTTCTCCGGCTGGATGGTGTAGTCACCGACCCAGATGCCGGAGTCGCCGATCTGGGTGCCGCCGAGCTTGTTGCCGGCGGGGCCGGTGGCGCCCTGGTCGGTGCCGAAGGCGTACCAGCGGTGCGCCCAGATCGCGTCCTCGCCCTCGGCGCCGCCGCCCGCGGACTCGTCCTCGCCGGCGTGCACGATCTGGAAGTGGTCGATGTAGCCGTCGCGCTCGTTGAAGTCGCCGTCGCCGTCGAAGTCGTAACGGTCCCACTGGTCGTACTCGGCGAGCTTGGCCTTGATCTCGGCGTCGGTCCTCCCGGCCGCCTTCTGCTGCTCGACCCAGGCGGTGACGCCGTCCTGCACCGCGTACCAGGCGCAGTTGTCGGGGTCGCACTTGTTGGAGCCGTAGCGGGCCTCGTTGTAGGGGACCTTGACCCAGTCGGAGACCTCGCCCTCGATGGAGTAGCGGCCCGAGGACTGCTTCTCGTAGTAGGTCTTCATCGAGTCGGCGCCGTCGCCGAAGTACAGGTTCTGGTAGTGCTCGCGGTCGTAGTCGGCCTGCCAGGCCGTGCTGTTGTCCTTCGAGCGGTCCGGTGCGGCGATCTTGTTGTGCAGCGGGCCGGGGGTGCCGCCGTAGCGGGGGTCGGTCTGCTCGCCGAACTCCACCAGGATGGTGAAGATCTTGTCCGTCTTCTCCCGGCCCAGCTCGACGTACTTTCCGGCGCCCTTGCGGCTGGTCAGCTCGACGACGTGGGAGCCGTCGCGCTTCTGTATCTCGGCCTTGCCGGAGATGACCTGCTTCAGGGCCTCTTCGCGCTGGGCTTCCTGGGTCTTGCTGAGCGGGCCGTCGAGGTCGTGCTCCTCGTGGGCCTTGACGGACGCCGGGTCCTGCCGGTCGACACTCGCGGCCTTCTCGGGTCCGGCCGGGTCGGCCTGGGCCACGCCGTAGGTCGAGAAGGTCGCGGTGGCCGCCGCGAGCGCGACCGCGGTAGCGGTCACTCGGAACGTCCAGGGTCTGCTGGTCACTTGAGATCCTCCCCCGCGTTCGGGCATGCGGAAGGAAGGAGTCCTGGCATGGGGGGTCCGCGTGCCCGTGATCAACGCGTGTAGTCAAGTGACGTCATTGGACTAGAGGTTGAGAAGAAAAGACAGACCTTGACTTGGACAGGTCAATTGCATTATGCGGTGTTCCGCTTCCGCTCAGCGAACATCCCGCTACCCGCCCAGCGGGCGCGTCCGGCCGTCCACTGGGTGGACACCATGACTCGATGCGCCCCCCGTGCTCCGGCACTGTTGGTCATCTCACGCTTACGCTTCGCTCCACTCGGGCATGCAGCCGAATAGATTGACGAACACATATGCCTGTCCGCACCTCCCCCACGGCGAGAGGCACGGGGGGAGACCCCCTTTTCCCGAGGACCGATTGCCATGCCGCGTCCGACCGCCGCACAGCTCGCCTACGGTTCCTGCACCGTGATCCTCTCGACGCTCGCCATGCTGCTGCTGTCGCAGACGAGTTCGACCGTCGGGATCTCCATGGCCGCCGTCGCGGCGCTCGCCCTCGGGCTGCTGGTCGCCCTGACGGTGCCGGCGCGCAAACCCGCGCGGACCGCACCGGCCTCCCCCTCGGCCCGGCCCGCGCAGGAGCCCGTCGGCGCGGCCGCGTCGGTCACCGACAACTGACGGACCCGGCGCGTCCCGGGTCCCGGCGGCGGCTCAGCCGGTGGCGACCACCACCGTCTTGGCCGGCTTGTCGTGCAGACCCTGCTTGTACGGCTTGTCGAAGAAGCTCCAGCCGCCGGTGATCGCCGTCCACACACAGGCGCAGCAGAAGGCGAACGGCAGCCACAGCACGGCCGCGCGGATCAGTGAGTTCTGGACGGAGGGCGTGGCGCCGTTGTCCAGATTGGCCACGCGCAACTTCAGCCATTTCTTGCCGAGCGTCTGGCCCGTCCTGGCGGTCATGAAGGTGTCGTACGCGATGTAGAGCACGGCCGCGATGGCGGACTGGCCGAAGGACTTGCCCGTGTCGATGTCGTCGCCGGTCACGTCGTACTCGTTGACATTGAAGAGCCAGCTGAGCAGCACGATCACCGCTCCTACCAGGATCATGTCGATGATCCTGGCGAGCGTGCGCCTGCCGCTGTCGGCGAGCGGCGGCATGCCGGCGAGCGGGTCCTCGGGGGCGCCGTAGCCGCCGTCGTAGGGACCGCCGCCGTACGGGCCGCCCCCGTAGGGGCCACCGCCGGGCGGGCCGCCGCCGTAGGGGCCTCCGCCGCCGTACGGGCCGCCTCCGCCGGGCGGGGGCGGCGGCTGGCCGCCGTACGGGGTGTCGCCGCCGGACGGCGGGTCGTACGGCGAGCCCTGGCCCGGGCCGGACGGGGGCTGTTTCCTGAACGGATCGTCTTCCGGAGGCTGTCCGCCGGAGCCGGGGGGCGGTTCGGTGGTCATGGCCCGAGTGGACCGCGAAGCCTCACCCGGCGCATCCGGCGGGCGGCCGTACGGGCTACGGCCGCCTCCGCCGGGCGGTCATCCCGCCACGAACGTACGCGCCGCCTTGTCGTGCCAGCACTGCCGCCACGGCTTGTCGACCAGACACCACAGGACGCCGACGAGCCCCACGCAGAGCAGTCCCGGGACGCTGTAGACCAGCCAGCGGCGCAGCGCGGCGCCGAAGGACGGCGGCTGGTGCGCCTCGATGTCCCGGACCTCCAGGCCGAGCAGCTTCTTGCCCAGGGTCCGGCCCCACTTGGCGATCGGCAGCGCCTCGTAGAGGACGCCGGTGACCAGCAGGACGGCCAGCACGATGCCGAGGTACGCCGAGGTGGTGCCGTCCAGCAGCCACACCGTGACCGTCTCGCCGGAGAGCTTGGCCTGGTCGACCTTGTCCTGGACGTGGTCCAGCGCCTTGGCGCCGAGCGGTACGGCGGCCACCGCGGTGACGCCCGCGACGACGACCGTGTCGATCAACCGCGCCGCCAGCCGCTTGCCGAGCCCCGCGGGACGGGCCTCCGACTGCCGCCGGGCCGCCGCCTGGAACACGTCCTCGACCGGGGGCTTCCACGGGGCGACCGGCTGCTCCTCGGCGGCGGCGCCGCCGGACCCGGCGAGCTGGTGGACCTGCTGGGCCCAGGACGCCTGACCGCCGCCGGGACCGGCCGTCACCGGCGTGGCGGCGACGGCCTGCTGCGGCACCTGCGCGGAGCGCGGCGGGAAGCCCGCACCGGCCGCCGGCTGCTGCTGGGGGCCGGCCGGGGCGGAGGGCGTGGAAGGCGTGGAGGGGGCGGCAGACTGGGCGTGGGCCGCCGGTGACTGCGGGGTCTGGGGCGGGACTTGGGCCTGGGGCCGGGGCTGGGCCTGGGGCTGGGGTGTCGCGGCACGGGCCGCCGCGGCCTTGCCCGCGCCGAAGCCGGGCGCGCCGGAGGCGGGGGTTCCGGGAGTGCCCGGGGTGCCCGGGGTGCCCGGGGCGACGGGGTTCGCCGGGATCGAGGGGGCCGCGGCGCCCGCCTGGCCCTGCGCGCGCGGGCCGACCGCGCGGAAGGTCATGGTGCCCTCGTCGCGGGGGCCGGCAGTACCGGCGCCCGCCGCCGAACCGCCGTCGCCGGCCTGGCCGTTGCCCGTCGGCCGGCGGAACACGAAGGTGCTCCCGGCCGCGGCGGCGGCCGACTCCGCGCCGCCGTCGGACGCGGCGGGCGGGTGCGCGGGGGTGTGGGGCTCGGACGTACCGGGTTCGGGGCCGCGAGGTTCCGGCGTTCGGGGTTCCGGCGTACGGGGTTCCGGGGCGCTGTCGGCCGCGACGCGCGGGTCGGCGCCCTGCGGCGCGCCCCAGGAGACCCGGCGGTCCTGTTCGCCGCCGAAGCCCGACTGGCGGGCGCGGTCGGCACCCCACGCGGACGCCGGCTCCTGCGGGGCGGGCTGTTCGACGGGGTCCTCGTCGAAGAAGTGCGGCCCGGTCTCCTCGACCGAGGGCTGGGCCGGGCGCGCCCCGGCCGGCGGGGCGAGCGGTTCGCCGTCGGCCGGGGCCGGACGGCTGGTGCCCGGAACCCACGCGGCACCGTTCCAGTACCGGACATATCCGGGGATGGAGGGGTCCGGGTAATACCCTTCGCGGGGCCTGTCGTCGCCGGGGGCCGGGGTTGGGGCGCTCATGTCCGTCGTCCCGTATCTGCTCGGGGGTGTACTGGGGGTCTCCACATCTATCAGACGGGCGCAACCCGCACCGCCCGTCCCGCCGTACCCACCCCTTTCGAGCACGGTTGTGCTACCCCGGCGCGGCGAGCGCGGCGAGGGGCGCGGCGGGGGCGGAAAAAAGTTCGGTGAACCCGCGTAATGCTTGAGCACCTGCCCTCTCTCCACCCGTACGGGCCCACCGGCGGCCCGCGCCGACCATCGGTACGAGAGAGGAAAACGCCATGTACACCGTCGTGGAGCGCGAACTGGAGCTGCGGCTCGTCCTGTCCCCCGAGCACAGCATCCCCGTCCCCGCCCGGCTCGGCTACCGCACCGACGACCCGTACGCCGTCCACATCGCCTTCCACATCAACTCCGAGTATCCGGTGCACTGGACGTTCGCCCGGGAGCTGCTGGTGGAGGGGGTGTTCCGGCCGTGCGGACACGGGGACGTGCGGGTGTGGCCGACGAAGACCGACGGCCGCAACGTCGTGCTGATGGCGCTCAGTTCGCCCGACGGGGACGCCCTGCTGGAAGGACCGGCGGCGCAGGTGTCGTCCTGGCTGGAGCGGACGTTGCGGGTGGTGCCGCCCGGGACGGAGGGCGAGCAGCTGGGCATCGACGACGAACTCGCCGAACTGCTCGCCCAGTGAACGGAGGCGGGTCAGAAGAGCTTGCCCGGGTTGAGGATGCCCAGGGGGTCGAAGACCTGCTTGACGGCCCGCTGCATCTCCAGCCCCACAGGGCCGAGTTCCCGGGCCAGCCACTCCCGCTTCAGCACGCCGACGCCGTGCTCGCCCGTGATGGTGCCGCCGAGTTCCAGGCCGAGGGCCATGATCTCGTCGAAGGACTCGCGGGCGCGCCGGGACTCGTCGGGGTCCTGGGCGTCGAAGCACACCGTGGGGTGGGTGTTGCCGTCGCCCGCGTGCGCGCAGACGCCGATGGTCAGGTCGTACTTCTCGGCGATGCGCTCCACTCCGGCCAGCATGTCGGCGAGCCGGGAGCGGGGCACGCACACGTCGTCGATCATCGTCGTGCCCTTGACCGCTTCGAGCGCGGTCAGCGACATCCGGCGGGCCTGGAGCAGCAGTTCCGACTCGGCGACGTCGTCGGCCGGGACCACCTGGGTGGCGCCGGCGGCCTCGCACAGCGCGCCGACCGCGGCGAGGTCGGCGGTCGGGTCCGGGGTGTCGAAGGCCGCGAGCAGCAGGGCCTCGGTGGACTCCGGAAGCCCCATGTTCGCGAGGTCGTTCACCGCCTTCACCGTCGTACGGTCCATGAGTTCGAGGAGTGACGGAACATGGCCGCCCGCCATGATCCGGCACACGGCATCACAGGCCTCCGCGGCCGATGCGAACTCGGCGGCCAGCACCAGCTGCCGGGGCGGCCGCGGCCGCAGGGCGAGGACGGCACGGACGACGATGCCCAGCGAGCCCTCGGAGCCGACGAACAGGCGGGTCAGGTCGTAGCCGGCGACGCCCTTCGCGGTGCGGCGGCCGGTGGACATGAGCCGGCCGTCGGCGAGGACGACGTCGAGGCCGAGGACGTACTCGGCGGTCACCCCGTACTTCACGCAGCACAGACCGCCCGAGGCGGTGCCGATGTTGCCGCCGATCGTGCACGTCTCCCAGCTGGAGGGGTCGGGAGGGTAGTAGAGGCCGTGTGCGCCGACGGCGCGGGAGAGGGCGGCGTTGACGACCCCCGGCTCGACCACGGCGATGCGGTCGACCGGGCTGATCTCGATGATCCGGTCCATCTTCGTCAGGGACAGCACGATGCAGCCCTCGGAGGCGTTGGCGCCGCCCGAGAGTCCTGTGCGGGCGCCCTGCGGGACGACCGGGACGCGCAGCTCGGTCGCGGTGCGCATGACGTGCTGGACCTGCTCGACGGTGCGCGGCAGCACGACGACGGCCGGGGCGCCGGCCGGGCAGAAGCTCGCCATGTCGTGGGCGTAGGAGGCGGTGACATCGGGGTCGGTCAGGACGGCCTCGGCCGGCAGTCCCGCGAGCAGCCGGTCGACGAGGTGGCCTTCGGCTGCGCGGCCCTCTTCGGGTGCGGCTTCGATACGGCTCATGATCACAGCGTCGCACCGGGGGCCATCGGTGTGAACCCCGTCGCCACCACCCTTCGCCTGCCCGGGTGCGCTCGTCGTATTGACGCACAGTAAGCGCCATGGACATCGCGGAGAAGGCGGGGAGCCCGACGGACGTGAAGCACACGGCGCACGAGGGGACGGGTGGGGGTGAGGGACCGCGAGGTGCCGAGGATACGCCGGATGCGGGCGGTACGCCGGACGAGACGACGGGCGGTACGGCGGAGCCGTCGGGCCCGGCCAGGACCCGCGGGACGACGGCCGGGAAGGCGCGCGGGACGGGCAAGGTCCGGGGCACGACCAAGGTCCGGGGCGCGACGAGGGCGCGGGGCGGGGCGAAGGAGCGGGGGGCGGCTGAGGCGCGGGGGGTCGCTGCGGCTGGCGGGACGGCTGAGGCCGACGGTGCTGTGAAGGGCGGGGACTCGGCTGAGGGCTCGGCCGAGGGCGAGGGCGCCGCGAAGGCCCAAGGCGCGAGGAAGGCCAAGGGCACTGCCAGGAGCCGGGGTACGGCCAAGGCGCAGGGCTCGACCGAGCCCGGAGCCACGGCCGCAGCCACGGCCGGGGCGGAGGGCCCGGCCAGGTCCGGCGACGCCGCGCAAGCCAAGGGCACGGCGGAAGCCGAGGGCGCCGCGCAAGCCAAGGGCACGGCGGAAGCCGAGGGCACGGCGGAAGCCAAGGGCACGGCGGAAGCCGAGGGCGCCGCGCAAGCCAAGGGCACGGCGGAAGCCGAGGGCACGGCGGAAGCCAAGGGCACGGCGGAAGCC